>CAMLIT010000109.1 GCA_946480295.1 uncultured Gemmatimonadota bacterium
GCGGCGATCAACCGCCGCTTCGGCCGGCGCGCGCTGTTCGTGGACGGGGAGCGGCCGTACGACCCCGGCGTCTTCTACTGCAAGGACGCGTTCGAGGGGCTGGAGACGATGGACACGCTCCAGGACCCGGAGCGGCGCGCCGCCTTCACGGCGCGGCAGGTCGAGGACGCGCGGAAGGACGTGTTCCTCCACACCACCGTCGGCAAGGACGTCGCGGTGGGCGACCAGGCCGGCGCGCGCAGCGACGTGTCGCAGGACCACGCCGTGCCCACGCCCCCCGCCTTCGGCACGCGCGTGCTGGAGCAGATCCCGCTCGACGAGGTGTTCGAGGTGCTCGACCTCGACGAGCTGTATCGGCTGCAGTGGGGCGCGCGCGGCTCCGGGGCGCAGTTCGACGCGCTCGTCAGGCAGGAGTTCGAGCCCACCCGCCTGCGCCTCGAGGCGGAGGCGAAACGCGAGGGGTGGCTCGCCCCACGCGCCGTCTACGGCTTCTTCCCCGCGCAGTCGCAGGGGAACGATCTCGTCGTCTACGACCCCGAGGCGTACACCCGCGACGGCACGACGACGGAGCTCGCGCGCTTCCACTTCCCCCGCCAGGAGGGGCGCGAGCGGCTCTGCATCGCCGACTACTTCCGCTCGACGGAGAGCGGCGACGTGGACGTCGTCGCCTTCCAGGTGGTGACGGTCGGCGAGAAGGCGCAGCGGAAGTTCGACGAGCTGCAGGCGGCGGGCGAGTACGCCGAAGCACTGTACGTGCACGGCATCTCCGTGGAGGCCGCGGAGGCGACGGCGGAGTGGCTGCACCGGCGGATCCGCCAGGAGCTCGGGATCCCGGGCGGCCGCGGGAAGCGCTACTCGTGGGGATACGGCGCGTGCCCCGAGCTGGAGGATCACGCGACGCTCTTCTCGATCCTCCCCGCGGCGGAGGCGCTCGGCATGGAGCTGACGAGCGCGTACCAGCTCGTGCCCGAGCAGAGCACGGCGGCGATCATCGTGCACCACCCGCAGGCCAGGTACTACGCGGTCCGCGGCCCAGCGGCCGACCGCATGGCGCTGGTATGACCGACCCGCGGACGGAACCGCGTCCCGGGGTCCGGCAGCTCCTCGATCCCGACCGCATCGTCGTCTTCGACGGGGCGATGGGCACCATGCTGTACAACCGCGGCGTGTTCATCAACCAGTGCTACGACGAGCTGAACGTCCGCAGCCCGGAGCTCGTGCTCGCCGTGCACCGCGAGTACGTGAAGGCGGGGGTGGACGTGATCGAGACGAACACCTTCGGCGCGAACCGGCTGAAGCTCGCGCAGTACGGGCTGGAGGACCGGGTGGCGGAGCTCAACGAGGCCGCGGCGCGCCTGGCGCGCGAGGCCGCCGGCGAGCGGGTGCTCGTCGCCGGCTCCGTCGGGCCGCTGGGGGTGCGGCTCGAGCCGTACGGGCCGACGAGCCACGCCGAGGCGCGCGCCGTCTTCCGCGAGCAGCTCGAGAGCCTGCACGCGGCCGGCGTGGACTGCTTCATCTTCGAGACCTTCGCCGACCTCGCCGAGATCGCCGAGGCGGTCCGCGCCGCGCGCGAGGTCGCGCCGGCGGTGCCGGTGATCGCGCAGATGACGATCGGCGTGGACGGGCTCACACCGTACGGCGCGACGCCGGCGGACGTGGCGCGCACGCTCGACGAGATCGGGGCGGACGTCATCGGCCTGAACTGCTCCGTCGGGCCGCAGGCGATCCTCGAGGCGATCGAGAAGATGGCGCCGGCGACGCGGCGCAAGCTGAGCGCGCAGCCTAACGCGGGGATGCCGCGCGACGTCGGCGGCCGCAGCATGTACATGGCGAGCGCGGAGTACATGGCCAGCTACGCCCGCCACCTCATCCAGGCCGGGGCCAAGGTCGTCGGCGGCTGCTGCGGCACCACCCCGGAGCACCTGGCGGCGATGGTCGAGGGAGTGCGGCCGTTGCAGCCGCGGATGGCGGGGGGCGCGCGGGACGCGGGACGCGGGACGCGTGGTGGCGCGACGGCGTTCGACGGGACACCCGGGCGTGAGCCGGCACGCGATCTCGACCGGTCGGACGCGGCCCGCGTCGCGCGTCCCGCGGAGAGCGGACCGCGGAACGCGGACGGCATCTCCCCCGTCCCCTTCCCCGAGCGCTCCCGCCTCGCCGCGAAGCTCGCGGCCGGCGCGTTCGTCACCTCCGTCGAGATCGTGCCCCCGCGCGGCGTGGACGCGTCGCGCATGCTCGCCGACGTGCGGCGGCTCAGGGTCGCCGGCGTCGACGCGGTCAACGTCCCCGACGGTCCACGCGCGCAGAGCCGGATGGGCGCGCTGATGACCAGCATCCTCATCGAGCAGCAGGTCGGGATCGAGACGGTCACCCACTACGCCTGCCGCGACCGCAACCTGCTCGGCATGCTCAGCGACCTGCTCGGCGCCTCCGCCGTCGGGCTGCGCAACTTCCTCTTCATCACCGGTGACCCGCCGAAGATGGGGCCGTACCCCAACGCCACCGCGGTGTTCGACATCGACTCGATCGGGCTCACGAACCTCGTGCGCAACCTGAACCACGGCCTCGATCCGGGCGGCAACACCATCGGCGCGCCGACGCAGTTCGCCGTCGGCGTCGGCGTCAATCCCGCGCCGATCGACCTCGAGCAGGAGATCCGCCGGTTCGAGTGGAAGGTGGACGCGGGCGCCGAGTTCTGCATAACGCAGCCGGTGTTCGACGCCGAGCAGCTCGAGCGCTTCCTCGAGCGGATCGCGCACGTGCGCATCCCGGTCATTGCCGGCATCTGGCCGCTCGTCTCCGCCCGCAACGCCGAGTTCCTCGCCAACGAGGTTCCCGGCGTGTCGGTGCCCGCCCCCGTGCTCGGCCGCATGCGCGCCGCGAACGAGCGCTCGCGGGAGCACGCCGTCGCCGAGGGGATCGCCATCGCGCGCGAGATGCTGCAGCGCGTGCGCGGGCTCGTACAGGGCGTGCAGGTCTCGGCCCCGTTCGGCAAAGTCGAACTGGCGCTGCAGGTCTTCGCCGATACATTGGACGGAGAACCCACGGGCGAGGCTCTCACGCCGACCTGATCGAGAAGCATCGCCCGCACGGTTGTACCCGCCCACGGTGCCTGCGATGCCGCGACCCACCAGCACGCGTGCGGAGCAGCAGTTCAGTCCGCCCGCCCCTGATCGAAGCGCCAGTCCCGCCATGGTCGCCATCGGCGACGCCACCGTCCAGGTGGAACGGCAGGACGCGGGCGAGCTGCTGCTCACCTTGTCGTTTGGCGAGGACACGCGGCGGCTCCGCGTCGCCGCGTCCACCGTGACGCACTGGTGCGCCGACGCGGCGCTCCTCCTCGGCGCCTCGCTGACGGTCGGCGGCCGCGACGAGGCCGAGCTCCGCACGCCGATGCTCGTCGCCCTCGACGAGCAGTGCATCGCGATGAGCCGCCGCATCACCGCGAGCAGCTCGGTCGTCGCGCTCATCGTGTCGAGGTCGCCCGAGCAGATCGAGGGCGAGGGGACCCGCGGCTCCGCGCCGGACTCGCCGAGCGCCGCGCACGCGCTCATCGCCGCGCTCCGGGACGCCGCGCGGTAGCGCGCCGTTCGGCTCCCTTCCGCGAGGTCGCCGTGCCCGAAGACCGGGCGCGCCACATCGCCGGCGTCCGCGGGCGGCACTTCCGGCCGGCTCGGCCTGTACCCGGCCCCCGGTTCCCTGTAACCTGCAAGGGTCGCTCGAGCGAACGCGAGCGAACGGAAGGACACGACGCCAGACCAGCCACAGGCCCAATGTCAGCCCTGACCTGCCTTTCCGACGACGAGACGCTCTTCCGCGACAGCGTCGCCGGCTTCGCCGAGGAAGAGGTGCGCCCGCGCGTCCAGCAGATGGAGCGCGAGGGCAGGATCGACCCGGCGCTCCGACGGAAGTTCTTCGAGATGGGACTCATGGGGATCGAGGTGCCGGAGCAGTACGGCGGCGCCGACGGCACCCTGATGATGGTGACGCTCGCCGTCGAGGAGGTCAGCAAGATCGACCCCGCGGCGGCGATCCTCATGGACGTGCAGAACACGCTCGTGAACTACCCGATCCGCACGTACGGCAGCGATCACGTCAAGTCCACGTACCTGCCGCAGCTCGTCTCGGGTAAGGTCGGCGCCTACGCGCTCTCCGAGCCCTCGTCAGGCTCGGACGCGTTCGGGATGCAGTCGCGCGCCGAGCGGAAGGGCGACCGATGGATCCTCACCGGCCGGAAGATGTGGATCACCAACGGCGCGGAGGCGGAGATCTTCGTCATCTTCGCGAACGCGAACCCGGCCGCGGGCTACAAGGGGATCACGGCGTTCGTCGTCGAGCGCGACTTTCCGGGCTTCGGCGTCGGCAGGAAGGAGGACAAGCTCGGCATCCGCGCGTCGAGCACGACGGAGCTGATCCTCGACGGCGTCGAGGTGCCGGACGAGAACGTGCTCGGCCCGGTGGGCCAGGGGTACAGGATCGCCATCGACACGCTGAACGGCGGCCGCGTGGGCATCGGGGCGCAGATGATCGGCGTGGCGCAGGGCGCCCTCCGCGCCGCGACCGAGTACACGAAGGAGCGGCGACAGTTCGGGAAGGCGATCGCGGACTTCCAGGCAGTGCAGTTCCAGCTCGCCCAGGCGCGCACGGAGACCGAGGCGGCCCGCCTGATGGTGTACAACGCCGCGCGGCTGCGCGACGCGGGGCAGGACATCGTGATGGAGGGCGCGATGGCCAAGCTGTTCTCGTCGCAGGTCGCCGAGCGAGTGACGTCCACCTGCCTCGAGCTGTTCGGCGGCTACGGCTACACGAAGGACTATCCCGCCGAGAAGTTCTACCGCGACGCGAAGATCGGCACGATCTACGAGGGCACGAGCAACATGCAGCTGCAGACGATCGCGAAGCAGATGCTGAAGTAGAGCAGTGACGACAGTGAGATAGTGGACTGGAAGCGAGCGGGGACGTGAAAGGAACGGGTCGTGCAGCACGAACCGCCGCCGCCTTCACTCCACCACTCGCCCCTCGTCCCTCGTCCCCTGCTCGTCCCTCGTCCCTCATCCCTCGTCCCTCGATGCTCGCCATCCGCGTCCACGATCCCGGTGGTCCCGACGTCCTCCGGCTGGAGGAGGTCCCCGACCCGCAGCCCGGCGACGGGGAACTGCTGATCGACGTCGCGGCCGTCGGCGTCAACTTCATCGAGATCTACCAGCGCGAGGGGCGCTACCCGATGCAGCGGCCGTTCACGCCCGGGGCGGAGGCGGCGGGGATGGTGCGCGCCGTCGGACGCGGCGTGACGGGGTTCGACGTCGGCGATCGCGTCGTGTCGCAGAGCGTGCGGGGCGCGTACGCCCAGCGGGCGACCCTGCCCGCCGCGCGCGCCGTGCGCATCCCCTCGGGGGTGGACACGAGGACGGCGGCCGCGGTGTTCCTCCAGGGAATGACCGCGCACTACCTGGCGACGAGCACCTTCCCGCTCTCCCCCGGCGACACGTGCCTGGTGCACGCCGCGGCCGGCGGCGTCGGGCTGCTCCTCTGCCAGGTCGCGTCGAAGCGCGGCGCCCACGTCATCGGCACGGCGTCGTCGCCGGAGAAGCTCGCGCTCGCGCGCGAGGCCGGCGCCCGCGACGGCATCGACTACACCACGCACGACTTCCTGGCGGAGGTGAAGCGCATCACCGAGGGCCACGGCGTCGACGTCGTCTACGATTCCGTCGGCAAGGACACCTTCGACCGGTCGCTCGACTGCCTGCGCCCGCGCGGGATGCTCGTGCTCTTCGGGCAGTCCAGCGGCCCCGTGCCCCCCTTCGATCCGCAGCTCCTCAATCGCAAGGGATCGCTCTTCCTCACGCGGCCGACGCTCGCCGACTACGTCGCCACGCGCGCCGAGCTCGAGGACCGGGCCGGCGCGCTGTTCGAGTGGATCCGCCGCGGCGAGCTGCACGTGCGCATCGGCGCCGAGTTCCCGCTGGCGAAGGCGGCCGACGCGCAGCGCGCGCTGGCGTCGCGCCACACGACCGGCAAGGTCCTCCTCATCCCCTGATCGCCGACTCGATGCAGGGTGCCGAACGACTGCGGGCCGCCGAGGATGCCCGGCGCGAGAAGTTCTGGACGCGCTGGGGTCCGTACCTGCCCGAGCGCCAGTGGGGCACGGTGCGCGAGGACTACTCGGCCGACGGCGACGTCTGGCGCTACTTCCCGCACGAGCACGCGCGCAGCCGCGCCTATCGCTGGGGCGAGGACGGACTGCTGGGCATCTGCGACTTCGACTACCAGCTCTGCTTCGCCATCGCCCTCTGGAACGGGCGCGATCCGATCCTCAAGGAGCGGCTGTTCGGGCTCGACGGCCACGAGGGCAACCACGGCGAGGACGTGAAGGAGGCGTACTTCTACCTCGACAACACGCCCACGCACTCGTACATGCGGGCGCTGTACAAGTATCCGCAGGCGGAGTTCCCGTACACGCGGCTCGTGCACGAGAACGCGCGCCGGAGCCGCGCCGAGCCGGAGTACGAGCTGGTGGACACCGGCGTGTTCGACGAGGAGCGCTACTTCGACGTCGTCGCCGAGTACGCGAAGGCCTCTCCCGCCGACGTCCTGATCCGCCTGACGATCGCCAATCGCGGCCCCGAGGCGGCGCCGATCGCGCTCCTCCCCACGCTCTGGTTCCGGAACTGCTGGAGCTGGGGGCGCGGCGACGACGCGCGGCCGGTGATCGTGGCCGGCGTCGAGCGCGCGCTGATCGCGGAGCACCCGGTGCTCGGTGCGTATCACCTGCGCGCCGATCCGCGCGGCCGCGCGCCGGAGCTCCTCTTCACGGAGAACGACACCAACTTCCACCACCTGTACGGCACGCCGAATCCCACGCCGTACGTGAAGGACGCGTTCCACCGGTACGTGGTGAACGGCGAGACCGGCGCGGTGGACCCGGCCGGCCGGGGCACGAAGGCGGCCCTCCTCTACCGCTGGACCATCGGGCCCGGCGAGAGCGTCCGCGTCGACCTGCGCCTCGCCGCCGACGGGGAGCGCGCCGGCGGCCGGTTCGGGCGCGCCTTCGACGAGGTGTTCGCGCTGCGGCGGCGCGAGGCGGACGCGTTCTACGACGAGGTGCTGCCCCGCACCGCGACCGCCGAGGCGCGCCGCGTGGCCCGGCAGGCGTACGCCGGCCTGCTCTGGACGAAGCAGGCGTACAACTACGTCGTCCGCGAATGGCTCGAGGGCGATCCCGCCCAGCCCCCGCCGCCCCCCGGGCGCTGGCAGGGGCGCAACCACGAGTGGCAGCACCTGTACAGCCGCGACGTCCTGTCCATGCCGGACAGCTGGGAGTACCCGTGGTTCGCCGCCTGGGACCTCGCCTTCCAGATGATCCCCTTCGCCCGGCTCGATCCCGAGTTTGCCAAACGACAGCTCGTGCTCCTGCTGCGCGAGTGGTACATGAACCCGAGCGGGCAGATCCCCGCCTACGAGTTCGCCTTCGACGACGTGAACCCGCCGGTGCACGCGTGGGCGGCGTGGCGGATCTACAAGCTCACCGGGCCGAAGGGCGCGCGCGACGTCCAGTTCCTCGAGCGCATCTTCCACAAGCTGCTCGTGAACTTCGCCTGGTGGGTGAACCGCAAGGACTCCGACGGCAACAACCTGTTCAGCGGCGGCTTCCTCGGCCTCGACAACATCGGCGTCTTCGACCGCAACAAGCCGCTCCCCGGCGGCGAGTACCTCGAGCAGGCCGACGCCACCGCGTGGATGGCCTTCTACGCCGCGACGATGCTCTCCATCTCGCTCGAGCTGGCGCTCCACGACGCGGCGTACGAGGACATGGCGTCGAAGTTCTTCGAGCACTTCATCCAGATCGCCGACGCGATGAACACCGTCGGCGGGACGGGAATGTGGGACGAGGAGGAGGGCTTCTACTTCGACCAGCTCGCCCTGGACGGCGCCCGGAAGCCGCTGCGCATCCGCTCCGTCGTCGGGCTGGTGCCGCTGCTGGCGCTGGAGTGCATCGACCAGGAGACGATCGACCGCCTGCCCGGCTTCAAGAAGCGCATGGAGTGGTTCCTCACGCACCGCGAGGACCTGCACCAGCAGATCTCCTGGATGCGCGCCGACGAGGGGCTCAACCACACGCGCCGGCTCCTCGCCATCCCGTCGCGCGAGCGGCTGCTCCGCGTCCTCGCGCGCGTGCTCGACGAGAGCGAGTTCCTCTCCCCGTACGGCATCCGCTCGCTCTCACGCTGGCACCTCGAGCACCCGTTCACCCTCATCGAGGACGGCGCCGAGTACTCCGTGCACTACACGCCGGGCGAGTCGGACACCTGGCTCTTCGGCGGCAACTCGAACTGGCGCGGCCCCGTCTGGTTCCCGATCAACTATCTCTTCATCGAGGCGCTCGAGCGTTATCATCACTACTACGGCGATTCGATGCAGGTGGAGTTCCCGAGCGGGAGCGGACGCTACATGCACCTCGGCCAGGTCGCACAGGAGCTCGCGGCGCGGCTCACCTCGATCTTCCTCCCCGACGCGACGGGCCAGCGGCCGGTGAACGGGACCGATCGCCGCTTCGCCGACAGCCCCAACTGGCGCGACCTCGTGCTCTTCTACGAGTACTTCCACGGCGAGACGGGGTGCGGGATCGGCGCGAGCCACCAGACGGGGTGGACGGCGCTCGTCACGCGCTGCATCGAGAAGGTCGCCGGCACCGTCGTGTCGCGCCCGTCCGGCGCCATGCAGGCCGTCGCCGACGCGGTCCCGGAGGCGGCGACGGGATGAGGGACGATCGCGAGTGGCTGGTGACGGACGGCCTGGGCGGCTACGCGATGGGCTGCGCCGACGGCGTGCGCACGCGGCGCTATCATGCCTTCCTCCTCGTCGCGATGCAGAGCGACGAGCGCCGCTTCGCCCTCGTGAACGACCTCGACGTGTCGGTGGAGGTCGACGGCGCCGTCGTCCCGCTCTCGTCGCATCGTTATGCACCCGACGCCCTGGCGCCGGACGGCGCCGCGCGGCTGGCGGCGTTCGCCGCCGAACCCTGGCCGACGTGGACGTACGCGGTGGCGCCCGGCCTGGAGGTCGCGTTCGACCTCTTCGCGCCGCGCGGGCGCGCCGCGACGGTGCTCCGCTGGCGCCTCATCGGGGCCGCCGACCGCACGGCGACGCTGCACGTGCGCCCGCTCCTCTCCGGGCGCGACTGGCACGCGCTGCATCACGAGAACCCCGCCTTCCGCTTCGACGTCGAGCATCCGGGCGATCAGATCTGGCGGTGGTGCCCCTACCCGGGCGTGCCGCCGGTGGTCGCCCACGCGAACGCCGCGTACCGGCACGATCCGCAGTGGTACCGTGGCTTCCTCTACACCGAGGAGCGTGCGCGCGGGCTCGACCACGTCGAGGATCTCGCGTCCCCGGGCGTGCTGACGTGGGACCTCTCGGCGGGACGCGACGCCGAGCTGCTCCTCTCCACCTCCGAGGAGCAGCTCGGCTACCACGTCCCCGGCGACGTCGTCGCCACCTGTCGCGCGCTGCGCAACGCGGAGAAGGCGCGCATCGCCGCCTTCCGCCACCGGCTGCACCACTCCGCCGACGAGTACGTCGTCCAGCGGGGCCAGCGGCACACGATCATCGCCGGCTATCCATGGTTCACCGACTGGGGGCGCGACACCTTCGTCGCGCTCCGCGGCCTCTGCCTCGCCATCGGCCGGCTGGACCAGGCGGAGCGCATTCTCGCCTCGTGGTGCGATGTCCAGTGCGGTGGGCTGATGCCCAACTACTTCCCGTCGCAGTCGAGCGCGCCCGCGTACAACTCGGTCGATGCCGGGCTGTGGTTCGTCGTCGCCACGCAGGACTTCCTGCGCGAATCGGCGCGGCGTGGCCACTGGGTGGACGGCGAACTCCAGCACCGGCTCACCGACACCTGCGAGGAGATCCTCCAGGCATACGTGCGCGGCGCGCCGCACGGCATCCGCATGGACGACGACGCGCTCCTCCGGGCGGGCGAGCCGGGGAGCACGCCCGCCGTCGCGCTGACGTGGATGGACGCGGTGGTGGACGGTCGGGCCGTGACGCCGCGCGTCGGCAAGCCCGTCGAGCTGCAGGCGCTGTGGGCGAATGCCCTCGCGTTCGGCTCGCGGTGGAGCGAGCACTGGGGCGACGTCGCCGATCGCGTCCGCCAGAGCTTCGCCGAGCGATTCTGGAATCCCGAGCGCGACTGCCTGTTCGACGTCGTGGACGTGGACCACCGCCCTGGCGCGGTGGACGCGACCGTGCGCCCGAACCAGATCCTCGCCGGCGGCGGGCTGCCGCACGCGCTCGTCGACGGCGAGCGGCTGCGCCGCGTCGTGGACGCCGTCGAGCGGACGCTCTGGACGCCGATGGGACTCCGGAGCCTCGCACCGGACGACCCGGCCTACCGCGGCCGCTGCGAAGGCGGCCCCGCCGAACGAGACAACGCGTACCACCAGGGCACGGTGTGGCCGTGGCTCGTGCACGCCTTCGTCGACGCATGGGTACGCGCCAACGGCGGGACGAAGGAGGCGTGGGCCGCCGCGCGTCGCCGCTTCCTTCCCGACCTCGCGCGCCATCTCGATGGCGCGGGGATCGGCCACGTGTCGGAGATCGCCGACGGGGACGCGCCGCACACGCCGAGGGGATGTCCCTTCCAGGCGTGGTCCGTGGGCGCGACGATCCGCGCCTTCGGGCTGGGAACGTGACAGGGGCGCCGCGAAGGGCGCCCCTGTCCACTCAGTTCATTCCCAGCGGTTCGTGCGCTTCGGATCCCTGTCGCGATTCCCGGGGCGCGCCTGGTTGCGCGTCCCCCGCTGCTTGCCGCGATCGCGCAGCTCGAGCCGCTCCTGGTGCGACATGCCGTGCTTCGCCGAGGTGAGCTGCTTGCTCGCGCCGAGCGTCTTCCCTGCCTCGCTCGGCGACTTGCCCGCCCGGCGCGCCTCACGCGCCGCCTTGCGGCGCTGGTTCTCGTCACCTTCCATGTTGCGCTGCTGATTCCTCGCCATCCATCCTCCCTCCGAGGGCCATGGGCGAGGGATCAACATTCGTACCGGCGAGCCGCGGCGCGACGCGTGCAACGGGCTCCACCGGACCTCTCATGCGCGCGCTCCTCCTCCTTCCACTGATCGCCCTCTGCGGCTGCGGCTTCCTTCCGCGCCCGCAGCTCACGGCGGCGGAGACGGACCTGCTCGAGGCCGCACCGAAGCCGGCGCCGCGCGATTCCACCTTCGACGGTTGCGACGCCAACGGCTCGCCTCCCGACGGCTTCCTCAACGAGCGCAAGAACCGGATCGACGACGCCCGCCGCTACCTGCCGGTGCGCTGGCGTGTCGTCGCGCGGCTGCCCTGGCCGGCGACGGTGGGCTATCGCTTCCGCAACCTGTGGACGCGCGGCGAGCAGCGCGCCGTGGCGCGCTTCGAGGGCGCGCCCGTTCGCGTCGAGGGCTACCTGGCCGGCGAGCGGCTCGAGATCCCCGAGCCGCCGAACTGCTACGGGCGCAGCGAAGCGGACCGCGACTTCCACCTCTGGCTCACCGAGGGCCCGCACGGACACGACCGCGACGCCATCGTCGTCGAGATCACGCCGCGCGTGCGGGCGATGCATCCCGGGTGGACGCTCGATCGGATCTCCCGGGTCGTGCGCGAGCAGTGGCCCGTGCGCGTGAGCGGCTGGCTCATGCTCGACCAGATGCATCCCGAGCTCGTGCGCGTGAACCGCGTCACGATGTGGGAGGTCCATCCCATCATGCACGTCGAGGTTCGCCAGCCGGACGGGCGCTGGGTCCAGCTCGACGACCTGCCCCCCTGATCCGACGTTCGTCATCCTCGCCATGGTCGCGTCGGTCGAGGCGATCTTCCTCTCGACCTTCGTCCTCATCTCGCAGAACCGGATGGCCGAGGTCGAGGACCGGCGGGCGGACCTCGACTTGCAGGTCAGCCTCCTCGCCGAGCACGAGATCACGCGCCTCGTGTCGCTCGTGACGGAGATGGCGAGGCGCATGGGGATCGACGAGGCGCTCGACCCGGCGCTCCAGGAGCTGCGGCGGGACGTGCGCCCCGAGCGGGTGCTCGAGCGGATGGATGCGCACGAGGACGTGATCGAGCGAGGAGGGGACGGGACATCGTGAAAGGGCTCATCAGCGCAGTCGGCCTGCTCGTGCTCGCCGCCGCGCCCGTGCACGCCCAGGAGCTCGGGGCCTACGGCGCGGTGGTCGACGGGAATCTCACGAACGTGCTCCAGTTCGGGTGGGGCGGCGGCCTCTCCTTCACCGCGCTGTATCATGCCCGGCTCGGCGCGCGCGTCGACGCCGGCTTCTACGAAGCGCTGCAGCACTATCGCGTGCCGCCGTGCGTCCCCGCGGGCACGCAGCCGTGCGCGGCCACGGCGGACATCGTGACGAGCCGCACGCCCTTCGACATGCAGGACGCGATGGTCGTGTACGCCCCGTGGACCGCGCCGGGCGGCCGCGTCTACGTCGGCGCGGGAGTGAGCCACTTCTCGTTGAGCAACGACCAGGTCGGCGAGAACCGCGACAGCGTGTACTCGGCGAAGCAGACGGCGAACGGCACCGGCCCCGTGTTCATGCTCGGCATCATCGGCCGCCCCGACTGGCATCTCCAGATGGCCGGCGAGGCGATGCTGACGTACCACCTCACGGGCCGCCTGCGGAGCTGCGGCGCCGGCCAGGCACCGCCGCAGCCCCCGTTCTGCGGCAGCCTCGGCGTGACGGAGCTGCGGATCGGCGCGGTGTACACGCCGCGCTGGGAGCGCTGAGCGCGAGAGCCGGGCACGATGCGTGCGCGCGACGATCGCACGTCAACCGGAGGGACACGTGGCCGATCGTCAACGCAGTGATCGCGAGGACCGGGAGTTCCGCGAGGATGAGAACCTCACGAACACCGACCGTGAACGGCAGACCGACAAGGGGCTCGTCGGGCAGACCGGAGAGGACCGGAACCTGAGCGGGTCGGAGACCTATCGCACGCTCCCCGACCAGGGGGCGAGTCCGAATCCCGGGAGAGAGGATCAGGGACCGGGACAGGGCTAGCGCGCTGGGGAGAGGGATGCGGGACGCGTGCGGGAACGGCGCGTCCCGTGTCGTGTGTGCGGGAGGGATGTGCCGCCTGTCGAGAGCTCATCCGGTCCGCCTCCGCTGTGCCATGCGTCGAGCTCCTCCGCCTGGCGGGCATCACACGATGGGAGACGCGGATGACCACGAATGGCGCGGATCGGCGCGGATCGCTCCGCGTGGCGGGACGGCTCCCCTCGCCGCGGCCGGCCCGGGGCCGGCGCACTCACCCCACCGCCCATTAGCGCCGATTCGCACGATGTCCGCTCGATTCGCGTCTGCTCTCTGGATGCTGGACGAGTAGAGGGCACGGCGGCGGCGACGAGGGGCTGGTCGCGTCGTGCGTAGCGATCCTCCGTCGGGCCGGCATCACGCGTCTCGAACACGGATCCCACGGATGAACGTCACGGATGAACGCGGGTCGCTCCGCGTCGCGGCACGGCGCCTCTCACCGGCTCCGATGGTCCTGGGTGTCGCGCATTCCGGCTCACTGACCGCATCCGCTGCATCCGTGCGCTCCGTGGCATCCGCGTCGAGCTGGCGTCGATGCCCGATCGACCGGGGACCCAGCGCACCGCGAAAGTGGCCAGCGGGAACTCGTCCCTCGTCCCTCGTCCCCCCTCCCCCCGCCCTGATACCTTCCACCATCACCCGCGCCCCACCCTGTCCCCACACCCCGCATGAACCTGCTCGACCCCCTCGACCGCCCCTGGCCCGCGCGCATGCTCAGCCTCCTGCGCATCGTCGTCGCCTTCATCTTCCTCTGGCACGGCGTGCAGAAGCTCATCGGCTTTCCTCCGACCACGCCGCCGATGCCAGCGTGGAATCCGGCGACGCTCTCGGGGGTCGCCGGGGTCATCGAGGGGATCGGCGGCGCCCTGCTCCTGCTCGGCCTCTTCACGCGACCGGTGGCCTTCATCCTCTCGGGCGAGATGGCGGTCGCGTACTTCAAGGTGCACGCGCCGCGCGCGTTCCTCCCCATCGTCAACCGCGGCGAGCTCGCGGCGGTGCTCTGCTGGGTCTTCCTCTACTTCGCCGTCGTCGGCGGCGGCCGCTGGAGCCTGGACGCCCTGCTGCGGCAGCGGCGCGAGGCGGACGTGACCTGACGACGCGCGGCTCGCGCCGTGGGCAGTTGTTGGTTATTGGTTCTTGGATGTTGGTCACTCGTTCCTGGCGAGCCGCTCGGGATGATTCTCACGGCGTCCCGAGGTCCGCCGATGACCAATGACCAATGACGCTCGTCCGCGCCCGCGCCAGATCCTTCGCTTCGCTCAGGGATGACGACGCGCGCGTCCCTCGTCCCTCGTCCCTCGTCCCTCGTCCCTCGTCCCTCGTCCCTCG
>CAMLIT010000110.1 GCA_946480295.1 uncultured Gemmatimonadota bacterium
CGCGGCGCGGCGCGGGCGTCGGCGCCGCGGCCGGCGCCCCGGCGCCGCAGTCGATCGTGCGTCGAGAGCCGCGCGGCGCGGGGGCGGGCGCATGCGACGCGCCCGCATCGTCGTCAGGCACCGGATCGTGCATCGGGGCCGGCGCGCCAGGCCGCGCGCGTCGCGACACGCCCCGTCAGCGCTCGAGACCCGGCTGCTGCGTCGAGCGCGCCTGGATGGCGTGTTCCGCGCCACGCGCCTGCTCGACGAACAGCTGCTGCACGAGACGATTCCCGTCCTTCACGAAATCGTCCATCCCGCGCTCGCCGATCTCGCCGATGCGCGCGAGCTGCTGGATGCCGAGCGAGCGGCCGCCCTCGCGGAAGGTCTTGAAGGTGTCCTCCGCCTGGCGCCCCAGGACGACGTCGCCGACCAGCCGCAGGAAATCGCTCTGCCGCGGCGCGTCGGCGAGGTCCTTCGCCATCCCGAGCGCCTGCCCCGCCATCTTCTTCACCGTCCCGGCGACGTTCTCGGGCACGCTCGTGCCCGACGTGGACGCACCGCTCCCGAGCTGCCGCTGATACTCCTCCAGCATCCGCTGCTGCTCGCGCAGGCGCGGGATGTGGCGCGAGCAGAAGTCGCGGTAGCGCATGTCCTCGGTCTGGCTCTCGTGGTCGGTGACGGACCGCAGCAGCGCCTCGTGCTGGCCGACCGCGTTGTCGACCTGGCTGCGCAGGAACTCGAGACCGGTATCCATCTCCTCACTCCTTGTAGCGACGTGGCGTGGAGTGCAGGAGACGGGCCGGCGAGGGCCCGGCGGGTGGCTACAGCTCGCCGGCGAGCACCCGCCGGCGCGTCTCGAAGAACGCCGCCGGCAGCGCGAGCGAGCGCTCGAGCGCGAGGTCCTCGAGGGCGTTGAGGAGCTGTCGCTTGAGCCGCAGGCCATCCGACCCGGCCGGCAGGGTGGCGAGCGTGCGCATCAGGTGCGCGTGGTCCGAGAGATAGTCGACGAGAGCGGGCGGCGACGGCGTCGCGTCGAGCATGGTGGCTGACGGGAGCGCTTTCGCCTCGAGAGCGAGAGCAGCGGCGGCCGGCCAGCCGGAAGTCGCCCGATCCTCACCGGCTGCGGCGGGATCCCGGACGAGGTCGCCGGGCGCGACGCCGAGCGCCTGCGCGAGCCGCTCCCGGAGCGACGAGGTCAGCTCGGACTTCCCGGTCATCACGCGCCAGAGCTGCTGGCGGGAGGTGGCGGCGTAGCGGGCCAGGTGCTGCTTGGAGATGCCGCGCTGGATGCGGAGCACCTCGATCCGACGGCCGAGCTCGTTGAGCTCCGGAAACCCGACTCCTTCGACTTCCGGCGCCACGCCGTCCTGTTGCATTGACATTCGTTGCGCCAAAAAGTAGCTTCAGTAACCGAAGGAACACCGAACAACCGCTACATTCGTTACAGGAGTCTAAGGAGCCGGCGTGGGTCGAGTCAAGAAACCACGGCGCCAAGCCACCACCAGTCCCACGGCCAGGAAGCCCGCGAAACCCGCGAAGCAAGCGAAGCGCGCGCACCCGGCCCGCAAGCCCACACGGCGTGCCGCCACGAAGTCCGCCCCTGCGCGTGGAGGCCGCAGCCGGACGACGCCAATCAAGGGGCGCAAGGCGCCCGCACCGCAGCAGCCGGTGAGCACGTTCTCCGTTCGCCCGCTCGACCCGTTCGCCAAGTGCGGGCCAGCGACCTCGGTCCAGCAGCTCTATCGCGTGGACGAGGAGGCGGATGGCAGGCGGCGACCCCACCTGGTCTTCCTCGACAGGCATGGCTGGTACTGCGAGCACGGACGCAACTGCCCCGCGGTGGCGCAAGCACGGAAGTTCGACGATCGGAATCGGAATGGACGGAACGACCACGCACCCCGGAATGGACGAAACGACAACGGTAGGATGAGAGCATGATCGCACGTCACGAGACTCACATGGACAAGATGGACATCTGGTCGAAGCTTTCCGCGCCGCTCCCCGCGGGCGTCATCTCCTGGCGGCAGGACGGCCGCGCCGTGCAGCGCGACGGCCGCTACGTCGCGCGCTTCGTCGCCTACGTCGACGCGAACACCGTCCGCGAACGGCTGGACAGCGTCGTTCCGGGCGAGTGGGACCTCACCCTCGAGCTGCTGCCCTCGCTCGGCACGACCGACGAGAACGGCGACAGCACGTGCTCCTTCAAGGCGCGGCTGCAGATCCTCGGCGTCATCCGCGAGGACGTCGGCACGGGCCGCGACTACAAGGCCGCGGCGACGGACGCGTTCAAGCGCGCGGCGGTGCGCTTCGGCATCGCGCACGAGCTGTACGGCTTCGACCAGAACTGGGTGCGGGTCGATGGCGACGGCAAGTACGCGAGGCCGCTGGAGGATCCCGCCGAGGCGTACGCGCGTCGGCACGCGACGGCGCGCCCCGCGGCGCGCAACGAGGCGTCGCACGTCGAGAGCGAGCCGGCCGCGCCTGCGCACGCGCATGCGCACGACGAGGTGATCGTCGAGACGACGACGCCGGCGGCCGGGCCCCTCGCCTCGGACGAGCCGAGCTGCCCGAAGTGCGGCGGCCGGATGTGGGACAACCGGCTCTCCAAGCGCAACCCGAAGGCGCCGGACTTCAAGTGCCGCAACCGCTCGTGCGACGGCGTGATCTGGCCACCGCGCGCCGCGGCCGCGGCGAACGGGCGGCAGGACAGCGGGCCGCTCGTGCCCGAAGCGGAAGCCGCGCACGCGGTGGAGGTCACGGACGAGATCCCCTTCTGAGCGCACGCCGCTCGCAACGTGATCGTAATCGGAGCGCAGCCGTCCCGGCTGCGCTCCTTTCTTCATGGGGGTCGACGGCTTTTCCGCACGCCTCGCGCGCGTTTGACCGACATCCGCGCATCCGCGCGCGTGGCTCTATGGCGGGGCGTCTTCGTGCACTTGGCGGCGTCGCACGTGCGCCGCGGCATGCACAGCTTCCGCACCCGCGCCGCGGCGCGCGTTCGCGGCACGCGGATGCGGGCCGGGGCTGCCCGGCGGGAGGATGCGATGAGGACCGTGGACGACACCATGCAAGCGCCGCCCGCGCGCGCGGCGGAGCCGCGCCACGACGAGAAGACTTACGGCGGGCTGCGGCACCGCGTCGGCCACGCCGCCGATGCGCTGGTGGACCGCGTGGAGGATGGCGTCTGGACGACGCGCCGTGCGATCCGGCGCGGCACGCGGAAGGCCGAGGATGCGGTCTACGGCACCGCCGGCGAGATCCGCCGCCGCCCCTTCGGCGCCGTCGGCGCGGCGTTCCTCACGGGCGCGACGCTGGCCGCGACGATCACCTGGATCGCGCTGCGCCCGGCGCGTCGCGCGCGCTGAGGCTCGTCAGGACCGCCAGCTGGCCTCCGCGGCGAGTCGCGCGGCGGCCACGGCGGCCTGGCCGTAGCTCACGCCGCCGTCGTTTGGCGGCAGCAGCCGCGCGGTGACGACGCGCAGCTTCCGCCCTTCCAGCGTGCGCCGGAGCGACACGAGCAGCCGCGCGTTCTGGAAGACGCCGCCGCCAAGCACGACGGTCCGGATCCCCTCCGCCTCGGCGACCCGTTCCACCACGTCGGCCGTCCCGCGCGCCACAGCGTCGTGAAAGCCCGCCGCCAGCTCCGCGGCGTCGTCGCCCGTGGCCAGCCGCTGCCCGAGCGCGGCGAGCAGCGGCAGCGGCTGCATGATCCAGCGCCCGTCCACCTGCGTCGCCGGGAACGGCAGCACGGGCCCGCGGCGGTCCGCGGCCAGTGCCTCCAGCCGCATCGCCGCCTCGCCCTCGAAGCGCGCCTCGCGCACGATGCCGAGGACCGCCGCCGCCGCGTCGAACAGGCGCCCCATGGAGGATGCCTCCGGTGCGTTGAGCCGCGCCTGCGACTGCCGCCAGGCGAGCGTGCGCGCCGCGGACGGCACGCCGTCGAAGGCGCGCGCGAAGGCGCCCTCCGCGCCGGGATCGAGCGTCAGGTAGCCGAGCGCCGCGCGCCACGGCAGCCGCGCCGCGAGATCCCCGCCGGGGAGCGGCGCATAACGAAGCTGCCCGACGCGCCGGTACTCCCGGAGGGTGGCGACGAGCAGCTCCGCACCCCACACGCGGTCGTCGTCCCCCAGGCCGGTGCCGTCGAACGCGACCCCGATCACCGGCGCCACGATCCCGTGCTCCGCCGCGACCGCCGCGATGTGCGCGTGGTGATGCTGGACGACGATCGTGCGCGGCAGCCCGAGCGCCTCGGCGGCGATCGTCGAGAGGTAGCCGCGGTGCATGTCCCGCACGACGACGCGCGGCGCGATCCGGAAGAGCCGCGACAGCGAGCCGAGGGTCGCGTGCCAGTGGTCCATCGTCTCGATCGTCTCGAGGTCGCCGATGTGCTGGCTGGGATAGACCTGGTCGCCGTCGGCGATGGCCACGGTGTTCTTCAGGTGCGGGCCGACGGCGACCAGCGGCTGCGGCGTGGGGATGGGCAGCGGGACCGGGAGCGGCGCGAAGCCGCGCGCGCGCCGCATCAGCACCGTGTCGCCGCCGGCGACGCGGAGGACCGAATCGTCGATCCGCGCGACGATGTCGCGGTCGTGGGTGAGGAAGGCGTCGGCGACGGAGGCCAGCGTGGCGAGCGCGCCGCTCAGGCTCGTTGCCAGCGGCTCGTTCGTGCGATTGCCGCTCGTCATCACGAGCGGCTCGCCGACCGCGTCGAGCAGCAGCATGTGCAGCGGCGTGTACGCCAGCATGACCCCGAGCGTGGGGAGGTCGCCCGAGACGCCCGGCGCCACGCGAGCGTCCGGCCGGCGCGCCAGGACGACGATCGGGCGCTCCGCGCTGCGCAGCCACTCCCCTTCCGCGTCGGACACGCGGGCGACGGCGCGCGCATCGTCCAGCGAGCGCGCCATGATCGCGAACGGCCTGGCATCGCGGTGCTTGCGCTTGCGCAGCCGCTGGACGGCGCGCTCGTCCGAGGCGAGGCAGGCGAGATGGAAGCCGCCGATGCCGCGGATGGCGACGATCGCCCCGTCGCGCAGCAGCGCCGCCGTCTCGAGGAGCGCCGCGTCGCCGGCCACCTTGGCGACGCCCCGCGGATCGAGGAGCTGCAGCTTCGGGCCACACACCGGGCAGCTGTTCGTCTCGGAGTGATAGCGGCGGTCGTCGACCGAGTCGTATTCGGCGAGGCAGGCGGGACACTGCGTGAAGACCCGCATGCTCGTGCGCTCGCGGTCGTAGGGCATCGCCTCGATCACGGAGTGGCGCGGCCCGCAGTCGGTGCAGGTGATGAACGGATACCGATACCGCCGGTTCGCCGGGTCGTACAGCTCGGCCTCGCACTCGGCGCAGAGGGCGACGTCGGGGGACACCGGCTGGCGCTCGACGCTCGCCGCCTCCGCCGGCGCGCTCCGCTCGATGCGGAAGCCCTCGAGCAGGTGCTCGTCGAGCGCCGGCGCCGTCGACGGCGCCACCCGCACCTCGTCGATGCGGGCGAGCGGCGGCGCCTCGGTGCGCAGCGCGCGCAGGAAGCCGTCGATCGCCCCCGGTTCACCGGCGAGGGCGATCGCGACCTTGCCCGCCTCGTTGCGCACCCAGCCGGAAAGACCGTGGCGCGTCGCGAGGCGATGGACGAAGGGGCGAAAGCCGACGCCCTGCACGACGCCGGTGACGTGCAGCAGCACCGAGGCACGTCCGGCGACGCCGGTCATGGCGCCCGGACGGGTGTGCTGAATCGCCGTGTGCGGGCGTGCGACCGGAGGAAGTCGTACCACTCCTCCATCCCCTCCCCCGTGCGCGCCGACGTGAAGAAGAAGGCGAGATCGGGGTTCACGTCGCGCGCGTACGCCACCGCCTTGTCGACGTCGAAGTCGAGGTGCGGCAGCAGGTCCATCTTGTTCAGGATCGCGTAGCGCGCCTCGCGGAACATCTTCGGATACTTGACCGGCTTGTCCTCGCCTTCGGTGACGGACATGACGACGACCTTGGCATCCTCGCCGAGATACCACGAGGCGGGGCAGACCAGGTTGCCCACGTTCTCGATGAACACGATCTCCGTCTCGTCGAGGTCGATGGCCTCGAGCGCGCTCTCGATCTGCTTCGCATCGAGGTGGCAGGCGCCGCCCGTGACCACCGCCTGCACGAGGCGCCTCGTGTGCCGGGCCAACCGGTCGGCGTCGTTCTGCGTCTGCACGTCGCCGGTGACGACGGCGAGCGACAGCTCGCGGCCGACGACGTCGAGGGTGCGCTCGAGGAGGAGCGTCTTCCCCGCCCCGGGCGAGGACACGAGGTTGAGCGCGAGGACGCAGGCGTCGTCCAGCCGGCGGCGGATGGCGCGGGCCATCTCGTCGTTGCGTTCCATGATGCGCTCGCGCACATCGATCGTGCGGACCGTCATTCGTCCACCTCCAGGTAGCTCACCCGCAGCACGTCGCCCGGCTGACGACAGAGCAGCGGCCGCGCGCCGGTGAAGGGCGGCTGCGCGAGCATCGCGTCGAGACAGAACTCCAGGTTCGCCGGCTCGAGCCCGCAGTCATCGCCGATGTCCACGGCGACGGTGACGAGCCCGCCGAGCTGCGCCGGCGTCAGCTTCTCCTCGACGAGGCGGCAGATCTCGAGCGCCACGCTCATCTCATGCATCGACGTGCCAGCGCTGCGGCCGACACTCGTGGCCCCACGCGCGGAGCTGCTCGACGGCGAGGGCCACGAGGTGATCGAGCTTGCCTTCCACGCGGGCCGACAGCGGCTCCCCGAACTCGACGCGCTCGGGCTGCAGCCCGAGCGCGACGGTGTCGGACGGCAGCCGACCGCGCAGCTCCGCCAGCGCCAGCACCTCCCGCATGTCGATCTGGTGCGGGGAGAGCTTCGTCTGGAACATCCGCGGGATGTCCTCGCGGGCGAGCACGACCTCGGTGCCGGGCGGCATCCCGACGGCGATGGCGTCGAGGAGGAGGAGATGCCGCGCGTCCTCGATGACGGGGAGCAGGTTCATCCCCCAGGTGCCGCCGTCCACCAGCTCGACCGCCTCGGGCAGCGACCATTCGTCACGCAGCCGCTCGAGGGCGGCGAGGCCGGTGCCGTCGTCGCCCATGAGCGGATTGCCGAGCCCCAGCACCACCGTGGCGCTAGCCATCCACGTACTCCTCCTCCACCGGCACGAAGCGCCCGCCGCTGATCATGGACGACATCGTGCCGCTCCGGTCGAGCAGGTCGGCGCGCACGGCGAGGTACACGTGGAAGATCACGAAGAGCGGGAAGTACCACATCGCCACGTGATGGATCGAGCGGACCATCTGCATGCCGCCGAAGAACGGCGCCAACCACTCGAAGCTCCGCGCCACCACCGTCCCCGGCATCGCCTGCCCGAAGAGCACGAAGCCGGTGACGACGAGGACGAGCGCGACGAGGTAGGTGAAGGTGTAGAAGAGCTGCTGGAGCGGGTTGTGCCCCAGGTAGTGCGGCGCGCGCTCGGGGTGGATCATCAGGTAGTAGCGCACCATCCGCCACAGGTTCACCCAGTCGCGCTTGCGCACCGGGAAGAGCGACGCGAAGCGCTCGAAGCGGTTGCCGACGACGAGCCAGTAGGCGCGCACGACGGCGGTCGCCACGAGCACGCCGCCGGCGAGGAAGTGGACGAGCCGGACCCACTGCACCATGTACGTCGTCGTGGGCGAGCCCGCCGTGAACAGCGGGCGGCCGATGTAGAAGCCGGTGATGAACAGGAGCGCGATGCATGCCACGGCCATCCAGTGCATCGCCCGGATGGGCAGGTGCCACAGGTACACCCAGCGATGGTCGCCGGTGGGCGCCGGGAGCTCGTGCTCGAAGGTGTCGAGGACCCGCCGATCGGGATTGCGCCAATGCGGCTCGTCGTCCTCGATGAGCGGAGTAGTCATTGCACCGTGACCTCCACGATCTGCTTGCCCTCGGCGTCGAGCACGTGCACGCCGCAGGCGATGCACGGATCGAACGAGTGGATCGTGCGCAGGATCTCGATCGGGCGCGCCGGGTCCGCGAGCGGGTGGTTGTCGACGAGCGCCGCCTCGTACGGCCCGAGCTGCCCCTGCTTGTCGCGCGGCGAGCAGTTCCACGTGCTCGGCACGACGCACTGGTAGTGCGTGATCTTGCCGTCCTCGATCTGCACCCAGTGGCCGAGCGTGCCACGCGGCGCGTCGAGGATACCGTAGCCCTTCGCGGTCTTCGGCCAGGTCGACGGCTCCCACTTGCTCGGCTCGAAGGTGGTCGTGTCCCCCGCGCGGATGCGGCCCACCAGCTCGTCGTACCAGCCGCCGAGCTTGCGGGCGAGGAGGAGCGTCTCCATCCCGCGCGCCGCGGTGCGGCCGAGGGTGGAGAAGAGCGCCGTCGGCGGGGCGCCGAGCGTCTTCAGCGTGTCGTTGACGAGCGGCACGACGTCCTTGTGCCCAGAGGCGTAGGCCACGAGCATGCGCGCCAGCGGACCGACCTCCATCGGCTTGCCGTTGTACCGCGGCGCCTTCATCCAGGTGTACTTGTCCGAATCCTGGAGGAAGGTCCACGGCGCCGCCGGGCCCGTGTACTTCGGCTTCGTCTCGCCGTCGTACGGATGCAGGCCGGCGTCGTCGCCCTGGGAGTACTCGTACCACGAGCTGTGGATGTACTCCGCCACCCCCTTCTCGTCGTACGGCAGCACCTTCGAGAGATCCTTGTTCAGGATCACGCCGCGCGGCAGGTAGAGCGAGTCGACGTCGCGGATGTCGGTCGCCGGGAACTCGCCGCCGCTGAGATAGTTGCCCGTGCCGCCGCCGATCGCCGCCCAGTCCTTGTAGAAGCCGGCGATCGCGACGAGGTCCGGCCAGTACACCTCCTCCACGAAGCGCTGCGCCTTCACGATCAGGTCGTGGACCTCGGCGAGGCGCGCGCCGTTGATCGTCGCGCGCGAGTCGAGGTTGATCGCCGAGGCCATGCCGCCGACGAGGAAGTTCGGGTGTGGGTTCTTCCCGCCGAAGATCGTGTGCAGGCGGATGACGTCGCGCTGCCAATCGAGCGCCTCGAGGTAGTGCGCGACGGCGAGGAGATTGACCTCGGGGGGAAGCTTGTACGCCGGGTGGCCCCAGTAGCCGTTGGCGAACGGGCCGAGCTGGCCGCTCCCGACGAAGGTCTTCAGCCGGTTCTGGACCTCGCGGAAGTACGTGGTCGAGTTGTTGGGCCAGGGCGAGAGCGACTGGGCGAGCTTCGACGTCGCCGCGGGATCGGCCTGGAGCGCGCTCGTCACGTCGACCCAGTCGAGCGCGTGCAGGTGGTAGAAGTGGATCACGTGGTCCTGCACGAACTGCATCCCGTGGACGAGATTGCGGATCGTGTTCGCGTTCGCCGGGATGCGGATGTCGAGCGCATCCTCGACGGCGCGGCAGGAGGCGACGGCGTGGACGACGGTGCAGACGCCGCAGATGCGCTGGGTGTAGGCCCAGGCGTCGCGCGGGTCGCGCCCCTCCATGATGATCTCGAGCCCGCGGAACTGGGTGGCGCTCGCCCAGGCGTTGGCGATCCTGCCGTTCTCCGCCTGGGCCTCGATGCGCAGGTGGCCCTCGATCCGGGTGATGGGATCGACGACGATCCTAGTTCTGGCCATGGCCACCCTCCTTGCTCTCGACGTTCGTGGTCACGGGCTCGCGGACCGGTGGTGGTGGATACGCGTTCGGCGGCGGCTGGACGCCGCCGTCGCCGCCGGGGACCGGCGCGTGCGCGCGCCGCGTGCGGATCTGGTGCAGCCCCGTCATGGCCGCGTGCGCGGCGACGCCGGCGAGCGCCCCCGCGGCGAGCGCGACGCCCACCCGGTCGGCCGTGCTCTCGACGCCGACGCCGACCACGTTCGGCAGCCGGTGATAGAACGGCGCCATCGTGTCCCAGAAGTACGGCTCCGTGCAGCCGATGCAGGGATGGCCGGCGCCGATCGGCCAGCTCGTGCGGGAGTTCCACATGAAGATCGGACAGGGGGAGAAGGTCTCCGGGCCCTTGCAGCCGACCTCGTACAGGCACCAGCCCCGGCGCGCGCCGTCGTCGTCGAACTGCCTGACGAACTGGCCGGCGTCGTAGTTGGCGCGCCGCGGGCACTGGTCGTGGATCCGGGCGCCGTACGCGAACAGCGGCCGGCCCTCGCGATCGACGCCCGGCAGGCGGTTGAAGGTGAGGAAGTGGACGATGGTCGCCGTGACCACGTCGCCGATGGGCGGGCAGCCGGCGATGTTCAGGACCGGCTTGTCCTTCACGATGTCCCGCACGCCGACGGCGCCGGTGGGATTGGGCTTCGCCGCCTGCACGCTTCCCCAGTGGGCGCAGGCGCCGATGGCGATGACGGCGGCGGCGTTCTTCGCGGCCTCCTCGAGGATCGACCGGGCGGTCCGGCCGCCGACCATCGTATAGATGCCGTTCTCCTTGGTCGGCACGGAGCCGGTGACGACGAGCACGTAGCCGCGCTGCGCGATCGCGTCGGTCAGCGACTTCTCCGCGGCGGCGCCCGCCGGCGCCATGATCGTGTGCTGGTAGTCGAGGGAGACCAGGTTGAGCACGAGGTCCCCGATCGTGGGATCGCTCGTGCGCAGCACGCTCTCGACGCAGCCCGTGCACTCCTGGAGCTGGAGCCAGACGACGCTCGGGCGCTTCAGCGTCTCGAGGGCATGCGCGACTTTGGGTACGGCGAGACTGCTGAGGCCGAGCACGGCGGCCATCTGGGAGCAGAAGCCCAGGAAGTCCCGTCGGCTGACCCCGCGGCTCTCCAGGTACCGACCGAGGGTGTCGTCCTCGGCCCACGCATGGGAATTCGGGGTGAGCACAGGTACAAGCCTCCGACTGTGAGCGGTGACGGTGGCGGTGCATCCGGCGCGACCCACGCTGCGGTCGAGGCGGCGTACGGCGTGAGTCGCAGTGCCCGTAACCATTGAGTGGCCTGCCGCGACCGGGCAGAAGTGAAGTCCTGAAAGTCGCCGCGACGAAGCCCGGACCGGCGGGGTCGGGGAAACGCCGACGACCCTCTCGGCACTCGGCCGATTGAGCGCCCCGCGATCCGCGCCGATCATCCGGGCGCCCACCAGCTTCTCGTCGACGCTCCCTCTCTCGAGGTCCGTATGTCCGAGCTCTCGCGTGGCGCGCGGCGCGCGCTGCATCTCGTCCTGGCGACCGGGTTCACGGCCGTCACGCTGGCCACGCTCGCGGCGTGTTCCGTCTCGAAGGAACCCCCGAAGGTCACGCTCGGCATGGACAGCGCGAACCCGCACGCCGTCGACTCCGCCAACCCGCACGCCGACCGCCTCCCGCCGGCCGCGCGCAAGGCGATCGACCTCGCCAACGCCGAGTTCCGCGCCGGCAAGTACGACGACGCGCTGCGGGCGTATCGCGAGGCGGCCAAGGCATCCCCGGACAACGCGGCCGCGTTCTTCGGCATCTACATGGTCGCCCAGAAGCAGGGGAACACGCCGCTCGCCGACAGCGCGCTCAAGGTGATCCAGGCGAACTCCGGTCTCTCCGACAGCGCACTGCGCGACGTCCACGTCAGCTCGAAGCCCGCGCGGGCGAACAAGAGCTGAGCGCGCGCTCGCCGAGCCGCACGGTTCGCACGCTCGGCGCCGATCGTGTCACGAAGGCCCCTCGCGGGGCCTTCCGTGTTTTCGCGGCGACATCGGCGTTCCAGGGCGCCCTCGCCCGTGCGGCGCGCCCCTGTCGGCCCCGCGCCGACGACGGTCGGCCCGCGATCCCCTACAGGACAGGCAAACGTTGTCTGATGGCGGCTCCAGGCCGGCCACCGCTATGTACGCCGTACGACGATGCGGCGGGCGCCGTCATGGCGCCGACTCGCGACAGGCGGTGGTGTTCGCGCCGGCCGCGACCGCCGCGCTACCCTGCCACCTGGCGGACGGGTGACCGTGAGACGATCCACTCCGCGAGCACGCGCGACCGACGCCGTTCGCACGGTGGTCCTCGCGCCGCTCGCCCTCATCTTCGCCGCGCTCGCGACGGCCGCGCCCCTCGGGGCGCAGGGCCCGCGCCCGCCCGCGGCGCCCAGCGTGGTGCAGTGCCAGAAGTGTCACGCCAATCGCGAGTTCCTCGTGGGCAAGGCGCGCACGGTCCGCGGCGACTCCGCGCTCTACGTCCCCGACTCGCTCCTCCGCGACTCGCGCCACGCGAAGCTGAGCTGCGCGGACTGCCACCCCGGCTACGGCAACGGCTATCCGCACAACACGAGCGCGGTGGCGGTGCCGTGCCAGAAGTGCCACGAGCAGGAAGGCGCCAACTGGGCCGCCTCGATCCACGCCACGAATGCGAAGACGATCGGCGACGCACCGAGCTGCATCCGCTGCCACGGCCAGCACCACGTGCTCGGCGCGGAGGATCCGCGGTCGGCGACGTACGCGCTCAACGTCGCCAAGCTGTGCGGGAGCTGCCACGGCGACCGGCGCATCGTCGGCACCTACTTCAAGGCGGCGAAGGACGCGCAGGCGCGGACGGCGGTGGCGGAGTACTACAAGACGGTGCACGGCACGGCGGCGACGAAGGCGGGCCTCGTGGTCTCGGCGACGTGCAACGACTGCCACGGCTCCCACCTCGTGCTGCCGAGCGACTCGGCGCAGTCCACGCTCAACCGGACGAACGTCGCCGAGACGTGCGGCGCGTGCCATGCCGGCGTGCTCGCGACCTTCGACTCGTCGTCGCACGGCCAGGCGCTGGCGTCGGGGAAGAAGACGTCGACCGGCCACGCCGCCCCGGTATGCATCGACTGCCACCGTGGCCACCAGATCGTCGCGGCGAGCGACTCGCTCTGGTTCCGCGGCGTCGTGAGCGAGTGCGGCTCGTGCCACGAGCGGCTGTACGAGACGTACTTCGAGACCTACCACGGGCAGGTGACGCAGCTCGGGTTCGGGCTCACGGCGAAGTGCAGCGACTGTCACACGGCGCACGCGATGCTGCCGCCCACCGATGCCCGCTCCTCGGTGAACGCGACGAACCTCGTCGCGACGTGCGGCAAGTGCCATCCGGGCGCGAACGCGAAGTTCGTGCAATACCTGCCGCATGGCGACCCGCAGAACCGCGCGAAGTACCCGGGGCTCTTCTGGGTGTGGTTGTTCATGACGTCGCTGCTCGTCGGCGTGTTCTCGTTCTTCGGCGCACACACGCTGCTCTGGCTGATGCGCCTGACGATCGATCGCCTGCGCGGCGGCGCGGCGGCGAAGCCCCCGGCGGAAGCGCCCGCGGGCGAGCAGGCGGCGCCGTCCCCCGCGGTTCGCGCGCCGGACACTGTCACCGTCGATTCCGGGCGCGAGCCCGTCGGGTCCGCGACCCGGGAGGAGCAATGAGCGACGAGCGGGTCATGACGGCCTCCGTCGGGGCGGCGATCCCCGTCGCCGGGGAGGCCGCACCGGCGAAGCCGCTGGCGGTGTCCGACCAGGGCGCCGGGCCGTACATCAGGCGATTCGGCGTGGTGGAGCGCACGACCCACGCCCTCGTGATGGTCTCCTTCTTCGGCCTCGTGATCACCGGCGTGCCCCTGCGCTTCGCGTACGCGCCGTGGGCCTCGCCGCTGATGCACGTCCTCGGCGGCCCGGTCGCCGCCGCGGTGCTGCATCGGATCTGCGCGGTGATCACCTTCGGCTACTTCGGGCTGCACCTGGGGATGGTGCTCAAGCGCTTCCTGCGCGCCGAGCACAAGACCGCGATCTTCTGGGGCCCGCGCTCCATGGTACCGCAGCCGAAGGACATCCGCGACGTCGTGGGGATGTTCCGCTGGTTCCTCGGCCTCGGCGCGCGCCCGCGGTTCGACCGCTTCAGCTACATGGAGAAGTTCGACTACTGGGCGGTGTTCTGGGGGGTGGGGATCATCGGCGGCTCGGGGCTGCTGCTCTGGTTCCCGACCTTCTTCTCGCACCTCCTGCCGGGCTGGATCTTCAACGTCGCGACGATCGTGCACGGCGACGAGGCCCTCCTGGCGCTCGGCTTCATCTTCACGATCCACTTCTTCAACGTCCACTTCCGGCCGGAGAAGTTCCCGATCGATCTCGTGATCTTCACCGGTCGCGCGCGGGCGGAATACTTCGAGGAGGAGCATCCGCTGGAGTACGAGCGCGAGCAGCACGCCGGCCACCTGGCGGCGCTGCAGGCGACGGCGCCGACGCGCTCGGCGTACCTCTGGTCGATGTTCTTCGGCTTCGCCTCGCTGGCGCTCGGGGTGTTCCTGGTCGTTCTCGTCATCTATGCGCTGCTGAGAGGATGAGCTCATTCCGGCGTCGTGCCGCCGGCGGCCTGCTCGTCGGGCTCGCCCGCGCCGTCGCCGCCGGCTCGCTCGCCGGCGTCGTCGGAGGGGCGATCACGGTCGCGAGCTGCTCGAGCGCCGCGGCGCCGGCGACGGAGCGTGACACCACGGGCACGCTCGCGATGGCGG
>CAMLIT010000111.1 GCA_946480295.1 uncultured Gemmatimonadota bacterium
GCACAGCCGCCAGGCGTACGAGTGGTCGCGCGCCACCGACCCGACCGGGGACGGGCTGATGGAGACTCCCGCCGCCGGCGCCGGCGCGCTCGAGGTGGGCGATCTCCAGATCGGCATCCTCTCCGACGTGTACATGAGCGGCGTGTGGGTCGCGTCGCTCGACCGCTTCGCGCGCATGGCGGACGCGATGGGCGAGCCCGCGCTCGCCGACAGCGCCCGCGCGATCCGCGCGAAGGCGGTGCACACGATGGAATCGCGGCTCTGGCTCCCGTCGCTGCACCAGTACGCCTTCGCCCTCCTCCAGGACGGCTCGGTCAACGACAACCTGACGGCGTGGCCGGCGACGGCGATGTCGTTCGGCCTCTTCGACGAGCAGCGCGGCGCGGCGATGGCCGCCCGGCTGGCGTCGAGCGCGATCATGACCGACTGGGGCGCGCGTCCGCTCGCCTCCACCAGCGCGCTGTTCGACCCGCTGCACTACAACAACGGCGCGGTGTGGCCCTTCGTGACCGGCTTCGTCTCGCTCGCCGAGTACCGGTATCACGACGCGCCGGCCGGATGGCTCGCGCTCGAAGCGATCGCGCGCACGGGCTTCGACGAGTCGCGCGGGCGCAACCCGGAGGTCATCTCCGGGCGGTTGTACAAGCCCCTCGACACCGCGGTGCCGCAGCAGTTCTTCGCGACGTCGATGGTGCTGACGCCGCTCATCCGCGGGCTGCTCGGGATCGACGTGGACGCGCCGGCGGGCCGCGTCACCCTCGCGCCGCACCTCCCGCCGACGTGGGACTCGGTGCGCGTGGACAACGTGCCCGTCGGCCGGTCGACGCTCTCGTTCGTCGTCAGGCGCGAAGCCGGGCGCATCATCGCCTCGGTGCGCCGCACCGGGAGCGGCGCGCCGCTCGACGTGGCCTTCTCCCCCGCGCTCCCGCTCGGCGCCCGCGTCGGCGGCGCGGGCATCGCCGTCGAGCGCACGCCGGGCGACGTGCACGCGACCGTCCACGCCACCCTGCGCGACTCCGTGGAGCTGGCGATCCCGTACAGCGGCGGCTGGGCGATCGTGCCGCCGTCGATGCGCCCGGCGATCGGCGACCGCTCCGCGGCGCCGCGCATCCTGAGCGAGCGGCTCGCGGGCAGCGGCGATGGCGAGCGATTCGTCGCCGCGCTCGAGGGGCTCGCCGGCCGCCGCTACACCTTCCGCGTCCGCACGCCTGACGAGCCGGCGTGGCGCGACGAGGTCGTGACCTTCCCGACGAGCGGCGCCGACGCCGACGGCTACACGACGGCGACGCTCACGCTCGGGCGGCGCTGAACCGCGATGGCGCGCGCCAGGTGCCTCAGGCGCCCGGCGCGCCGTCGCACTTCAGGCAGTTCAACTTGACGCCGAGGAAACGGCGCCGCCCCTCCTCGGTGATGACCCACGGACGCACCTGCCAGGGCGGATCGTGCCGCACGTGCTGCGTGTGGCCGCACTCCAGGTCGGCGACCCAGTGCTGCTCCTCGTCCTGATGGAAGCCGACGATCCGACGTTCCGCCACCGCTACCTCCCCGCCGGCACGACGCCGACCCTGACGGTGCGCCGCCCGCTCACTTGCGGTCGATCTTGACCCGCCACACCTCGGGGCCCTGCTCCTGGTATGTCCAGTCGAAGCTGTCGGGGCGCTCGGCCATGAGCTGGTAGCGCAGCGGACGCGGATCGTGGTCGTTCACGAGCACCATCGACTGCCCGCTCTTCAGGCTGTCGAAGGTCTTGAAGATGGTCGGGTGCTTGTCGCGCGGCGGAATCACGCGCACGTCGAGCTCGATCGGCTGCGACATCTGCTGGATCTCCTGGGATTGCTGGTGGTGGAGGAGCGCCGCCGACCGCCCCGGTCGGCGGCGCGGGCGCGCACGGCGCGGCCGACGCCCGTCACGGGCGCCAGATCCGCACCAGCACGCGATCGGCGTGCGAATCGTCGATCTCGCACGCGAACCCGCGCTCGGCGAGCACGGGCAGGAGGAACTGGGGCACGCGCACGTTGACCTGCACGAGTGTGTGCCCGGTGGGGAGCGTCTCGAGGGCGTCGAGGGTCTTCATCAGCGGCTCCGGGGGCTGCATCCCGCGCACGTCCAGCCAGACCATGTTCGGCTCGGCCGGCGTGTCCGCCGCGCCCCCGTCCGGCGCGGCCGCCGTGCTCGGCGCGGCGGCCGGCTCGGCGTGATCGGCCGGCTGCCAGAACCACACCGACCAGTCGTCGGGCGCGTGCTCGACCGACTCGTGCGCGAAGCCGCGCTTGCCGAGGACGGTGAACAGCGGTGCCGGCTCGAAGATGGCCCGGAGGTGGACCACCTCCCCGTCGCGCAGCGCGCCCACGGCGCCCATGATCTTCGAGAACGGCTCGCGGCCGGCGCGGAGATCCTCCCGCACGTCCACCTCGACGACGGGCGCGTCCGCGGGATGCACGGCGGCGGCGCTCGCCGACGGTGCGGCGGCGGCGGCTTGCGCGGAGGGCGCCTCGGGCGCCGCGAGGCCCAACGCCTCGTTCAGCTCGCGCACGAGCTGCTCCGCACCGATGCCGGCCATCTGCGCCGCCTGCTCGACGGTGACGAGCCGCGCCATGACCTTCCGCATCGCCCGATTGCGCAGCTTCGAGAAGTGCGCGGCGTGCCTGACGAACACCTCGACCAGCGCCTCGTCGCGCGCCAGCACCTCGCTCACGCGATCCCGTGCCGTCACCGGCGCGGTCGCCACATGCGAACTCATTGCTTGCCTCCGAAGGCCACGCGGTGGATCTGCGATCCGAAGAGCAGGACCCCGACGAGGAAGAGGAGCGCGCCCGCCTGCGTCACGAGCGTGGCCCCCGCCAGGATGCCCGCGCCGAGCAGGACCAGCGCGAGAACCATCGCCCCGTACTGCACCCACGCGATCCGCTGCGAGTACATCTGCGCCACCGTCGGCAGCGTCTCCTTCCCCATCCGGCCGCCGTAGCGCGCGGTCCAGGCGAGCAGCGGCACGATCTTGTAGAAGAAGCCGACGACGTAGAGCACGATCCCGCCGAGCAGGCCGAGCGCGACGTACGCCGTGCCGAGCCGCGGATGCGCGAGCCCGATCGCCAGCACCGCCGGGCCGAGCGCTGCGGCGACGACGAGAAAGCCGATCGCCGTCATCGCGAAGCGCATCCCGATGTCGATCTTCCGCCGGACGCGCGTGCGGTAGAAGCACCACGCCTGCCAGACGAAGCAGGCGATGCCCCCCTCGAGCAGCACGACGGCCGCCCAGCTCACGGCGGGGATCTGCGCGACGAGCCCCGTCCCGAGCGCCGCCACGCCCACCGCGAGGAGCACCAGCGCCCGCGGCGTCCACCGCGTGTCCGCGCCGTGCGCGAGCATGAACATCGGCAGCAGCCGGTTCGACACGCCGACGATCATCGTCAGCGCCCACCCGACGATGGCCACGTGCAGGTGCGTGGCGAGCACCCGGATGCGCGCCGCCGCGATGAACCCCGTGTGCAGGTTGTGCAGCAGCACGACCCCGAGCACCAGCGTCGACGACAGATAGACGAGCGCCACCGCGACGGCCTTCCACGTCACGTCGCGCGCCCGCGAGGCCGGCATCGACAGCGCGATGTTGCCGACGGCGAGCACGATGCCGACGGTGAGGAGGCCGATGCCGACGTGGCGGACCGCCAGCGAGCCGCTCGCGACGCCGACGGCGAACGTCCCCGCGCCCGGCGCGAACGTCCAGAAGCTGGCGTGCCCCGCCTTCTTCCAGCGCACCGGCGCGGCGAGCGCCACCGGCAGCAGCTGATAGAGCGCGCCGAAGATCGTCGTCGTCAGCCAGCCGAGCGTGAAGAGGTGCGTGATCCCCGCCACGTGCGGCGACGAGTAGTTGCCCGCCGCGAGGTCGGGCGCGACCCAGACCAGCCCCAGCGCGCCGGCGACGAGATAGAGCGTCGCCGCCGCGAAGTGCTCGGCCGCGAGCGCGATCGAGCCGCTGGCGGGTGTGACGACGGCCCCCGCCATCCCCGCCGGCGGTCCCATCGGCCGATGCACGCTCGGAGGCTGGACGGGCGAGCTCATGCCACCGCTTCCCTCGGCACGTGCTCGAATCCGAGCGCGCGCGCCACGCCGCGCGCCACGCCGTCGAACGCGGCGCCCGCCGCGCTCGTCGGGCGCGCCACCATCGTCGGCGTCCCGCCGTCGCCTTCGGCGACGATCGCCGCGTCGAAGGGGATCTCGCCGAGCACCGGGACCTTCAGCTCCGCGGCGACCGCGCGTCCCGTGCCCGCGCCGAAGGTGCCCGTCATGTTCTCCACCATGCCGAGCACCGGCACCTCGAGCGCGCGGAACATCTCTGCCGCCTTCCGTGCCTCCGCCGCGGCGACGCGCGGCGGCTGCGTGACCACCACCGCGCCGGACAGCGCGACCGCCTGCGCGAGGCTCAGCGGGATGTCGCCCGTCCCCGGCGGCAGGTCGACGATGAGGACGTCGAGCTCCGGCCACGCCACGCCGCGCGCGAACTGCTTCACCGCCTTCGATACCATCGGCCCGCGCCAGATCGCCGGCGCGCCCTCGCCGAGGAAGAAGCCGAAGCTGATGATCGGCACGCCGTGCACGTACAGCGGCAGGATCGTCTTCTCCGGCGTCATGCGCACCTGCGACGCGCCGTCCTCGATCCCCATCAGGATGGGCAGGCTCGGTCCGTAGATGTCCGCGTCGAGCAGCCCGGCCCGCAGCCCCTCGCGGTGCAGCGCCAGGGCGATGTTCACGGCGACCGTGCTCTTCCCGACGCCACCCTTCCCCGCGCCCACGGCCACGACGTGCCGCACCGCGGTGAGGCGCACCTGGTCGGCCCACGGATCCGGCGTGCCGCGCCCGGGGGGCATCGCCCCGCCGCGCGCCGCGTCCGGCTCCACGACCTGCACGGCGACCTCGGACGCGCCGATGCCGCGCACGGCGGCGACCACGGCCGCCTCGAGCCGCGGCGCCACCGTCGGGTCGTTCGTGTGCAGCGCGAGCTGCACCTTCACGCGGCCGGCGCAGGCCGCCACGTGCTTCACCATGCCAAACGAGACGATGTCGCGCGACATCCCCGGATAGGCGACCGCGCGCAGCGCCGCGCGCACGGCGTCGGCGTCGGGGCCGTCGTCCGCGCCGGAAGCGGGCGCGCCGGCATTCAGCTCTTCACTCATCGCAGAATCGGTTCATGGCTGAGCGTACGATGACCCGCGTACACCGTCGGGGGCGTGACGGATGTCTCAGGCTCAGGCGCCGCGCGCCATCGCCCGCAGCCGGCCGAGGTCCGGGATCCGCAGCCGGTTGCCGTCGAACGCCTCGACGAGCCCTTGGCGCCGCAGCTGCTTGAACGCGCGGGAGACCGACTCGCGCGCCGTCCCGATCTCCAGCGACAGCTCCTCCTGCGTGCGTTCCAGCGTGAGCACCACGCCCGCCGGCGTCGGCTGTCCGAGTCGTTCAGCATACTCGACGAGCAGGAAGGCGAGCCGCGCCGCGACGTCGCGGAACGCCAGCGTCTCCGTCAGGTGCACGAGATGGCGCAGCCGCTTTCCCAGGCCGCGGATGATGGCCTGCGCCACGTCGGGGTTGCTGCGGTACACGTGCTCGAAATCGGCCCTCGGCAGGAAGAGCAGCCGCGAGGGCTCGAGGGTGACGGCCGACGCCGGATACGGTCCGCCGTCGAAGAGCGGCAACTCGGCCACCGGGCGCCCCGGCACCTCGACGTGCAGCACCTGCTCCTTCCCTTCGGGGCTGGTGCGGTAGATGCGCACCCGCCCACTCTCGACGATGTAGAGCCCGCGGCACTCCTCGCCCGTCGTGAAGAGCACGTGGCCCGCCGGCACGGCGCGCGACACGCACCGCTCGGCCAGCCGGCCGAGCGAGGAGGCATCGAGCTCGGAGAAGATCGGGATGCGCTGCAGCAGGTCTTCGTGTGACAACGATCACGCCCTCGACAGTGGTGCACGTTCAGACTTCGCCGGGTGAGGCACGCCGCCTCGTATCCGGAGGAGATGCAGATGACAGCGACTGACGATCCGCGCATCGCGGAGATCTGGGACGCGCTCCGCCAGGTGCCCGATCCGGAGATCGGCCTCGACATCGTGACGCTCGGGCTCGTCTACGACATCGCGGTCGACGGCGACGTCGCGCACATCACCCACACCCTGACCTCGCGCGGCTGCCCGATGGGCCCGATCATCAACCAGGGCATCCACGATGCGCTGCGCGACGTGCCCGGGATCGCCGGCGTCGAGTGCCACGTCGTCTGGGATCCGTCCTGGCATCCCGGCATGATCGCGCCCGGCGCCCTCCCCTGACCTCCGTCTCCAACCGCTCGCCATGTCTCTTCCTCCGATCACTCCGGACAGCATCGTCAACGAGACGCTGCAGCGCTACCCGGAGACGCTGTCCGTGTTCAACTCGTTCGGCATCGACACCTGCTGCGGCGGCGCCGCGGCGGTCGAGGATGCCGCCCGTCGCGACGGCGCCGACGCGCAGGCCCTGCTCGATGCCCTGAACGAGGCCGTCGCCATCGCGGCGGGGATCCGCGCGTGAAGGTCTACGACATCCGGTCCGCCGCGGCCGGCGCCGTGTCGCCCCGCGCCGACCGCCCCGCGACCACGCTCCTCCACGACTCCCCAGACGCGCGCCTTGTCGCCTTCCGCATCGCCCCCGGGCAGGCCGTCCCCGCCCACACCAACCCGTCCACCGTCGTCCTCACCGTCGTCGCCGGCAGCGGCTTCGTCTCCGGCGGCGACGGCGAGCGCGCCGTGCGGGCCGGCGATGTCGCGGCCTACGAGCCGAACGAGGAGCACTCGATGCGCGCCGTGGACGAGGAGCTGGTGCTGCTCGCCACGATCGCGCCGCGTCCCGGCGCACGTTAGGCGCGCGGGTCGGCCCGCGTCGGCTCCGTCGGCGCGGGCTCGTCCCGGCCCCCCTCCAGGAACATCGTCGGCGGCAGCGTCGCCAGCCCCGCCTCCGCCAGCCACGCGTCCATGCCGTCGGCGACGGCCTGCCGCTGCCACTCCGGAAGGCGCGCGAGCCCGGCGATCAGCCGCTCCTGCACCGTGTCCGGCGCCCGCCGCAGGAGCGCGCGCCCGGCGGGCGTGAGCGTCAGCTCCGCGCGCCGCCGGTCGTTCGATGACGGACGGCGCTCCACGAGCCCCATCGTCCCGAGCCGCCCGACCACCTCCGACACGGAGCTCTGCGTCGTGTGCGTCCCCAGGGCGAGCTCGCCCATGCTCTGCCCCGGCCGCACCGCGACCTGGCGCAGCACGAAGAGCTGCGCGGCGCTCACGCCGAGGTCGCGCTTCGCCTCGCCCGCGGCCCCGTGCAGCGCCTTCACGATGCGACGGACGTCGTCCATCACCCGCGCCACTTCGGTGGCCGACGCCTCGGCGAGGTCGGGGAGCTGGTTGGGCGCGTCGGCCTCCGCCGCATCCGATCCCGGCGTCGCCGGCGCGGGCGCCGTCGCTCCGGCGCCCGCAGCGGCCACCTCCGGCCACGCGCCGCACCCGCGCCCGCTCACCTCCCGCACGTCCATGCGCATGACGCGCGCGAGGAGCAGCCGCTGCGTGTCGCGGCGCGTGAGCCGCATCCCCCCGGGGCGCCGCTGCCCGGCGAAGGCACGGATGGCGAGCGCGCGGTCCGCGGGGTCGGACAGCCACACCGGGCGACCGCTCACGATCACCGAACGCCAGCGGTCGAACCGTTCCACGTCGAGGATCGTGAGCGAGAAGACCGGATGCGCCTCCAGGGCCCGCAGCTTCCGCCCCGGGCGCGTGGCGACGTAGATCGCGTCGCCGTCGAAGGCGTAGCCGACCGGCACGCTGAACGGGAGCGCGTCGGCCATCGAATCCCCCTCGACCGCCGCGAGCACGCCCCAGCCGATGTCGCGCAGCACCGCGCGGCAGCGCTCCTCGTCCAGCGGATAGCTCCCGCGCGCGGGCACACCCGCGGCGGGAGCCACGTTCTTCGGCACGGCGGGCTTCACGTTCAGCGACGACACGGCACTCAGTGGTTCATCGTGGCGAACTGCTTCGGCGTACCCACCTGGATCATCCCGACCGCGCCCTTCTCCGCGTCGGCGAAGCTGTGCGTCACGAAGGGATACAGCCCCTCGCCGCTCTGCCCGTCCTTGAACACGGCCTCGAACACCGAGCCGCCGCCTGCCGGCACCGTGTAGGTCTGCACGCCCTCCAGCGCGTGCGCCGGGTCGCCGTCCGGGTACACCCGGTCGAAGATCGCGCCGACGATGTGGAAGTCGCTGTTGAAGCTCGGGCCCGCGTTGACCACGAACAGCCGCACGCGGTCGCCGACGTTCACCTTCAGCGGGTTCGCCTTGTACTGGAAGGCGCGGCCGTTGAACACGACGTAGCTGGCCTGCTTGCCCATCGCGGCCTGCCAGTCCGCCTGCATCGGCGCCGCGACCGCGCTCTGCACGGTGGTGCTGTCCCCGGCCTTCGCGTAGAACTCGCTCTGCACGATGACGAACTCCTTGTCGGCGTGGGTGGGCCAGCCGCCGCGGGGATCGACGATGATCGGCAGATACATGCCCTGCATCACGTGCATCGTCACCGGCGGGGTCCCGCAGTGGACGAGGAAGGCGCCGGGCACCCGCGGCGTGAACTCGAAGGTGATCGAGTCGTGCGGCATGATCTCGCGGTACGCGACGTTCGCCGGGATCTGCGCCGCGTGAAAGTCGATCGAGTGCGGGATGGCCGCCTCGTTGACCACCGTGATGCGCACCAGGTCGCCCTCGCGCACGCGGATCGCAGGCCCCGGCACCGTGCCGCCGAAGGTCCAGCCCTGGTACTTCACGCCGCTGGCGATCTGGATGGTCGCGTCCTTGATCGGGATGCGGAACTCCTTCACTTCGGCGTCGGACACCGGCGCAAGCCGCGCGTCATACGCCGGCGCGGTGGCGGTGATCGTCTTGTCGAAATCCACGCGCTCGATAGTCTGGCCGCGACGCGCCCCGAGGAGGGCAAGCGTGGCGGCGCCGAGCGCCGCAGCGGCAACTGCCGAGGTGATGAGCGAACGGGAACGCATCGAGAGCAGCCTCCGAAAGGTGGGGTCCTTGTTCGCGGAGGAAATTGCTTCGGTCCCGAAGCTCCCTAAGTCGGGAGTTGGTGGAACTTTGGTCAGACCCTTCCGGCCTGCGGTGTCGGGTAACTCCCCACAGCCCTCCCGGGGATCGGGGGAGATTCCCCGACGGGCCCGGCAGCCCGTCCCAGCGCCCGGCGCCGGAAGCCACGGTGCCGCAAGGCGATTCTCCTTCGAGCGGGGCTCGGTAGAATTGGAGCAGGCCGTTCCGTCCCGCCATCGTTCAGTTCCACGCCATGCCGCTCCCGCTCCCCGCCATCCGCCTGCCGCGACGGGTACCCGTCATGGGCGCGCCCGAGCAGCCGCCGCGCCCCTCCAGCCCGCGCTGGGTGGACGCGGTCGTGCTCTGCCTGCTCGCCGCGATCGCCTACGGCGTGCTGCGGGCGGCCGTCGAGTGGCGCGCGCCGATCGAGCGCGGGCTCGTCGTCGACCTCTCGCCGCGCCATCTCCCCTGGTACGCCGGTCTCTCCACGCTGCGCATGGCGCTCGCCTACACCGTCGCGCTCCTGTTCAGCCTCGCGTACGCGCGCGTCGCGGCGGCGAGCCGCACGGCCGAGCGGTTCATGATCCCGTTGCTCGACATCCTGCAGAGCATCCCCATCCTCTCCTTCATGCCGGGGGTGGTGCTCGGCCTCGCCTCGCTCTTCCCCGGACGGAACCTCGGGCTCGAGCTGGCCGCCGTCGTGCTCATCTTCACGAGCCAGGCGTGGAACCTCGCGTTCAGCTTCCACCAGTCGCTCGTCACGATCCCGCGCGAGCTCAACGAGGCGGCGACGGTCTATCGCCTCGGCTTCTGGCGGCGCTTCACGCGCCTGGAGCTCCCCTCGGGCGTCATCTCGCTCGTCGCCAACAGCATGATGAGCTGGGCCGGCGGATGGTTCTTCCTCATGGCGTCGGAGCAGTTCACGCTCGGCGACAAGAACCTCCAGCTGCCGGGCCTCGGCTCCTACCTCTACGCGGCAGCCGACGCCGGCGACACGCGTGCGATCGTGCTCGGCCTGATCACCCTCGTCGCCGTGATCGTGCTGCTCGACCAGCTGCTCTGGCGTCCCCTCGTCGCCTGGTCGGATCGCTTCAAGCTCGAGGTCGCGCCGGGAAACGCGCCCTCCTCCGCGGTGCTCGACGCGCTGCGCGGCTCCGCCGTCGTCGACTGGCTGCAGGCGTACCTCTTCCTTCCGCTCGGCCGCGCACTGGACCGCGCCTTCAGCCCGCGTCCACTCCCGCCGGGCGTGATTCCCCTGCCGCGCCCCGAGCGACCACGCGGCCGCTGGCGGCGCGTCCTCGGCCTGGCCGCCGGCGTCGTGATCGTGGTGATCGCGGTCTGGGGGGGCATCGCCGCCGCGCGAGTGCTCGTCGACCTGCCGGGGCGAGAGTGGGGCGTGGTCGGCGTGAGCGCGGCCGCGACCTTCATCCGCACCACGGTCGCGCTCGTGCTCGCCGCCGCCTGGACCATCCCGCTCGGCGTGTGGATCGGCATGAATCCGCGCTGGGCGCCGCGGCTCCAGCCCCTCGTGCAGATCGCCGCGTCCGTGCCGGCGACGGCGCTCTTTCCCGTGCTCCTCTTCGCGCTGATCGCGCTCCCGGGAGGGCTCAACCTCGCGGCGGTGGCGCTCATGCTCCTCGGCACGCAGTGGTACCTGCTGTTCAACGTGATCGCCGGCGCGATGTCCATCCCGAGCGACCTGCGCGAGGCGGCGGTGATCTACCAGATCCGGGGCTGGCGCCGCTGGCGCACGCTCATCCTGCCGGCGATCTTCCCCTATCTCGTCACCGGCATGATCACGGCGACGGGGGGCGCCTGGAACGCCAGCATCGTGTCGGAGTACGTCACGTTCGCCGGCCGCAAGGTGAGCACCGTCGGCCTCGGTTCGCTCATCGCCGACGCCGCCGATCGCGGCGACTTCACCCTGCTCCTCGCCGGCACGATCGTGATGTCGGGGATCGTCATCGCCGGCAACCGGCTCGTTTGGCGGCGGCTCTACGCGCTCGCCGAATCGCGCTACCGGCTCGACTGACGCCCGTGCGGCGACCACCAGCTTCCGTTCCCGTGTCCACGCTGACCACTCCGCTCCCCTCGTTCCAGTCCGCCCCCGTCCTCCTCGCCGCGCGCGACGTGCGCAAGTACTACGGCGACGACCGGACGCCGGTGCTGGAGCGGGTGAGCGTGGAGCTGCGCGACGGCGAGTTCGTCGCGCTCCTCGGCCCGAGCGGCTCGGGGAAGTCGACGCTGCTGCGCATCCTCGCCGGGCTGATGCCGCCGTCGGAGGGCGAGGTGCTCGTCCACGGCCAGCCGCTGCACGGCCCGAACGCGCAGGTCGCGATCGTCTTCCAGAGCTTCGCGCTCTTCCCGTGGCTCACCGTGCTCCAGAACGTGGAGCTCGGGCTGCTCGACCGCGACCTGTCGGAGGAGGAGCGGCGTGCCCGCGCGCTGAAGGCGATCGACCTGATCGGCCTCGATGGCTTCGAGGAGGCGTTCCCGAAGGAGCTCTCCGGCGGGATGCGGCAGCGCGTCGGCTTCGCGCGCGCGCTCGTCGTGCAGCCGGAGGTGCTGTTCATGGACGAGCCGTTCTCCGCGCTCGACGTGCTCACGGGCGAGAACCTGCGCAACGAGCTGCAGGAGCTCTGGGCGGAGCGGTCGATCCCGACGCGCGCCGTGCTGATGGTGACGCACAACATCGACGAGGCGGTGTCGCTCGCCGACCGCATCCTCGTCTTCGGGGCGAATCCCGGCCAGGTGCGCATCGAGCTGCAGGGGCTGCCCCTTCCCGAGCGGCGGCGAAAGGGGCCGGCGCGCGCCCAGCTCGTCGACACGATCTACCACCTCATGACGAACCCGGACGCCGACGCGGTGACGCTCGTGGAGCAGCGCGCGGCGAAGGGTGCGGTCGTCGGGCGGCGGACCGCAGGCGCCGAGCGGCCGCGCCGGTACCAGGTCCTCCCCGACGTCTCGATCGACGACCTGACGGGCTTCGTCCAGTACCTGTCGGGCACGGGCGGCCGCGGCGTGCTGCACGAGCTCTCGCGCGACCTGCAGATGCGCACCGACGACCTGCTCGCCATCGTCGAGGCCACCGACCTGCTCGGCTTCGCCGACATGCAGGAGCGCCAGGTCTTCCTCACCCCGGTGGGGCAGCGCTTCGCCGAGGTGGACCTCGACGAGGAGAAGGGCATCTTCCGCCAGGCGGCGCTCGAGCACATCTCCCTTCTCCGCCACATCGTGCGCGAGCTGGAGGACGATCCCGCGCACACGACGGAAGCCGACCGGATCATCGACGACCTCGAGCACTCGTTCAGCAGCGAGGAGGCGCGGCGGCAGTTCGAGACCGTCGTGGACTGGGGGCGCTACGCGGAGCTGTTCACGTACGACCACGCCTCCGGCGAGCTGCGGCTCGACGAGGAGCATCGCGTGCACCTGCCGCCGCTGCACACGCCGGGCTGACGGCCCGCCGGCGGCACGTGATCGCCGCCGGCGCCGTCCTCCCTCACCGCGTCGGGCGGGCTACCCGCCGAAGCAGTAGGTGCAGCCCTTCTCCTGCGCGCGGTTCACCGCATAGACGCCGCTCGGCACGAGCACGACGCCGGGGAGCAGTCCCTGCGTCCACTCCTGCTTCGCCTGCTCGGCGGTGACGCCGGCCTTCTCGGCGGTCATGGCGCTGAGCGCGGTCAGCGCCATGTTGCACGCGGTCATGATCAGGCCGCGCTCGGTGATCGCGCGCTCGTAGCTCAGCCCCGGCCGGGCGTAGATGTTGTCGCGGAAGATGTTCCGCGTCGCCGGCGCGCCGGTCTTCGGGTCCTTCACGCCGAAGTGTTCGCCGATGGCGTACTTCGCCCAGATCGCGTCGGCGAGCATGAGCGGCATCGCCGCGTGGCGATAGCTCACGACGGCGGTCACGTCGCCGTCGGCCGCCTCCCCCGCCATCTTGTAGCTGTCGATGAGGTTGAGACCGAACGCGGCGCCGAATCCGTCGTTAGGCGAGACGCAGTCGAACACCTGGCGGTGCTTGCCGGTGATGCGATCGAGCCAGTCGTCGGACGCCGCCCCGCGCTCGGCGCCGGCGAGCGGCTGGGCGGCGGACCAGCCGCCCGCCACGAGCGCCGCGGACATCGCCGCGACGCGCTGGAGGAAGGTGCGGCGGGGCGTGGAAGAGGATGCAAGGGGCATGGTGGGGCCTCGGAAACCGGGTGACGCCTGCCCTGGCCGCATCTTCGCGCGTGTGGCTGCACACGAGGGCGCTGGAACGCGCCCAAGCTAGACCCGATCGCCGCGCCCCGCCAGCCAAACAGACGGAGCACGCACTCGTCCCTCGTCCCTCGTCCTGCGCCTCCCGCCTCCCGCCTCCCGCCTCCCGCCTCCCGCGTTCACTCTTCGACTATGAGCGACCCGAGCGCCCCCTTCTGTCCGTGGCCGAACGAGTGGTTCACGAACACGAACTCCCCGAGGATGTCCGCGAGCAGCTCGAAGATCATGCCGCCTCCCGCCGGCACGTCGAACGTCTGCACGCCGCGAATGGCGCTCGCGGGCGGCGCTCCGAGGTACACGGTCTCGAACTGCTCGCCGACGATGTGGAACGCGCAGCCGTGCGTCGGGCCGGCGTTGACGACGTGGAAGCGCACGAGATCGCCGCGCTTCACGCGCAGCGGCGCTTCCTGGTACTGCCCCGGCCGGCCGTTGAACGCGAAGTAGTCCGGCAGCGTGACCAGCATCTTCGTGTAATCCAGGGGCGCGACGCCGTTGACGGCCGCGCCCAGGTAGTACTCGTTCTGGACGAGCACGAACTCCTTCGCCGGCCGCAGCGGCGTCGGCGGATCGACGATGATCGCGCCGAACATCCCCGAGCCGAGGTGCATGAGCACCGGCGCCGTGCCGCAGTGGTAGAGGAAGGCGCCGG
>CAMLIT010000112.1 GCA_946480295.1 uncultured Gemmatimonadota bacterium
GGCTCTTCTTCCGCGACACCACGCAGTGGTCGCAGCTCATCCTGCTCGCGGTGCTCGTCGTCGTCTACGTCTTCAACATCAAGTACCTGCCCCTCCACGGCGACGGGATGACCTTCTTCCTCGTCAACATCGTCCCCTTCCTGAACCTCGTGCTCGCCGGGTTCGTCCTGGCATCGATCGCCGCGCGCTTCATCTTCCCCGGCGTCAGCCTGGAGGGGCGCACGCTCTGGCTGCTCCGCTCCAGCCCGATGCAGATGCGCGACCTGCTCTGGGCGAAGTTCTGGGTCGGCACGCTGCCGCTGCTCGTCCTCGCCCTCGGCATCGTCGGCGTCACCGACTACCTGCTGCAGGTCAGCGAGTTCATGTTCGCCGTCTCGGTGCTCTCCATCGTCTTCATGACCTTCGCCCTCGCCGGGCTGGCGATCGGCTTCGGGACGCTGTACCCGCAGTTCGAGACGGAGAACGCGGCGCAGATCCCGACCTCGTTTGGCGGCCTGCTGTTCATGATGACGGCGATCGCGGTCATCGGCGGCGTGGTCGTGCTCGAGGCACGCCCCGTCTACGCGTATCTCAGCGCGCGCAGCTTCGGCACGCCGGCGGACGCCACGGAGATGATCGTCGGCTTCGGGCTCGCGGCGCTCCTCTGCGGCGCGGCGACGCTGGTGCCGATCCGCATCGCCCTCGCCCGGCTCGAGGCGGTCGAGCGCTGACGGCGCCGCCCGCACGGGCGACGAGCGGGAACCTGCGCGCGGCGGCGCGCCTGTGACGCCCTCCGGACCGGCGGGGTCGGTCGAGATGTGATCGGGGCGCCGGACCGCCAACGCCGGCGACCGTCTCCGGTCCCGAACCCGGCGACCGCCCATCGGGGCGGCCCGTCAGCCAGGAGGATGCGTCATGCGACGTCTCCATCTCGTCCTCGCCGCGGCGCTCGTGTTGGGGCTCGCGTCCGTTGCCCACGCGCAGGGCATGCAGCAGGACACGGGCAAGGCGAAGCCGACCGCCACGAAGCACGTCCACGCCCGGCACACCGCGTCGAAGACCGCGACGGCGAAGGCGAAGGGCGCGAAAGGGGGCGGCACGACGTGGGGCGCCGCGCACAAGACCATGCTGCGCAGGCATCACGCCGCGACGCCCGACAGCGCGACGCGGAAGACGGCGGCGGCGAAGGCGAAGAAGCCCTGAGTCAGGCCGCGAGCGCGTGCCCGCAGTCGGGGCAGAAGCGGGCGCCGGTCTCCTCGATGGCGCGCCCGCACGAGGGGCACGCGCCGCGCAGGTAGCGCCCGCAGCTCGAGCAGAACACCGCGTCCGCTTCCGGTCGCGGCCCGCACGACGGGCAGTCGGGGTGGCGGGAGCGGAACGCCAGCACCGCCGCCTCGATCTCGTCGTCCGCCGGCGGCCGGTATTCGCCCACGGCCACCGCCGCGTGCTCGCGCTGCCGCATGGCGGCGAGCGCCTGACGAGTGTAGCGCTCCTTCAGCTCCGCGTAGTCGGATTCCGACAGCTTGCCGGTGGCGCGGTCGAACTCGATCTCGCGCAGCGCGGCGACGGCGGTGTCCTCGGCGGCCGCGCGCGCGTCGGCCGGCGGGGGCGCCGTGCGCGGGAGCTGGCGCACCGTGGCGCTGCCGAAGAAGAGCGGATAGAGCACGAACGCGAGCGCGCCGACGGCGAGCGCCGTCCCCAGGACGAGCGCGATCGTCATCGGTCCTCGCGCACGGCGGCGTCGAGCCGCGCCAGCTCCTCGGGCGACGCGTCCACGCCCGGCGGCGCGGCGAGCGGCGCCGTCGGCGCGGCGGGTCGCGAGCCCCAGCGGCGGATCAGCCCGAAGACGATCGCCGCCCCGCCGCCGATCGCGATGAACGGCGCGAAGTAGCCCAGGAGGTTGAAGCCCTCCTTCGTCGGCTCCATGAGCACGCGCTCCCCGTACACGTCCGTGAACGCCTTGATGATCTCCTGCGCGGAGTAGCCGCCCGCGACGAGCGCCATCACGTCGCGGTGCATCGCCGGCGAGACCTGGCAGGAGAAGTCGGTCGTGCGGCAGGTGTACACGTCGAGCGTGCACCCGCACTGGCACTTGATGTGGTGCTCGAGCTCGTCCCGCTGCGCCGCCGTCATGGACGGGCGCGCGTTCGGCTTGGGCGGCAGCCGCACCGGCCGCGACGCGAGCTGGTCCATCGCGAACAGGTTCGAGGAGTCCATCCCCATCCCCGGCATGCGCGCGGTGTCGCCCTGGGTCGCGGCGGCTTGCTGCGCGTGCGCGAGGCGGCTCCCCAACGCCACGGCACCCGCGCCGGTGAGGGCGCGGGTGAGGAAGGTACGACGACTGATCATGCCGGCACCGGTTCTGGCTCGGGCGCCGGCGGCAGCACCGCGGTGTATCCTGCCTTCACGCGCCGACGCTCCGCGGCCGGCCACATGACGATCAAGCCGCCGATCGCCATGAGCTCGCCCGCGTGCCAGACCCACATCACGAGCGGGTTGAAGGTGATGCGCATCTCCGCCTCATCTCCCCTCACCCCGGCGAGCACGACGTACGTGTCGAGCGCGGCCGTCGAGTGGATCCCCACCTCGGTCGTCGGCTCGAACAGCGGCTGGTCCTGGCTGTCGAAGTACTGCCGCTTCTCCGACGTGATCATGCCGACCGGCTTCCCGTCGCGCGTCGCCTCGAGCCCGACGCCCGTCGCGAGCCGGTTCAGCTCCTTCGTCGTCGAGATCCCCTGGCTCGTGAAGCGCCACTGGTGCCCGTAGGGGTCCTTCGTCTCGAAGGTCTCGCCCGCCTTGAGGGTGATGTCGTGCTCCGACTTGAACGCCAGCCCGGCGAACGCGGCGAAGATCATGACGATCCCCGCGTGCACGATGTAGCCGCCGTACCGCCGGCGATTGCGCGCGATGAGGTGGACGAACGCCGCCGGCACGCTCTCGCCGTGGATCGTGCGCCGCGCGCCGATCCCCTTGTAGAACTCCTGCACGATCGTCGCGAGGACGAAGCCGCCGAGGGCGTAGGCCATCAGGGCGTAGAAGTCGCGCATCCCCGCCGCGAGCAGCACGAGCCCCAGCGCCACCCCGGCGGCGACGGGCGTCGCGAACTGCCGCTTGAGGTTGCGCACCGACGCCTTGCGCCACGCGATCAGCGGGCCGACGCCGGTCAACGCGAGCAGGAGCAGCCCGAGGGGCACGTTCACCGCGTTGAAGAAGGGCGGGCCGACGGTGATCTTCGACCCGCGCACCCACTCGGAGAGGATCGGGAAGAGCGTCCCCCAGAGCACGGAGAAGGCGATCCCGACGAGGAGCAGGTTGTTGTAGAGGAAGGCGGCCTCGCGGCTCACCATGCTCTCCAGCTCGGCCGTCGCCTCCAGGTCCTTCAGCCGCGTTGCCACGAGATAGATCGTCACGGCGATCGAGATCGCGAGGAACGCCCCGAACCAGTTGCCGATCGGCGACTGCGCGAACGAATGCACGCTCTCGATCACGCCGCTCCGCGTGATGAAGGTGCCGAGGATCGAGAGCAGGAACGTCACGACGACGAGCACCACGTTCCACTTGCGCAGCATCCCGCGCTTCTCCTGCACCATGATCGAGTGCAGGAACGCCGTGCCCGTGAGCCACGGCAGGAAGGACGAGTTCTCCACGGGGTCCCACGCCCAGTAGCCGCCCCAGCCCAGCTCGACGTACGCCCACCACATCCCGAGCACGATCCCGACGGTGAGGAAGAACCACGAGAGCAGCGACCACCGCCGCACCACGCTCAGCCACTCGGCGTCCAGCCGGCGCGTGATCAGCGCCGCCACGGCGAAGGCGAAGGGGATCGACGTCGCGACGTAGCCCAGGTAGAGGTTGGGCGGATGGATCGCCATCCCGGGGTTCTGCAGCTGCGGATTCATCCCGCGGCCGTCGATCGGCACCCAGTCGAGCCGCACGTACGGGTTCGCCTTGAAGCAGATCGTGACGAGGAAGAAGACGAGGATCGCGCCGAGCGTCCCCGCCGCGTACGGGATCAGCTCCGTCTTGTCGCGATTCCGGTAGACCGCGATCGCGCTGTACGTCGACAGGATCAGCGCCCAGAAGAGCATCGAGCCCTCCTGGCCGCTCCAGAACGCCGTGAAGACGTAGACGTTCGGCATGTTGGAGCTGATGTGCCCCGCGACGTAGCCGAACGAGAAGTCGCGCGTCAGCAGCGCGGTCCACAGCCCCGCCGCCGCCAGCGCCACCATCACGAACGTCGCGTACATCGCCCGCTGGCCGCTGGCCACCAGGTCCTCGCGCTTCAGCGCCCCACCGGCGAACGACACGGTGGTGCACCAGGCCGCCATCAGCAGGGCGACCCAGAGCGACAGCTCGCCGATGAGGGTCACGCGCCCACCCGCTGCGTCGACGCCGCCCGGTAGCCCGGCGTCTGGCGGTACTTCTCCGGCGCGTTCTCGTACCGCGAGGCGCACTTGGCGAGCAGCGTCGTCGCGTGGAACACGCCGTCGGCCCCGAGCCGCCCCTCCACCACGACGTCCACGCCGTCGGTGAAGGTGTCGGGGGCGATGCCGCGGTAGACCACCGGGTAGGTCTTCGCGCCGTCGGTGATGCGGAAGTCGTACTCGCGCCCGCCGGGCACGCGCACGATCGAGCCCGTCACCACCCGCGCGCCGACCTTCACGCCGGCGTCACGAAATCCAGGGTCGGCGGTGACCTTCTGCGCCAGCTCCGTCGGCGTGAAGTAGTACACGCCGGTGTCCCGGATCGAGGTGACCATCAGGTAGCCGGCCGCAGCCAGGATCACGGCGCCGCCGATGAGGAATTTCGTCCGTGCCTTCATTCTGAATCCCGCCTTTCCGAGTTCGCTCCGCCCCCGCCTCCGCCGCACCACAGCCCGCAATATAAAGCGCCAACCACCGGCGGTGGCCGATGATTCCCGATCCGCCGCCGGTTCACTCCCGCGTGCGATCGAGCAGCAATCCGGCGGCCATGCCCCCGCCGAGATCCCAGGTGAGATCGCGCGCGCTGAACGCGCCGCCCGATCGGCGGTCGTGGATCTCCTTCCCCACCCCGACCCCCACCGTCGCCGCCGACGCCGCGACCATCGCGCCCCCCCGCCCCACTCCGACCGCGCGAGCGCCGGTGTACGTCACACTCTGGACGAACGCCGACATGAAGAAGTGCTTCACCTTGTCGGCGCCGAACCAGGAGTCGCCGCCGGGATGCTCGGGAGGCCCCACGTGCAGCGAGAGGGCGAACAGCAGGCCGAGCATCAGGCCACGCTCCGCCCAGCGCGCCGCTCGACGACGCCGAGCTCGCGCAGCCGCCGGCCGAGGAGCCGCAGCGCGCGGTCCAGGAGCTCGGGGTGGTCGCCCTGATGGATCCAGCTGCTCGCGCCCGAGGGGTGGGGCAGCGGGATCGCGATGGACCGTCCGCCCTCGTGCTCGACCTCGTGCTCGCGCCCGACCAGCTCGTCGAGCGGCAGCGGCGGGAGGAAGCGCGCGATCGCCAGCCGGCCGACGGGGATCAGCACGCGCGGCCGGATGAGCTCGAGCTCGCGCACGAGCCACACGGCGGCCCGCGCCTGCTCCTCGGCCGACGGCACGCGGTCGCCGCGCCCGCTCGGGCTCGGCCCGGGATAGCAGCGCGTGATCGCGGAGATGTAGATCCGCTCGCGCGCCCGCTCCTCGTCCACCCCCGCGCGCTCGAGCCAGCAGAAGAGCGTGCGGCCGGCGCGGCCGGCGAAGGGCCGACCGCCCTCCATCTCCACCTTGCCCGGCGCCTGCCCGACGAGCATCACCCTCGGCGAGCGGGCGTAGGAGACGATGGGGCGGCTCCCCGGCATCCCGTCGTGATGCCACGCCACCAGCTCGGCGCGCAGCCTGTCGAGCGCGGCGTCGAGCGACGGATCCAGCTCCCGCTCGTCCACCGCGTCCATGATGGGTCGCGCCGACCGGCGACGCTTCCCGCCCGCTCCGCTCATCGATCGCGCGCCCAGCTCAGCGCCGCGCGCACGGCGCGTTGCCATCCGCCGAGCTCGCGACGCACCGCGTCCCGCTCGGCGCGCGGCTGGAACGTCGCGTACCGCCGACGCGCGAGGAAGCTCGCGGCGTCCGGCCACACGCCGGCGGCGATCCCCGCCAGCCCGGCCGCGCCGAGCGCCGTCGTCTCGATCATGTCGGGGCGCTCCACCGGAACGCCCAGCACATCCGCCTGGAACTGCATCAGCCAATCGTTGCGTGTCGCGCCGCCATCCACCCGCAGGCAGTCGAACGAGATGCCGCTCGACGTGGACATGCTGCCGAGGACGTCGGCCGTGCCGTACGCCATCGCCTCGAGCGCCGCGCGGGCGAGGTGCGCCCGCGTGCTCCCGCGCGTGAGTCCGACGATCGTGCCGCGCGCGTCCGGCTCCCACCAGGGCGCACCCAGCCCGACGAGCGCCGGCACGAAATACACCCCGTCGTTCGATTCGATCGATCGGGCCAGCGCCTCCGTCTCGCCCGCGTCGGCGATGATGCCGAGCCCGTCGCGCAGCCACTGCACGGCGGCGCCGGCGATGAAGATCGCCGCCTCCAGCGCGTACGCCGGCCGCCCCGTCGCGTCGCACGCGACCGTGGTGAGGAGCCCGGCGTCGGCGCGCGGGCGCTCGCGCCCGGTGTTGAGGAGGAGGAACGCGCCCGTGCCGTACGTGTTCTTCCCCTGCCCCGCCGACCAGCACCCCTGCCCGAAGAGGGCCGCCTGCTGGTCGCCGGCGATCCCCATGATCGGCAGCTCGGCGCCGAGCAGATCGGCGCGCGTCGTTCCGAAGTCGCCGCTCGACGGGCGCACCTCGGGAAGCATCGCGCGCGGGACGCCGAAGAGGTCGCACAGCTCGTCGCTCCACGCGAGCCGGTCGATGTCGAAGAGCATCGTGCGCGACGCGTTCGTCGGCTCCGTCGCGTGCACCCGTCCGCCGGTGAGCTGCCAGACGAGCCAGGAGTCGATCGTCCCCGCGGCCAGATCCTCCGGGCGCCAGCGCTCGAGCAGCCGCTCCTCCCGGAGCAGCCACTCCAGCTTCGTCGCCGAGAAGTAGGCATCCACGACGAGCCCCGTGCGCTTCGTGATCCACTCCGTGCGCGGCGCCAGCTCCGCGCAGCGGCCGGCGGTGCGCCGGTCCTGCCAGACGATGGCGCGATGCACGGGGCGTCCCGTCGCGCGCTCCCAGACGACCACCGTCTCGCGCTGGTTCGTGATGCCGATCGCCTCCGGCATCGCGCCCGCCGCCGCGATCGCCTCGCGCGCCGACGCGAGCGTCGCGTCGAGGATCTCCATCGCGTCGTGCTCGACCCACCCCGGACGCGGGAAGTGCTGCGGGATCTCGCGGTAGCCGCGGCCGGTGACGTGCCCGTCGGCGGCAACCACGAGGCAGGTCACGCCCGATGTCCCTTCGTCGATGGCGAGGACGGATCTCATCTGTCGAGTGGTCGAGGGAAGTGGTAGGGCGGCCGGTGCACGCCGACGTCGCTCACGATCGCCGTCACGAGCGCCGCCGGCGTGACGTCGAACGCCGGGTTGAAGACGTCCACGTCGTCCGGCGCGGTGCTCACGCCGAAGCCGCGCCGGATCTCGTCAGGCGAGCGCTGCTCGATCTCGATCGCGCTCCCCTCCGGCGTGGCCGGATCGAAGGTGGAGGCGGGCGCCGCGACGTAGAAGGGGATGCCGTGGTGCCGCGCGGCGACGGCGACGGCGTAGGTGCCGATCTTGTTCGCCACGTCGCCGTTCGCGGCGATGCGGTCCGCGCCGACGATGCAGAGGTCGACCATGCCGCGCCGCATCGCCCACGCGGCCATGTCGTCGGCGATCACCGTCACCGGGATCCCGGCGCGGCGCAGCTCCCACGCGGTGAGCCGGCTTCCCTGCAGCAGCGGCCGCGTCTCGTCGGCGAGGACGCTGACGCGCTTCCCCCGTTCGGCGGCGCGGTAGACCGCGGCGAGCGCGGTGCCCATCCCGCCCGTCGCCAGCGCGCCGGCGTTGCAGTGGGTGAGGATGCGCGCGCCGTCGGGAATGAGGGCCTCCCCGTGCTCGCCGATGCGCCGGCACATCGCGCGGTCCTCCTCGAGGATCGCCGTGGCCTCCGCAGCCATGGCGTCGAGCGCCGCCGCGCCGTCGCCCGCGCTCGCGCAGCCGCGCGCGAGCACGCGATCCACCGCCCAGGCCAGGTTCACCGCCGTGGGTCGCGTGGCACGGATCGCCGCCGCGGCCGCCGTGGCGCGCGCGAGGAGCGCGTCGCGCGAGTCGCCCGCGTGGCCACGCAGCGACGCGACGAGCCCCATCGCGCCGGCGATGCCGATCGCGGGCGCGCCGCGCACGGCGAGCGACCGGATCGCGTCGCAGACCTCGTCGACGGTGCGCAGGTCGCGCTCGACGAGCGCGCCCGGCAGCCGCCGCTGATCCACGATCCGAACCGCGCCGTCGGGAGACCAGTCGACCGCGTGGACGATGGACATGGAACAGAAGATGGGGCCGGGAGGCGGGAGGCGGGAGGCGGGAGGCGGGAGGCGGGAGGCGGGAGGCGGGAGGCGGGAAGGAGGGGTGGTCATCCCGAGGGAGCCAAGCGACCGAGGGAACTACCGTGCGCCGTCGGGGGACCGCAACCCGGCAGGACGTGATTGGTCATTGGTCGTTGGCGAGCCGCTCGGGATGCCACGAGAAGCATCCCGAGCGGCCCGCCAAGAACCAATAACGAAAGACCAATGACGTAGTACTCGTCCCGCGTCCCGCGTCCCGCATTCACGCCGCCCGCTCGCTTCCCTCCTCCGCCCGCGGCTTCCGTCGCCGCTCCGGGAAGTGCTTGTCGAGGAAGGCGATCAGCGCGCGCTCCTCGGGCGAGTGCGCCAGGCCGCGATCGGCCGCCGTGCGACGGGCCGCCGGCAGCGCGATCGTCTCCGCCTCGTCGAGATAGCGCGCGAGGACGATCGGATGCACGTACGACTTGCGGCAGATGGTCGGCGTGTTGCCGAGCTCCGAGCTCACCAGCCGCATGGCGAGGGCGACGTTCCGCTTCGCCTCCGTCGCCGACCGCCACGGCCCGATCTCGGCGAGTACCGTCGCGGCGCGGAGCGTCCCGCCCCAGGTGCGGAAGTCCTTCGCACTGTAACCGCCGATCCGCTCGTGGAGGTACTCGTTGACGTCGCGCGCCGTGAGATCGTGCCACCCCTCCTCGTCCTGGAAGCGGAAGAGCCGCGCGCCCGGCGTCTTCAGCTGCCGCACGACGAGCCGCGCCAGCTCCGGATCCGCGACCACCTGCCGCTGCCGGATGCTCCCCTTCCCCCGGTACTCCAGGTAGACCAGCCCGTCCTCCACGTGCGCGTGCGACTTCCGCACGGTCGTGATGCCGAAGGTGCCGTTCTCCTTCACGTACCGGTCGCTCCCCACGCGGCAGAAGGTCTCGCCGATGAGGCGGAGCACCGTCGCGGCGACGGTGTCGCGCGTGAGCCGGCCGCGGCGCGAGTCCTCGCGCAGCAGGCGGCGCACGCGGGGGAGTCGTTTGGCGAGCTCGCGCACGCGGTAGTACTTGCGGAGCTCGCCGCGCTCGACGGCGCGGTCGTGGTAGCGGTACTGCTTGCGCCCACGCGCGTCGTAGCCCCACGCCTGGATCGCGCCGCGCGGGCTGGCGGCGATGTGGACGTCCTTCCACGCGGGGGGAATGACGAGGGAGCGGATGCGGTCGAGCGTGCGCCGATCCCGCACCGCGCGCCCGGCCTCATCCGCGTAGCGGAACCCTGTCCGCTTGCTGCCCAGACGATGCAGCCACCGTGTCGCCATGTCGGTGTATCCGGGCAGAGGGCGTGCCGCCGGGCGGGAGGCTGGGGGCGGGAAGCGGGAGGCGGGTGGCGGGAGGCGCTGCGGCATTCCGTGCGGGAGACACTCCCCCGCGCAAGAATTGACCTCGTGCCGAGGTTTTCCTTTCTTTCCGCCGTCGGTCCGCGGTCCGCAGTACGTCCGCAGTCCGCAGTCAATCCGCGTCCGCGATCCGCAGTACGTCCGCAGTCCGCAGCGAATCCGGATCCGCACTCCGCAGTCCCCCCTGCCCCTCGCCCCATGCTCTCCGTCTCGGTCTCCGACCGCATCGCCCTCCTCACGGTGAACCGGCCGGACAAGCTCAACGCGCTGAACGAGCAGACGATCGCCGAGCTCGGGACAGCCATCGACGAGCTGCGCGCGCGCGAGGATGTCGGCGGGATCATCCTCACCGGCGCGGGGCGCGCCTTCATCGCCGGCGCCGACATCGGCGAGCTCACGAAGCAGACCGCCGTCTCCGCCAAGCAGCTCGCGCAGCGCGGTCAGGCGGTCTTCCGTCGCTTCGAGACGTCGCCCAAGCCCGTCATCGCGGCGGTAAACGGCTTCGCCCTCGGCGGTGGATGCGAGCTCGCCCTCGCCTGCCACATCCGCGTCGCCGCCGACGCGGCGAAGTTCGGCCAGCCGGAGGTCAAGCTCGGGCTCCTCCCCGGCTACGGCGGCACGCAGCGCCTGACGAGGCTCGTCGGCAAGGGGCGCGCGCTGCAGCTCCTCCTCACTGGCGAGATGATCGATGCCCAGGAGGCGTACCGGATCGGCCTCGTGAACCGCGTCGTCCCCGCCGCGGAGCTGATCGGCGCCGCGACGGCGATGATGCAGCAGATCCTCGCCAACGGGCCGCTCGCCATCGCCGCGTGCATCGAGGCGGTGAACCGCGGGCTCGACATCACCCTCGACGAGGCGCTCACGCTGGAGGCGACGCAGTTCGGCCTCCTCGCGTCGACGGCGGACATGCAGGAGGGCACGAGCGCGTTCCTCGAGAAGCGCGCGGCGCGGTTCGAGGGGAAGTGACCGGCGCCGCGCGGCTGCGGTCGCTCGCCGTGCGCGATTTCCGCAACCTCGCCCGGCTCGATCTCGCCTTGCCCGCCGAGGGGCTCGTGCTCGTCGGCGAGAACGGGCAGGGGAAGACGAACCTGCTCGAGGCCATCTACTACCTCGAGCTGCTCCGCTCCGCGCGCGGCGCGCGCGACCAGGACGTCGTCCGCTTCGGCGCACCCGGCTTCCACCTCGCCGCCGAGCTGGAGACCGACCGCGCGCACGAGATCGCCGTCGGCTTCGAGCGCGCGACGAAGCGCAAGCGCGTGCGCGTCGACGGCGCCGAGCCCGAGCGGCTGAGCGACGCGCTCGGCACCCTGCCGGCCGTCATGTTCTCCCCCGCCGACGTCGAGCTGGTGGCGGGCGCGCCGTCGGCGCGCCGCCGCTTCCTCGACATCATGCTCGCCCTCACCTCGCGCCATTATCTCGGCGCGCTCCAGCGCTACCGGTCCGCGCTCGCGCACCGGAACGCGGCGCTGCGCGACGCGGCGCGCGTCGGCGGCGGCCGCGGCCACGACGCGCGCATCGCCGTCTGGGAGGCGCCCCTCGCCGAATTCGGCGCCGTGCTCGTCGCCGAGCGAGAGGCGTGGGTGAACGCGGTCGCGGCGCGCTTCGAGGCGCTCTGCCGTGCCATCGGCGAGAGCGGCGCGGTGACGCTGCGCTACGCCGGCACGATCCTGCCCGGAGACGATCCGCGCGCGGCGCTCGCCAGCGGCCTGGAGGAGAAGCGGCCGCTCGACGTGAAGCGCGGCGTCACCCACGTCGGCCCGCATCGCGACGACCTCGTGATCGCCCTCGCCGGGGCGGACCAGGCGCCCCGCGACCTGCGCGCGTTCGGCTCCGCGGGGCAGCAGCGGACGGCGGCGATCGCGCTGCGGATGCTCGAGGCCGAGACCCTGCGCGACAGGCGCGGCGGCGCCCCCGTCTTCCTGCTCGACGACCCGTTCGCCGAGCTCGACGTCCGCCGCTCGGCGCGGATCATGGCGCTGCTCGCCGACGCGGGGCTGGGCCAGACCATCCTCGCCGTCCCGCGCGAGAGCGACATCCCCGCCGGGCTCACCCGGCTCGAGCGCCGGCGCGTCGAGGCCGGCGAGGTGCGGGAGTGGACGCCGGAGGGGAGCGTCGCATGACCGACCGCAAGAAGCGACCAACATCCCTGCGCGACGTGCTCCCCGGTGTGTTGCAGCAGAGCGGGCTCGCCGACCGGATCGAGCAGGCGGGGATCATCCCGGAATGGCCGCGGCTGGTCGGGAAGCAGATCGCCGCGGTGACCGAGCCGATGCACATCACGGCCGACGGGACGCTGTTCGTGGCGGTGAAGACCAACGCCTGGATGACCGAGCTGTCGCTGATGGAGCCCGAGCTGCTGCGGTCGCTGAACGCCAAGCCGGGGCGGGCGCCGGTGAAGAAAATCCGCTGGCAGATCAGGCGGGGGCAGAGCCGGTAACTCTTTGATTGGACGCAACTTCGGCAGCTGCCACCCCGTTGCGTTCCGGCCCGCGCGAGGTTACATTTTTCAGGTTGCCCACGGGGTCAGCTTCGGCTCCTGTTCGGGCGTGTGTTTCAGGGCTTTTCCGGGTGACTATGGCGACCAAGACCAACGATCAGCAGAACGGCGCGAAATACGATGCCGGGCAGATTCAGGTACTCAAGGGACTCGAAGCGGTTCGCAAGCGTCCCGGCATGTACATCGGCTCGACGTCCGAGCGCGGGCTGCACCACCTGGTCTACGAGGTCGTCGACAACTCGATCGACGAGGCGCTGGCCGGATTCGCCGACCGCGTGGCGGCGACGATCCACGAGGACAACTCGATCACCGTCGAGGACAACGGCCGCGGCATCCCCGTGGACGTCCACCCGACGGAGAAGATGCCGGGCGTCGAGCTGGCGATGACCGTGCTGCACGCCGGCGGCAAGTTCGACAAGAACACGTACAAGGTCTCCGGCGGCCTGCACGGCGTCGGCGTTTCCGTCGTCAACGCGCTGTCCGAGAAGCTCAAGGTGTGGATCAAGCGCGACGGGAAGGAGTTCTACATGGACTTCGCCCGCGGGACGACGACGACGAAGCTGAAGACGCTGCGCGACGTCCCGAAGAAGGAGTCGGGGACGAAGGTGTGGTTCAAGCCGGACCACGAGATCTTCACGCACCTCGTCTACGACTGGGCGACGCTGGCGTCGCGGCTGCGCGAGCTCGCGTTCCTGAACAAGGGCGTGATCATCACGCTGAAGGACGAGCGCGCGGGACAGGAGAAGGAGGAGACCTTCCACGCGAAGGGCGGGCTGAAGGAGTTCGTCCAGTACCTGAACGAGAAGCGCAAGCCGCTCCACCAGGACGTCCTCTATCTCGAGACGACGCGGGACGACGTGGGGATCGAGCTCGCCCTCCAGTACAACGACGGGTACAACGACACCGTCTTCTCGTTCGTGAACAACATCAACACGCACGAGGGCGGCACGCACCTCACGGGCTTCAAGGCCTCGCTGACGCGCATGATCAACCAGTACGCGCAGAAGGGGAACTTCCTCAAGAAGGCCGACTTCTCGCTCTCCGGCGACGACGTGCGCGAGGGGCTGATCGCCGTGCTGTCGGTGAAGGTGCGCGAGCCGCAGTTCGAGGGGCAGACGAAGACGAAGCTCGGCAACTCCGAGGTGGAGTCGGCGGTGAAGTCGGTCGTCGGCGACTGGCTGGGCAGCTACCTCGACGAGCACCCGCGGACGGCGAACCAGATCGTGGAGAAGGCCGTGTCGGCGGCGCGGGCGCGCGAGGCGGCGCGGAAGGCGCGCGACCTCACGCGGCGCAAGTCGGCGCTCGACGTCGGCAACCTGCCCGGCAAGCTCGCCGACTGCTCGCTGAGCGATCCGGCGATGTGCGAGCTCTACCTCGTCGAGGGCGACTCGGCCGGCGGCTCGGCGAAGCAGGGGCGGCGGCGCGACTTCCAGGCGATCCTGCCGCTGCGGGGCAAGATCATCAACGTCGAAAAGGCGCGCATCGACAAGGTGCTGTCGAACGAGGAGATCCGGACGATCATCACGGCGATCGGCAGCGGCATCAAGGACGAGTTCGAGCTGGAGAAGGCGCGCTACCACAAGATCATCATCATGACCGATGCCGACGTGGACGGCGCGCACATCCGGACGCTGCTGCTCAC
>CAMLIT010000113.1 GCA_946480295.1 uncultured Gemmatimonadota bacterium
CCCTACCGCGACGAGGTGCAGGTGCCCTGCGACCCGGAGACGATGGAGCCGCTGCCCGCGCACGAATAGGGCGGTCCCGCGCGGAGGGCGCGCGGTCGGGACGCGGTCGAGTCCCATCGTTCGGTGTGGTGGCCCTCAAGCCAAACGTCGGTCAGTCCCGCGCGGGACTGACCGACGTTTTCGCGTGGATCCCCCGAGCCGTCCAGCCAGGACTCAGCCGCCGGTCGCGCTCGAGAGCATCTCCTCGAGGACTTTCTTCGGCACCGCGCCCGTCTGTCGCGCCACCTCCCTGCCGCCCTGGAAGACGATCGACGTCGGGATGCCGCGGATGTTGAGCGACGCGGAGGTCGCCTGCGCGCGGTCGGTGTCGAGCTTCGCGACCAGCGCCCGCCCCTGGAAGCTGCGCGCGATCTCGTCCACGTAGGGCGCCATCATCTTGCACGGCCCACACCAGTCCGCATAGAAGTCCACCAGCACCGGGACCTCGCTCTCCCCGATGGTACGGGCGAAGGTCTCCTCCGTGAGCGGATAGGGGCGGTCGAGGAGCATCGGCCGTCCGCACTTCCCGCACTTCGGCTTGTCCGCGGCGCGCGCGGCGTCGACGCGATTCCAGGTGTCGCAGAACTGGCAGCGCAGGGTGATCGTCTTCGTCGCGCTCGCCGTACCCGTGTCCGTCATGATTCCTCCCGTGCTCTCGAATCGCCACGCCGCGGAGCGGTGCAGGACCGGGGCCGCCGCGGCGGGCCCGTCATTCATGAAAGCCGGAGTGGGGCCGCGGGGCAATCCGAGAATGCCGGACGGCGATCGGCGGGAGCATCCGCTGGCGGGGGCTGCGCCCGGCGGCGCTTCCGCGTCCGGTCGCATCCGGCTATCTTCCGGCCCTTCGGGGCGTTAGCTCAGCTGGGAGAGCGCCTGCTTTGCAAGCAGGAGGTCACCGGTTCGATCCCGGTACGCTCCACTCGAGATCGCACGGCCCGGCCGCCCGCCACGGCGCGCCGGACTTTCGCGTTTTTCGGGGGGGGTAACGCAGATGTAATGCGAACGGCTGGATTCCTTGCGCCCCCCTCACGCTGCAGTGGTTTGCTCCTCGTGCCTGGTCTCGCGGAGCTTGGTCAGCTCGCTCACAACCGCCCGCATCGCCTTCTCGTCGGTCTGCTGATACGCGCTCTGGAGCACGCGCGCGTCCAGCCAGGCGCCGGCCTTCGCGACGTCCTGTACGACAAGGACTTCCGCTCAGCCGCCCATTTCCGGCTGTAGGGATGGAAGCTCCCACTGTCGACGAATCGAGATTGGCTGCGGGCTCAGCGCGCGCGAGGAGCTTCCGCGCATCGCGGGATGACGGGCTCGGGATCTTGTCCTTGCCCGATTCGATCTCCTCTTTCGCGCCTGGGGCGGGGAAGAACGGCCAGTCGCTGATGGGGGGGACGTGGGGATGGAGTCGATGTCGGCGCGCACCTCTTTGCCGATAGGGAGCCAGCCGCCCCTCCGCTCCTTTTCGTGCTCCGGGCGCTTGTAGATCCGGCCGTGCGGGGCCGCCGGTCGCTCGCCGATCGACGTCAGAGGCTCGTAGAGCGCGGATCGCAGACACCCGCCACCCCGACCCCGCCGCGAGCGCCATAAAGCGCAACAGCCCCTGCGGGTCGGCATCACCGGCATTGGCGACCACCGCCGGGAACCGATCATAGGCCGCGATTGATCGGCGCGGATCGTTGCTCTTCGGAAGCCACTAGCCAGTCATCGGAGTCAGGGGCGCTCGAGCACGCGCGCATCATCGCTGAGGAGCGCGAGGCTGTGCGCCGCATAGAGCAATTTTCCTCGACACGAGCACCAGCGCCGGCATGGGCGGTCGCGCGTGATTGAGACGGAGCCGGCGGACGCTCTCGCGCCTGAGCCGCACCGCGTTCCGGGCATCACACTCCATCCCCAGCCACGCGTCGGGAGCGTTGAGGAGTACCTCGACTCGGTGACGTACACGCGGCGCCTCGCCGACGCGGCGAGAGACGGGCGCAGCCCGACTACAAGGCCCGCCGGGCTTCAGCCAGGCGTGACTTGTACGTTTCGTTTCGGCTGGGGTGCCCGGAGCTACGGCTGGAGGGGCTCTCAACAGACGGAATTCTAAGAATTGGCTCATAATGGTGAGCACGCTTATTCTCGCTCGGTAGCGACACAGCCAACACGGGAGGCAGTTGAGTTCGACTCCTGTGCGCCCATAAGGCTTGGTAGCAATTCCGGTACATTGCGTGGAGGGGGTAGTGGGTTTACGTTTACGTATACCTGAGCGTCGAACGTGGTAGACCGAACGATCATCGCGTTCGGCGCAAGGCTGGTGGTCAGATACATGCGATTCCGCAATGCCTTTCCAGCGGAGGAGTTCTACCGCGAAGCTGATAGGCCGGATCGTGTCCGCTTCGATGCGTTGGCGAGGTACTTGGCAGAACACGGTCGGCTACCAGACGACTCGCACGGTCACTTCTTGAAGGGGCGGTATTCAGACGTGTTCGAGTTGAAGCCTCGTGGCTCGCGCTTCTTCGGCTTCTTCTACGAACGCAATTTCTACGTGACCAACGGTGCGCCAAAGAAGAAGAAGAAGGAGCAAGAGGCTGACTACGAGATTGCCTCGACCATGAGAAGGGACTTTCTGGCGCGCATCAGTCGGTCCAGGCGAAAGAAGCGCTGATCTCAATACCTTCGGAGGAGCGGCGATTGTGACCAGCTTCAATTTCAATAACCTTTGCGAGCGGCTCCCTTCGCCAGAGGAGCAGCGCCTTTATGCTCGCGACATGTGCATGTTGTCGGTGACCGGGGACGTGATTGCCGCGCTTGAAGAGGCAGGAATGTCCCGCGCCGAGCTTGCCGAGCGTGTCGGACGCACAAAGGGATTCGTGTCGCAAGTGTTGAGTGGGTCGAGGAACATGACTCTCGGCACCCTCTCAGACATGCTATGGGCCGTCGGCAAGGAAGTCCGCGGTTTGACCCTTCGCCCCCTCGGCGAAATGCGGGTGCCCAGCGAGGCCATGGATGCCTGGCTTGAGAGCGAAGGGCGGATCAGGCAGGCCCACATTGGGGCTGCGATCTCTTCAGACAATGACTTGGGTGAAGATCTGGAGAGTATGAGCGAACAGCCGCTCGCGGCTTAATGGTCGACCCTACTAAGCAGCCCGGCCTGCGGGTCGAGCAGATCTTCCTGGTGGAGTCTCAGTTCAGCCACCGCGAAGATTTCCTCGCACTGCCGTCGGACACGAAGCCTGCGGAGGCGGGGATCGAAGTCTCTTTACGACTCCTGGGAGAACCTTCCGGGCGCGGTGCGGGGCTCTCGTTGCGCGTCGAATCGAACAACGATTCGACTGCGCTATACCGCTTTGTCGTAGAGATGATGGCGCTCGTCGCTGCGGAGCCGGGGCAGGAAAACATTCCTCCGGCTCAATACGTCATGGAGGCAGGGGCGACACTCCTCTTCCCCTTTATTCGCGAAACGCTGGCGAATCTCTCGATGCGGGGACGGTTTGGCCCGATATGGTTGAAGCCGTTCAACGTAAGGATCGCTATTCAGCAATTGACGCGAGACTCGGAAAACAGAAAGGACCTCGGCCGCGCAGCGAAGACAAAGTCATCGGCTCGGGCGAAACGTAGCGGCCATTAACCCGCCAGCAACCGGATCGCGACGCCTTGGCGTTTGTCTACGAAATATCCGGTCTCCAGCGCAACGCACGCGACTCGAGATCAATATCGTACCGGGCCAATATTCGCGAGCGAGGCGCCAGGGGAGGGCCGGTCGGCGTCGGCTGACCTCCAACCCACGCTCGCGCGTCCACGTGACCCAGAGAGCATCCTGCGCGTGCTGGACGTGCGCCGTACGGCCGTCCAGAGGCCCACCGAGCGACATCACGGGCTCGTCGGTAGGCTGGTAGGCTGCTCTGGCGTCGGCCCCCCAGTCCGCCGACTGCTACGGTGAACTGCTAATCCTGCTCCTCCCGTCCACGAAGCGCTTCGCTTGCTCGAACATGATCCCTGCCCGGGGCTCCAGGCCGAGAAAGGAATCACCGCGCTTCAGGCTAGGCAGCCCCGGCTCGTATGGCTCAATCGTGATCCACAGCGTCGCGTCGCCGAGCTCCTTGAGCGTGAATGCTGTTCGGTTGCGGTTTGTCTCGGCTCGATCAGACGCGGTGAGATCGTCCGGGCCGAGGCCATCGGGCATGGCGTTATCAGCCACGTGTATTCCGTGTTGGATGTGCGATCAAGGTGACGCGGCCAAACGACTCCAGAACCCAGTCACGACGGGCGACTGGGAGCCGGTATTGGCCGGCGAGGAGACGGGAGTCCGCCCGACCGAACATGCACGCTATCTCCTGCTCGACCGTGAGCCGCTCACGCGGTCGCTGCTTCTCGTAATCGTACACCGGCGAAACGGCCGCCGGCACATCGGCCCGAGCGCCAGGAGGCGCCACGCTTGGCCGCGCGCGGCCGGACGAAGTTCTGGGCGCGCATCGGTAGAACGTTCATAGTGCGATAATCAGCGCAGACCAAGCGGAGCCCTACGGCGGTCTCGTGCTGCGGTGCGTTGCCTCTGAACCTGTCAGACGCGGTGGTTCAGGTGATCCCAACTCTCGGCACAGGAGGGCGTCGTTGACCCCGGAGCAACTGTTTTTTTGGGCGATGGTGGACTTGGATGCGTGCCTCCGCACCAAGTTTCACTACCACCAGATGCGCATGGCCGCTCTCCTACGGCTTCTGCTCACGGATAAGAACGAGCCGCCCTTGCTCGATCAGCTTCGGCCGCGTTGGTCCTTCCACCCACAATTCCGAATTGTGGACGAGATGCTTCCACAGGTTCCACCGGACTCACCGTCGCTGCCCGGCCTGATACTCGACTTCAGCCAAGTTTTCATCGATCCGGAGTTGCTCCCAGCGGGGGCTCGACCAAGCGTCGAGCTTGGGCTGGATCAGTTCCTGTGTCGCGTCGCATGCCGAGCAAACGGGATTGACATAACGGTGCGGGACATCATCGACAACGTGGGCTACGTCTCAGGTGTGATGCACGCCGGAAAACCAAATCTGAAAAAGCGTCCAGGCGATGCCGCACTCCTTCAGGTTAGACAGTCAGTACGAGGGTTCGGCAATACGGAGCCGGCCCTTGCTCTGCTGAAGCAGATTGGCGCCGTCGTGCGGCGAGGAACGTCACCTCTGCTGGCGAAGTTGAATGACCTAATGGCTCGGGGATTCCCGCTGCCGCGCTTTGACTACGGCGGAGAGATTCAGAAGGCACGGCAACCCGATGGATCGTGGCATCTACACGACGTTGCTTACGGGGACATCATCGTGACCGAAGGCCGGGATGTGCCGGGACCGACGTTCATTGTTCGACCGGGGGCTCCGTCGCCCTGTCGGTACGTGCAGTTCGAAATCGCTGGACAGATATGGCGCGCCTATTCACCCCATCTGCCGTCAATCGCTCACGCGGACGCGGACACCCTCGCTGATATCCTTCGAACCGCGAGGCGCGTGGCCTAGGCCTTTTTGCCAGTCAGCCTCGTGCGGGTGAGCGCCGGTGCCAACTGGCAGCTAAGCCGCATGCAGTGGTCGGTGCACTCGGGTGAGCGAGCACCCATGTCACGGCGCGCCACTAGCCCCGGAACTCTCCAAATGGCGGCGCCTTCTTGGCGATGCAGTAGTCGTGAACGCGCGCCGTCTTTGCCCAGATGCCCAAATGGGCGGCGATAGTCTTCGGCCGCGGGCCTCGCGCTACGCGTCGGGCGACGCCCTGCTCTGGCGGCGTGACACCGTCCCAGGCGCCTTGCGGCGGCAGGTCCCGAACGTGGCCGCCCGTTCTAGGTGGTCAAGCCGCCACGGTCATAACCAGGGTAGTGGAGGTGTAACGCAAGGTTAAGGCGGAAGGCCGGCAACGGCCGACAGTAGCTAGCCTGTAGACCGACGATTGAGGCGCGCTGTAGAGGGATAACCGACCGATGGACTGTTGGTTTTGTCGCCCGCGCCTGCTTTGCAAGCAGGAGGTCACCGGTTCGATCCCGGTACGCTCCACTCGAGATCGCATGGCCCGGCCGCCCGCCACGGCGCGCCGGGCCGTCGTGTGTTCGGGAGACGTCGTCCTCGACGCCCTCTCGCCACCGCCTCGTCGAGCTTGCCCTCGCCCCGTCCCCGAGGCACTCTCCGAGGCAGGGCCACCGCGCCCGCACACGCCGCCGCCCGCCGTCGAGCGCCGGCGTTCATCGACCCCTCGCGCGTCGGAGTGATCATGCGTCGGAGCGTTGTCGTCGCCGTCGGACAGGCACGCGATCTCGTTCGGCTCGTCCTGTGCGCGGCGCTCACGCTCCTGTTCGCGGCGATCACCGTCCGCTTCGCCCTGTCCGGCGGCGGGATGGAGATCGTGTTCCTCGCGGTGCCCACCGTCGCGCTGGTGTTCCTCACGCGCCGCTGCTATCGGCGCCTGCGCGGCTCCGCCGGCGGCAACGGGGAGGTCGGCCAGCTCCCCTGAGCGTGCAGCCCCTCTCGGCGGCCGTCGCGCTCGAGCGTCCGATCGCGCACCTTTCGCGCACCGCGTCGCGACGTCGCGGCTCCTCTCCCCCTTCCCGCACCGTGTCCTCTCCGATCTCCCCCGCCACCGCCGAGCACTACCTGTGGGGCGGTCAGTGCGACGGCTGGCATCTCGTACGCGCGCCGGGCCTGAGCGTCATCCAGGAGCGCATGCCGCCCGGGGCGGTGGAGGTCCGACACCGCCACGCACATGCGCGGCAGTTCTTCTACGTCCTCGCGGGGGAGCTGCGGCTGGAGGTCGACGGCGTCGTGCACGTCGTGAGGCCGGGCCACGGCGTGGAGATCGCGCCCGGTTCGGCGCACGAGGCGCGGAACGCGGGCGCGGAGGACGTGTACTTTCTCGTCGTGTCGCAGCCGCCGAGCCACGGCGATCGCGAGCTCGTCGCGGCCGGCGCCTGACGGGCATTCGCCCGTCGACGCCGGCCGCTCCATCATCACTCCCCGCCGTCGCCGCTCAGTGCACGACGACGGTGCGCGTGCCCGATCCGGGATAGCCATCCCGGTCCGTCACGGTCACGGTGATCGTATACGTGCCGGCGGGTCGGAACGCATGCGACACGGTCATCTCGCCCGGGCGCTTCGCGTTCCCCTTCCGCGTCGACCCGTCGCCCCAGTTGATCGTGTAGGTCCACGGGCTGTCCTTGACGCCCGGGTCGTCGAAGCTCCAGGTGAAGCTGTAGCTCTTGCCCACCGACGCCGTGCCGTCGAGGCCAGCGTCCACCGTCGGCGCGGCGTTCTCGATCTTGGCCTGCGTATAGACCGCGGCGCTCTGCGCCCCCAGATGGTCCGTCACCATAAGCTTCACGTTGTACGTCCCGTCGTCGGCGTACCTGTGCACCGGATCGGGCACGGTGTCCGTGCTGCCGTCGCCGAAGTCCCATGCGTACGTGAGGACCGGCGCCAGCTCGTCCGGGTCCGTGCCGCTGCCGTGGAACGCGACGTCCGTCCCCTCGATGCCGGTGTACGGGCCGCCCGGGATGGCGACCGGCGGATGATTCACCGCCGCGATCACCGCCGTCGTCGTCGCCGTGCTCGACGCGCCGGTGGCATCGGTCACGGTGAGCGTGACCGTGAACGTCCCCGTCGTGCTATAGGCGTGCGTCGTGGTGACGCCGCTGCCGGCTGGTGTGCCGTCGCCGAAGTCCCAGCTGTACGTCAGCGGCAGGTCGCCATCGGGGTCGTTCGACGCGCTCCCGTCGAACGCCACCGCGACGTCGGGCGCCCCGGTGTACGGGCCGCCGGCGTTGGCGATTGGCGCGTACGGCCCGCTCGCGTTGACGCAGGTGCCCGACCCGGCATCCGAGAAGACGCGGCCGGGGATGGGCATGAAGTTCCACGAGTACCAGCCGTCGCCGAGCTGCAGCTCGAGCACGCCGTACATCGAGCCCTTCTGCACCTCGCCGTTCGGCGGGATGTAGATCGGCTGCGCGTTCGACCAGTCGCCGCCGGTGCCGACGATGAACTCGCGGATGCCGCGCGGCGTGGCGTTGCCGTCCGGGTCCTGGGGCGCGTAGCGCTCGTACTGGTGCTGGTGCCCGTTGAGGACGAGCGTCGCGCCCGCCGCGTAGAGGTCCACCCAGATCTGCTTCATCGCGCTCGCCACGCCGTACGGCGCGGTGGTCGTCGAGTAGAAGCGGGGGTGGTGCCAGTAGGCCAGGATGCACTTGTTCTGGTTGGCCGCGAGGTCGTTCTGCAGCCAGGTCTCCTGCGCCGAGCCGAGCGAGGCGGGCACGGACCCGATGTTGCTGTTCAGGACGACGACGTGCCAGGTGCCGACGTCGTAGCTGTAGTAGCCCAGGCCGGCCGGGCCGGCGAGCGCGCCCCAGTAGGTGTACGAGGCGCTGGCGTTCGTCGTGGTGTAGTCGTGGTTGCCTAACGACGGACGCGTGACCGCCTTGAACGCGCCCCAGACGGGATCGTAGCAGTCCGTGTAGTTCTGCGCCGTGCCGTCGGGCATGGCGTTGTCGCCCAGCGTGTACACGCCCGCCCCGGGGTTCTGCGTCAGGTAGCTCTGGACGAGCGCCCCGGTGCTGGCCCCGTACGTCGTCGCGCAGGTGCCGATGTCGCCCGCGCCGATGAGCAGCGCTGGCGGCGCGGGGGTCGTTTCTCGCAGGAGGCGTGAGGTCGACGAGCGCTCCACCGGCTGCGTGACGTCGGAGCAGGCGACGGCGAGCGCGAGCAGCGCTCCGGCCGCCCAGAGGCGCCCGAGTCCGTCCGCATGGCGTATCATGGTCCCTCCACGTGTCGTACCTTCACGGTAGCGCCACACCGCCGCGCGTCGATCAGGGGAAGGCGCGGCGCGTGTGCGGCATCCGGATGGACAACGACCGCTCCCCCGCGCAGAATGATGCGACGCGGCTCCCTCCGGACCGCGCCCCACCCGAGAGGACTCCATGCCCTCCATTCGCGTCGCGCTCCTCGCCGTCGCCTGTCTCTCGTCCACGCTCACTGCGCAGGCCGCGACCCCGCCGGCCGGGCGCCCCCTTCGCGCCGGCGACCTCTATCGCCTTCGCACCGTCAGGGACCCGCAGCTCTCCCCCGACGGCGCCTGGGTCGCCTTCAGCGTCGGCACGAGTGATTCGGCGAAGGACCGGAACGACAGCGACGTCTGGATGGTGAGCTGGGACGGCACGCGGTCGGTCCAGCTCACGTACTCCCCCGACGCGGAGTCGTCGCCGCGGTGGAGCCCCGACGGGCGCTGGCTCGCCTTCACCTCCGGCCGACAGGAGGGGAAGGGGAGCCAGCTCTGGCTGCTCGACCGGCGCGGCGGCGAGGCGCAGCGCGTCACGCAGCTGCGCGGCGGCATCGCCGACTACGCCTGGTCGCCCGACTCGAGGCGCCTCGTCTTCGCCGTCGAGGAGGAGACGGATTCGGTGGCGCGGAAGGACACGGCCGAGCACCGGACGCCGAAGCCGATCGTCATCGACCGCTATCACTTCAAGGAGGACGTCACCGGCTACCTCGGCACGAAGCGCACGCACCTCCTGCTCTTCGACCTCGCCACGCGGAAGACGGAGCCGCTCACCGACGGCCTCGCCTCCGACGACGAGGATCCCGCGTGGTCGCCCGACGGCGAGCGCATCGCCTTCGTGCGGCGGCCGCTGGAGGAGCCGTCGCAGCCCGAAGCCAGCGACGTCTACGTCGTCGACGCGCGCCCCGGCGCGACGCCGAAGCGGCTGACGGACTTTCCCGGCCCCGATGGCGGCCGGTTGTCATGGAGTCCCGACGGGCGGTGGATCGCCTTCACGCGCGGCGACGAGCCGAAGTACTCCGCGTACCACGAGAACCGGCTGGCGGTGGTGGCGGCCGATGGCGCGAGCCCGGCGCGCGTGCTGACCGCCGCCTTCGACCGGCCGATCTCCTCACCGCGCTTCACCGCCGACGGCGCGCACATCCTCGCCCTCGTCGCCGACGATCGCGCGCAGAACCTCGTGCGTGTTCGCCTGCGCGACGGGGCGGTGGACACGGTGAGCGCCGGCCGTCGCGTCATCTCGGCGTTCACCGCCGGCCGCGACGGACGCGTCGCGCTCCTCGTGTCCACGCCGACGGAGCCCGACGAGGTCTACGCACTGGCCGGCGACTCGCTGCGCAGACTCTCGCACCAGAACGACTCCCTCGTCGCCGAGCTGCGGCTCGCCCGCACCGAGGACTTCGCGTCGCGCAGCCGCGACGGCGCCGAGGTCCACGGCCTCCTCGTCCGGCCGCCTGACGCCTCGGCAGGCGCGAAGCTGCCGCTCATCCTCTACATCCACGGCGGTCCGAACGGCCAGGACGCGTACTCGTTCAGCTTCGATCGCCAGCTCTTCGCCGCCAACGGCTACGCCGTGCTCTCGGTGAACTATCGTGGCAGCAACGGCCGCGGCTCGGCGTACCAGAAGGCGATCTTCGCCGACTGGGGCGACAGGGAGGTCGTCGACCTCCTCGGCGCCGTGGACGAGGCGGTGAAGCGCGGGATCGCCGATCCGGATCGGCTGGGGATCGGCGGATGGAGCTACGGCGGCATCCTCACCGATTACACCATCGCCTCGACGACGCGCTTCCGCGCCGCGGTGGCCGGGGCGGGAAGCGCGCTCCAACTCTCGATGTACGGGAGCGATGAATACATCTCGCAGTACAACGTCGAGCTCGGGCCGCCGTGGAAGAGCGAGGCGCTCTGGGTGAAGCTCTCCTATCCGTTCTTCCACGCCGACCGGATCCGCACGCCGACCCTGTTCATGGGCGGCCAGAGCGACTTCAACGTGCCGATCATCGGCGGGGAGCAGATGTACGAGGCGCTGCGCACGCTCGGCGTGCCGACGCAGCTCGTCATCTATCCCGGGCAGTTCCACGGCCTGACGACGCCTTCCTATCGCAAGGACCGCATGGAGCGCTGGCTGGCCTGGTACGACCGGTACCTGAAGGGGAACGTGGTGCAGGCGGGGCGTTAGGCGCCGCCTGGCCGCGTTCGCGCGCTCCTACTGGAACCGCAGCAGGATCCCGGCGACGCTGGTCGCCCCGAGCGTCGCATGCTTCGTGTCGCCGGCCGAGCCCCCGTCCGGCGCCGCCGTCATCTGGAAGCTGGTCTGGAGCGCCGCCGCCTCGCAGGTCACGCCGTTCTGCGCCTGGAAGCCGGTGCACGCGCCGCCGGTCGTGCCGGTCGAGAACGTCCCGCCCCCGGACTGCGCGCGCCACGCCGTCACCGTGCTCCCCTCCACGTGGAACAGGTGGCCGTTCATCACCGACCCGCCGAACGGGCCGGCGACGGAGGTCGGCGGCGTGGTGCCGGATCCCGGGCCGTAGCCGTCGACGATCATGAAGTTCGTCGGGTTCGACGGGTCGTCGAAGGCGATGAGGTCGAAGGTCGCGAAGCTGTTGCTGGACGTGACGACCGACCGCTGCAGCCCGACCGCGTAGAAGGGCCCCGACGCGAGGTCCGTCGTCACGTCGATGCGGTCGGCTTCGGCGCCCGACGCCAGCACCAGCGACGCGGAGTCCGCGAGCCAGGCCAGCTCCGGGTGCACGGGCGCGATCGCCTTCATCCGCGTCGTGAGCACCGACGCCTGCGAGGCGCTGAGGTGGATCGTCGGCGCGTTCACCGTCGGCTCGGTCGAGCCGCCGCAGGCGGCCGCGAGGAGTGATCCGAGCAGCAGCGCCGCGTGGGCCGGGACGCGCGTGTACGATCGCATCGCCTTGCTCCTGAGAGGGACGTTTCGAGGCCCAACCCGTCCTTTCTGACCGATGGTCACATGCGAGCGGGGGGCCCACGATCTGTTTTTTCGACGGTTTCGTGACCTCGACGAGGGTTCGGTCATCTTGTCCGTAGAGCTCGTCTGGTCCATCTTCCTCATCCCTCCCTCCCACCCCCGGCTTCCTGCCAACTCGCCGAACGCAGGCCACGCCGGCGCCCGATGCGCCGTCGCGGCCCATGTCACGCGCCCTCACGGCCCTCGCCGCCATCGCGTCCTCGCTGGCCAGCGGCGAGTCCGTGGCCGACGTCATTCCCGGCGTCCTGGACGCCATCCGTGAAGAGCTCGCCGCCAGCGGCTGCGCGCTCTGGCTGCGGAACGGGGATGGCCTCCGTCGCGAATGGGCGGCGGGCGAGGCGACCACGGATCCGTCGCTGGTCGACGCGGCGCTGGCGCGGCGCGAGACGCCGCCGGATGGGCTCAGCGTCACGCCGCTCATGGCGAGCCGGCAGGTCATCGGCGCGCTCACCATCCGGCCGGGGCGCGCGATCTCGGACGAGGACCGGCTCTTTCTCGCCACCGTCGCCGACCTCCTCGGCCCGGCGATCCGCGACGCGGAGTACGCGCACCGGCTGGAGATCGAGGTGGCCGAGCACATGCGCGAGATCGACGCGCAGCGCCGCTTCACGGCGAAGATCATCGACTCCATGCCGGTCGGCCTGTACGTGATCGACCGCGCGTTCCGCATCCAGGCCTGGAACCGGAAGCGCGAGACGGGGATGCAGGGCGTGTCGCGCGACGTCGCGATCGGCCGCACGATCTTCGAGATCCTGCACCGCCAGCCCGCCGAGCTCCTGCGCCACGAGTTCGAGGACGTCTTCGCCACCGGCGAGGTCCAGCAGCTCCACACCGAGTCCACCGCCACCGGCGAGCGCCGCACCTACCGCATCACCAAGATCCCGATGCGGCTCGATGACGCGGAGATCACGCACGTCATTACCGTGGGGGAGGACATCACCGACTGGCGCGAGTCGCAGGAGCGGATCGCCCAGGCGGAGAAGCTCGCCGCCGTGGGCACGCTCGCCGCCGGCGTCATGCACGAGATCAACAACCCGCTGGCGACGATCCACGCGTGCGTGGAGAGCCTGTCGCTGCAGCTCGCGGAGGGGAAGACGTTCGACGAGATCGGCCCCGAGCTGCGCGAGATGCTGCGCCTCATCGAGCACGAGGTGCAGCGGTGCAGCGGCATCGTCGGCGGCGTGCTCGATTTCAGCCGCCCCAGGCCGGCGACGGCGGAGCTGGTGGACGTGAACGCGGTGATCGAGAAGACGCTGTTCCTCCTCAAGTATCACTCGCGCTTCAAGCTGTTGACGGTGCAGTGCGACCTCGCGCCGGGCCCGGCGTGCGTGCGCGGGAACGGCGAGCAGCTCGTGCAGGTCTTCATGGCGCTGCTGCTCAACGCGATGGACGCGATGGACGGGAAGGGGACGGTGCGCCTCCGCACGCGCGTCGACGCGGAGCGCGACGCGATGATCGCCGAGGTGGTGGACGAGGGCGCGGGGATCCGTCCCTCGGACCTGCCGAAGATCTTCGACCCGTTCTACACGACGAAACCGCCCGGCCGGGGCACCGGCCTCGGGCTCTCCATCTGTTACGCCATAGTGGCGGAGCACGGCGGCCGCATCGAGGTCGACAGCGCGGCGGGCGCGGGCAGCGTCTTCCGCATCGTGCTTCCGCGGGTGAAGGCATGAACGATCAGCGTCGCATCCGGGTGCTCATCGCCGAGGACGAGGAGCACCTCGGCCAGATCCTGAAGACCTTCCTCATGGGGCGCGGCCACCACGTGGACTGCGTCACCAACGGCCGCGCCGCGCTCGAGGCGCTGCGTGCCGAGGCCTACGACGTCGCGCTCCTCGACATCGTGATGCCGGAGATGGACGGCCTCGAGGTGCTGCGGCACTGCCGCGAGGATCCCGACGTGCCGGAGATCATCATCATCACCGGCAACGGCACGATCGAGACGGCGATCACGGCGATGAAGCTCGGCGCCTACGACTACATG
>CAMLIT010000114.1 GCA_946480295.1 uncultured Gemmatimonadota bacterium
CGCGTCGCTCGTCTCCGTGATCGCGACGTCGTCGGGCGCCGCGGCGGCGTACGTGAAGGAGGGCTTCACGAACGTCCGCGTCGGCATGTTCCTCGAGGTCGCCACGACCATCGGCGCCCTCATCGGCGCATGGCTCGCCGGCATCGTGCCCACCTCCGTGCTCGCCATCGTCTTCGGACTCGTGCTCCTCTATTCCGCGTACCGTTCGGCGCGCCCGCTCGAGGAGCACGTGGCGACGGAGGACGCCGATCCGCTCGCCGTGAAGCTCCGGCTCAACTCCGCCTACCCGACGCCGCACGGGATGCAGGAGTACGCGGTGCAGCACGTCCCGGCGGGCTTCTCCCTCATGTTCGTCGCCGGCGTCCTCTCCGGCCTCCTCGGCATCGGATCGGGCGCGGTGAAGGTGCTGGCGATGGACCAGGCGATGCGCCTGCCGTTCAAGGTGTCGACGACGACGAGCAACTTCATGATCGGCGTCACCGCCGCGGCGAGCGCCGGCGTCTACCTCGACCGCGGCTACATCGATCCGGGACTCTCGCTCCCGGTCATGATCGGGGTGCTCTCCGGCGCACTGCTCGGCGCGCGCGTCCTCACCGGCGCGAAACCCAAGGCGCTGCGCAGCCTCTTCACCGTCGTCGTCGTCCTGCTCGCCATCGAGATGCTGTACAAGGGCCTCACGGGGGCACTGTGACCGAACCCCACGTCTCCCAGCGCCGGTACAGCGACGAGGCGGTCGAGCAGCTGCTCGGCAACCTGCTGCGCGCCGGCGTGCTGCTCGCCGCGGCGATCGTGATCGTCGGCGGCATCTTCTTCGTGCTGCACAACGGCTCGCACCCGGCCGGCCATCACGTCTTCAACGGCGAGCCCGCCGAGCTGCGCACCATCGGCGGGATCATCGGCGGCGCGCTGCACCTCCAGGCCCGCTCGATCGTCCAGTTCGGCCTCCTCGTCCTGATCGCCACCCCCGTCGCGCGCGTCGCCTTCTCCCTCGTGGCGTTCGCGCTCCAGCGCGATCGGCTGTACGTCGTGATCACTTCGATCGTCCTGGCGCTGCTGCTGTTCAGTCTGTTGGGGGGATAGCGGGAGGCGGGAGGCGGGAGGCGGGAGGCGCCCCGCCCTGTCCCCGACCCAACCGTCCGCCCTCCGGCTCCGCAGTACGTCCGCATTCCGCAGTCCGCAGTCCGCAGCGAATCCGGATCCGAACTCCGCAGTGAGTCCGCAGTGCGCAGTCCGGAGTAACGTTCGCAGTGCGCCGTACGAAGTGCGGTCCGCAGTCCGCAGTACGAAGTGCGGTCCCGCACAAGCAGTCGGCCAAGTCCCTCCCGTCGGGCACCCTTCCTGCACCCTCGCCCCCAGCCGGACGCGTCCGTCCCGGGGAGGATCGCGTCCACGATCGACCGTCAACCGACCGAGAGCCGAAGAGTGTACACGAACCGCATCACCACCGCCGCCCTCGCGGCCGCCGCCATGCTCGTCTCGGCGTGCGGTGTCTCGACCCAGCAGGAAGTGCAGATGGGGCAGCAGGAGTCGCAGCAGATCAACGCGCAGCTGCCCCTCCTCCAGGATCCCGCGATCAACCAGTACGTGAACCAGCTCGGGCAACAGATCGCCAGCCACACCTCGCGCGCCGACCTGCCCTGGCAGTTCTACGTCGTCAACACCGACGTCGTGAACGCGTTCGCGCTGCCGGGCGGGATCATCTACGTCAATCGCGGTGTGCTGGAGCGCGCCAGCAAGATGGACGAGCTGGCGGGCGTCCTCGGCCACGAGATCGAGCACGTCGTGCGCCGCCACTCGGTGAAGCAGATGGAGCAGGTGCAGGGCGCGAACGTCGGCGTCGCCATCCTCTGCACGCTCACGAACACCTGCCAGAACCAGGCGGTCGGCGCCGCCGTGAACATCGGCGGCACCCTCGTCTTCGACAAGTTCAGCCGGCAGGACGAGGTGCAGGCCGACGAGGGCGGCTTTCACAACGTCATGAACGCCGGCATCAGCCCCGAGGGGATGCTGACCTTCTTCGAGAAGCTGCTCGCCGAGGAACAGCAGTCCGGCGGCTCGTCGTCGGGCGTCTCGGCCTGGTTCTCCGACCACCCCGGGACGTCGGACCGGATCGCCGACATCCGCCGGATGCTCAGCCAGGTGCCGCAGAGCGAGCTGAATCGGCTCACCGTCAACACCTCCGGTTTCAATTCCATGAAGGCGCGGCTCGCGCAGCTGCCGCCGGCGCCTCCGCCGAAGCAGGCGCAGTAGCGAGTCCGGCTGGAGCGGGCGCGCGACGGTCGGCGCGCCCGCTCCTTTACGGTCGGCTCGGGCGCTGGATGGGCGGGAGCGGTTCTTGCGGTTTTCGTACGGTTCCTCGTACCGAGGCTCCCACCCGCGCCATGGATACACCCGTCGTCGTCAACGGTCGTCCCGCCCCCCGTGTCATCTACGTCGCGGGCGTGACCTGGCTCGTGTATCTGCGCGCCGATCCCTACGACCGCAGGCGGCGGCCGGACCTGATCTTCGAGTCGGATCTCGTGATCCGGCGCGTGCGGAACTATCCGGAGAACTGGCTCGACCTGGACGACGGCGCGCTGTGGGCGCTGAGTTGGAAGCGCTGACGGCGCGCCGCTGACGAGCGGTTCGTCAGCGACGCGTGTCCGCGGCAGGCGAGGGTGACGATGCCCCCTGCCGTCGCGCCGGGGCGGCTCGCCCGCACAGCGCCTCGAGTCCGGCGGGCGGCAGGTCGGCCCACCCCTCCGGGATCGGCGCCAGTCGCCGCTTCTCGCTGCCGCTCTCGAAGAGCAGCCAGCCGTTCGACATCCCCGCCTGCGGGAGCATCAGCTCCGACGTGCGACTGAGCGCGGCCTGCTCGTCCGCCGCGCGCGGACGCGACCGACGGTCCAGGAGAGGCTGGACGATCGGGACCGGCTGCACCTCCCACACTTCCCATTCCACCGCTCTGGAGTCGCGGAACTGGCGATGTGTCATGGACGGCTCTGCGGGTGTACGGATTCTCCCCGCAAGGACGAGGCCGAAAAAAGGAGCGCCAGATCACCCTCATCTGACGCCCGCGGTCGCGCGCGATCGCGCGCGCCGCTCACTCGCCGTGCAGATCCGAGATCGTGTCCCGGATGTCGCGAACGAGTTGCGAGGGCCTGCCGTGCGTGTCGAGCAGCAGGAGCACCGCGGACACGAGGAGCACGGCGAGAAGCACGGCCCGGGATTGTCGCATCGGTCACCTCGAAGCGAGGAATCGGTGGCTGGGAGCACGTCATCGCGCCATGAGAAGCGATCGGTCACTCCTCAGCTTTCTGACACGATGACCCACCACGAGGTAACACCGTCGAGAATCTGGTCGCTTCGGTCGAGCTGACGGCCCGACCCGGACAGGGGCGACGCCCCCCGGCCGTCGCGTCCCGCCGCCGGCGCGACAGCGAGCTCCGGCGGTATGCGAGATGCACCCTCCGGCACCATGTCCACCGTCGCCTTCGACCGCGCCGCGGCCGACGCGGCGCACGCCATCGCCAGCGCGTTCGTCGCCTTGCGCGCGCGCTTCGACCGCCTCACCGCCCGGGCGGCGGATCACTTCGCGCGCCGCGACTGGGCCACGGCGCAGCGCGACGCCGCGGCGCGGCTACTGGTCTTCCAGCGCGAGGCCGAAGCCGCCGTCGGCCGCTTGCGCCACGTGCTCGGCGACCGCCTGCGCGACCGCGATCTCTGGCCGGGGATCCGCGCCGCCTACGCCGCGGCGATCGCCGATCGCCACGACCACGAGGTCGCCGCCACCTTCTTCAACTCCGTCGTACGGCGCGTGCTCCACACCGTCGGCGTGGACGACGCGACGGAATTCCTGTTCGGGGCGCTCGACGGCGCGGCGTCGGGCGAGCCGCCGATGCTGCGCGGGCCGATCGACGACGCCGGCGTCGCCCGCATCCTGGAGGCGCTGGCGCTCGGCGCCCCCTGGGAGGATCTGCCGCGCGATGCCGCGGCCATCGCCGCGGCGGTGCGCGCGCAGCTCGCCGCCGACGGGTCGGCGCCGCCCGGCGAGGTGGAGCTCCTCGCCACGCCCTTCTACCGGAACAAGGGGGCGTATCTCGTCGGCCGCGCGCGCACCGCCACCGCACTGGTGCCGCTGACCGTGCCGCTGCTGCACGATGCACAGGGCGTCCGCGTGGACGCGGTGCTCACCACCTCCGACGAGGCCTCCGTGGTGTTCGGCTTCTCCTGGTCGTACTTCCAGGTCGCCGTGGACTGCCCGCGCGCGGTGGTGGACTTCCTCCGGTCCATCATGCCCCTCAAGCGCATCGACGAGCTGTACACGTCCATCGGCTTCCACAAGCACGGGAAGACGGAGCTCTATCGCGGGCTGCTCGCGCACCTGCGCGACGGGCGCGCGCAGTTCGAGCGCGCGGCGGGCCAGCCCGGTCTCGTGATGACGGTGGTCGCGCTCCCGTCGTTCAACCTCGTCCTGAAGATCATCCGCGACTCGTTTGGCTTCCCGAAGCGCAGCACGCGGCGGCAGGTGATGGCCCAGTACCGCTTCGTCTTCCTCCGCGACCGCGTCGGCCGCCTGGCCGACGCGCAGGAGTTCGAGCGGCTCGAGCTGCCGCGCCACGCCTTCCCCGACGACCTCCTCGCCGATATCGTCGCCGCGGCGCCGACCCAGGTGCACGCCTCCGAGGAGGGCGTGGTCATCGCCCACTGCTACACGCAGCGGCACCTCGAGCCGCTCGACGTGCACCTCCTCGCCGCGTCGGCCGAGGATGCGCGCGCCGCCATCCGCGAGTACGGGCAGGCGGTGGAGGACCTCGCGCACGCGGGCATCTTCCCGGGCGACATGCTCCTCAAGAACTTCGGCCTGAGCCGCCACGGGCGCGTGATCTTCTACGACTACGACGAGGTCGAGGACCTCGACGACGTCTGCTTCCGCCACCTTCCGGAGGGGGACGACCTCGACGAGCTCGCGCCGGAGCCATGGTTCTCGATCGGCGAGCACGACGCCTTTCCGGAGCAGTTCCTCCCCTTCCTCATCCCGGCCGGGCCGCTGCGCGAGGAGTTCGTGGCGGCGCACGCGGCGCTGCTCACCCCCGAGTGGTGGGTGGACGTGCAGCAGCGGATCCGGGCGGGAGAGATGTTCGACGTCTATCCGTACCCGCCGGAGCGGCGGTTGTAGTCCGGCCGGGCGGCGAGCCCCGCGTGAACGCGGGGCCCGCGCGCCGGATCAGTCGACGTGGGTCGCGATCCGCAGCGGGCGGTCGCTGAGGATGATCATCGTGCCCGTGGGGGCAACGTCGCCGGCCAGCTCGTCGCGCCAGGGCTCCGGCAGCAGCCGCGTGGGAGCCGGCGCCGCCTCGGGCATGTCCAGCTCGATCCGGAAGGTGGTCCCCCGCCCCTCCTCGCTCTCCACGCCGATCCGCCCGCCCATGGATGCGACGAGGGCGCGGCAGAGCGCGAGCCCGAGCCCGCCGCTCGAGAAGCTCTGCTCGCGTGCGCTGAGGCGATGGTGCCGGAAGGGCTGGAAGAGCGTCGAGAGCTGCGGCCGGGAGATGCCCCGCCCCGTGTCGGAGATCGTGAACTCCATCCGCGTCGACGACAGCTCCCGTGCGCGCACCGTCACCGTGCCGCTGTCGGTGTACTTCAGCGCGTTGGTGATCAGGTTGAGCAGCACGCGGTGGAGCGCCGCCGGGTGGCCCATCCGCCGGGCGCGTATCGGGGCGACGATCCGGAGCTGGAGGCCCTTCTCCGTCGCCACCGGCAGCACGATGTCGCGCACCGACTGGAGCGTCTCGGGGACGGAGACGGCGACCGGCGCCGACTCGAGCAGCCGGGACTCCGGTTGGGCGCTGTCGACGAGGTCGTTGACCAGCGCGTTCAGGCCGAAGGCCGCGCTGTACACGATGTTGAGCTGCTCGGCGCGGTCGGGACGGAGGTCCTTCGCCTCGAGCACCATGCGGACGAGCATGAGGATCGCGTTCAGCGGAGATCGCATGTCGTGCGCGACCTCGACGATCGCGTCGTAGGAGCTGGTACCCTCGAAGTACGCCGCGAGCTCGTGATCGCGCTCGCGCCGGATCTCGCTCGCCACCGTGTCGAGCGCGGCGACGAGATCGAGGACCTGCGCCGCGCCGACGCTCCGGTCGCGCCGAGCCCTGGCGACGAACGCGGTGCGGAGCTGGTCGAGAAACGCTCCCGCGGGCGTCCGCGCGAGGGTGGCGACGTCGGGGCAGGGCTCCCCGGCGGCCACTCGCAGCACGGCATGCAGCAGGTCCTGCATCCACGCGGGCGCGTCGCACGGCCGGTCCGCGGCCTCGATCCCGCCCAGTTCCTGGAACGTCCGGCGAAGCAGCGTCAGCGCGCGCTGGCCACCATCTCGCTTCTCCCCCCGCCCCACCCCACTCCGCGCTGCGCCCCGGCTGACCGGCGATGGCGACGCGTCTGCAGCTTGGCCTACGGCGACCGAGCTCATGCTCCGCTCTCCTGTTCCTCGCGTCCTGCCTGCTCCTGCTGGAACCCGTATTTCTCCATCAAGCGATACAGCGTCGTGCGGTCGATGGACGCCAACCGGGCCGCCCGCGACATGTTGCCGCCCGCGCGACGCACCAGATGCGTCAGGTACTCCCGCTCGAACTGCGTCAGCAGCCGATCCTTGGCGACGTGATAGCCCTCGTCGAGGACGACGCCGGGCGCCGGCGCCGGGCGGCCGGCCTCCGCCATGTCCGTGATGGGCAGGTCGGCCGGCCGCACCACCTGGTTCGCCTCCGCGAGCACGGCCAGGTGCTCCATCACGTTCTGCAGCTCGCGCACGTTGCCGCGCCACGGCCGGCTGCGCAGGAACGCCATCGTCTCCTCGCTGAGCTGCGGCTTCTTCAGCCGTACGCCCCGATGGCGCGTCCAGTAGTGCGCGAGGAAATGCGTGGCGAGGAGCGGGATGTCCTCCGGGCGGTCGCGCAGCGACGGGAGCCGGATCGGCACGACCGCCAAACGATAGAAGAGATCCTCGCGCAGCACGCCCTTCGCCACCGCGTCCTGCGGGTCCTTGTTGGTGGCACTGATGAAGCGCACGTCCACGACGGCGTTCTCGTGCTCGCTGCCGACGCGGCGCACGACGCCGTCCTGGATCACGCGGAGGAGCTTCGCCTGGATGGTGTGCGACATCTCGGTGAGCTCGTCCAGGAAGAGCGTGCCGCCGTTCGCCACCTCGAGGAGGCCGGGCTTGTCGCGGTCGGCGCCGGTGAAGGCGCCCTTGCGATGGCCGAACATCTCCGACTCGAGCAGCGGCTCGGGGAGCGCGGCGCAGTTGATCGCCACCAGCTTCCGGCTGGCGCGCCGGCTGTGGCGGTGGATCAACTGCGCGATGACCTCCTTCCCCGTTCCGCTCTCGCCGGTGATCATCACCGACGCGTCCGAGCTCGCGACACGGCGCGCGAGCTCGATGACGCGGCGGAAGGCCGGCGAGATGCCGAGGATGGTGACCTTGTCGCTGTTCCCGCCCTCGCGCAGGAGCTGCGAGTGCGCCGCCTCCGCCTCGCGCGAGACGATGACCGCGTGCGCGGCCCGTCCGATCATGATGAGGAGCTGCGAGCCGGAGAACGGCTTTGGCAGGTAGTCCCACGCGCCGGCGCGCAGCGTCTGCACGCTCGATTCGACGCTGGGGTTGCCGGTGATCATGATGACGATCGTCCGCGGCGCGGCCTCCACGATCGCGCGGAGGACCTCCATGCCGGAGATCGGCGTCATGTACACGTCGCACACGACGATGTCGAACGTCGTGTGGCGCACGAGCTCGATCGCTTCGTCCCCGCGGCCGATCGCCGTGACCGCGTACCCTTCCGCCCGTAGCACGCTGGCGCAGCCCTCGCGCAGCGTCCGATCGTCGTCGACGATCAGGATCCGGACTGTCGCACGGATCGGCTGGCTGAGTGCCAGCGTATCCGGTGCGGCCATCGTCGGCTCGTCCTCGCGTTCCCCGTTTCCCACGCTAGTCTCGCGGCTCCATTGCCCGGTGGCGCACCTCCCCGGCTGCGCCAGGGCACCCTCCTCGGTGCGCGTGCTCGATCGGCTCGCGTTGCTCAGGGGTCCACATAGGCATCGCCGCGCCGCGCCGTCAAGCGGGAATTTGTCCCACCGCGCTGTAATCGTTGCGCCGGCGACACACGTGTCGCGACGGGCATTCGGCTCACGAGCAACAACCAGCGACCAGCGACTGTGAGTCCGGGCAAGTTTCGGCGGTGCCTGACGAGTCTCACGCGTCGCGCGCGCCGCGCCTGTGGCATCCGCCACGCACTCGCCTCGCGATGCGTTTCACTCTCGCAACAGCGCCCGCGCCTCGATGCGCCGCATCGCCCCGCGGCCGTCGCGCACATCGCCCGCGATGCGACTTGTATAACATCTGATGACTCGCGCCGAACAGCGTCGCGGCATTTGGTTCCCGATAGGTTCACCGGTGCGTGATAACGCCGACTCGCGTCCTCGCGGCATCATGTCGAGCGACGCGCCGCCGACGTTCAGCACCGGCACTCCCGCTCTCGTTTGGCACAGACGTACGCCGTCATCGCTCCCAGGGATCCAAAATTCTCGTCGCCGATGTCCCCATCCTCCACGACCACCCCGAACTCGCTCTCCAGGAACCCGACGATCTCCCCGATGTCGGCCGGATCGAGGACGCCGTCCTCGAACAACCGATCGTCGTCGCTCAGGCTGTAGCCCGGCCGCGCATACAGGAAATTCTGCTGCACGTACTGTCGGATGCGGGTCGCGACCTCGGCGCGCCTCATGCCAGCGCCCCCGTGGCCGCCCTCTCCGATCCGTCGACCGCCTCTCGTGTCATGACGACCTCCGCGTCGTGCAGAGGCAGCGGCGCCGTGTCGAACGGCGACGCGATGAAGTGCTGGAACCAGAGCTGAGTGGAGAGGATCGCGACGAACGCCTGGCTCTCGGCCACCGAGCTCACGCGGCCGGTGCGGCAACGCCGCACCAAGCCTTCCACCGCCTCGATGTCGAAGAATCCGGCCGCCGCGATCGCCTCGCGGCTCAACAGCTCGTCCACATACGCGGGACGGCGATCGCCGAAGAAAGCCGCGACACCGACCGGGTCCGCAGGCCGGCCACCGGTGGACGCCGCGGTCGGCAGCATCGCCTGCGCCCATCGCCGGAGGATGTCCATCTCGCGCAGGCCCCGCAGGCGGCTGCCCGCCGGCAACATGGCGGCGAATTCGGCGACGCGGTGATCCAGAAACGGATGCCGCACCTCGACGCCGTGCGCCGCCATGACGCGATCGGAGCGGGAGCTCAGCGCGTACGACGGGAGCCGCGTCGCGAGCTCGAGGTACGCGGCGCGGTTCAGCGGGCTCCAGCTCGCGAACGCGGGCGGGAGCCTCCGGCGCAGCTCGGCCAGCGGATCCGCCCCGGCGAGCACCAGCCGCGTGTCCGCCGAGTAGAAGTCCTTGACCCGCGCCGCGAGGGCGAAGCGCGGCATGTGCGAGAAGAGCGGCTCCGACGGGTGGCTGACGGACAGGATCGCACGCAGCCAGAACTCCCCGGCGCGTCCGCTGTCGCGAAGCTCCGGATGGATGCGGGTGAAGAGCGAGGGCCGCACGCGTGAATCGGGGTGCTGCAGGCAGAACAGCCGGACGACGGTCTCCTTGAACAGGTCGTGGCCGAGAAAGAGCTCGGCCGCGCCCTCGCCGCCCAGCATCACCTGCACGCCGTGCTCGCGAGCCGCGCGCCCCAGCAGGTACATCGCCGCCGGCTCGAGCTGCATCAGCGGCGACTCGGTGTGCCAGACCGCGTGTCGGAGCGCCCCGGCGACCTCGCCGTGTCGGAGCCGGACCACGTGCTCCTCGGCCCCGCCCGCGATGATCCCGGCGGATGGGGCGGCCGCATCCTCGGGCGCGGCCGGCGCACCGAGGGTGAACACCGGGATGCGCGGGCGCTGCCGGGCGGCCAGCCCGCAGACGATGCGCGTGTCGAGGGCGCCGTCGCGGTGCACGCCGACGCGCGCGCCGGCACCGAGCCGCCGGGCGACGCTGTCGTGGAGGAGCGAATCGAGCGTCGTGACGGCGCCGAAGGGCTCGAGCTCGCTCTCGATGAAGGGGAGCTCGTAGTACCGCGTGGCGCGGAAGCGGCCGTTGCGCCAGATCCCGTAGCTCGCCGGCTCGAGCTGCGACACGCCGGCGAAGGGCGTGCGCGGCGCGCAGGCGCCGGACAGGGTGAAGATCTCGTCGAGCCCGGCGAAATCGGGGCGGGCCTGCACCGCTCCCGTGGCGAGCAGCGCCTTCACCTCCGAGCCGAAGACGAGCCCCGCGTCGACGACGGCATAGAACAGCGGGTGGACGCCGTGGCGATCGCGGGCGAGGAGGAGCGTATCCCGCGCCCGGTCGTGGATCGCGACCGCGAACTCGCCGTGCAGCCGCTGGAGCATCGCCACGCCCCACTGCTCGTAGGCATGCACCAGGACCTCGGCCCCGCAGCGGGTCCGGAAGCGGTGGGCATAACGCTCCAGCTCCGCGCGCAGCTCGGCCTCGTTGACGATCTCGCCCGCGCAGACGGCGACGACGCGGTCGTCCTCGTTAGGCACGGGCTGCGCGCCCGACGCCGGGGCGTCGAGGTCCACGCGGACGTGCACCAGCCCGACGGCGCCCTCGACGGCGATGCCGCAGCCGTCCGGCCCGCGGTGCCTGAGGCTCGCCGCCATCCGGAGGAGCGTGTCGACGTCGGCGACGCCGTCGCGGACGCGCGCGATCCCGCCGATGCCGGACATCACGCACCTCCCAGCGCCCGGTCGGCGAGCGAGCCGACGCGCTCGAGCAGTCGCGGGGGCTGCTGGACGTACGCGGCTTCCAGGCAGCCGCGTTCGATCTCGCCGAACGCGTGCGCGACCTGTTCCACCGGCAGGCCGAGCAGCTGCGCCGCGGCCGCGGCGTCGTGGCCGTCGTCGCGAGCGCGGAAGACGCGGTCCATGTCGTCGCGGGGGAGCGAGAGCGTCCACTCGGTCCAGTCGCGCGAGGGCGGCGCGGCGGAGCCGAGGGGGGCGCGGTCGTGCGCGTTGGCGGGCACGCCGAGGTGCCTCGCCAGCTCGTAGACCTCGGTGCGGTAGAGGTGCGCGATCGGCATCACGTCGGCGCTCGCGTCGCCGTTCTTCTTCACGAGAGCGAGGCCATACTGCAGCCGATCCGTGCATCCGAGGACGGCGGAGCGCAGGCGATCGGCGTGGTAGTAGACGATCATCGCGCGCGTCCGCTGCTTGAGGCTCGCGGCCGCGAGGATGGCGCGGTACTCCGTGTCGGTGAACGCGGCGCTGCGCTCGCCGCCCTCGGTGTCGACCGCGTCGAAGGCGAAGCGCACCGGTCCTTCCACGCCCGGCGAATCGCCCAGCGAGACGCGCTTGATCGCCCAGCCGCCGCGGTACTCGGGAATGACGTGGCGGACGATCTCGTCGCGCCGGCGATAGCAGCCGATCACCTCGAGCAATGAAGTGATGTCCTGGACGTCGTAGTCGATGCCGAGCTGCTCCGCCCAGCGCACGGCGGCGAGCAGCGTCGCCGAGGACGATTCCCGCTCCGGGAGCATGAGGCCGAACACGGCGTCGGCGCCGACGGCGCGCACCGCCAGCGCCGCGCAGAGCGCGCTGTCCACGTCCCCGTTCATCGCGACGACGAAGCCACGGCGGGGGCGCGCGCTCTCCCCGTAACTTCGCAGGGTCCCAACGATGCGCGTAGCCTCGGCCGCGGCGTCGAAGTTGACGAACGCGGACGTCGGCGACGGGGTGCGGGACGCGGGATTCATCTTTTCATCAGTCGGGGGCGGGTTGAGGGCGCACCATGCAAGCGCGTTGCCCCAGACGGCGCTGCCCCGTTCGGCGCTGCCGCCCCCGCGAAGCCATTGCGAACGCACGAGTTGCCCGCGCCGACGTTCGATGCGTGGGCCCCGGCATTGCGAGCGCGCCGCGCGCGTGTGGCGATCTCGCGACACGGCCTGTCACGAAGCGCGACACGCAGGGCGACGCCATGGCAGCGGCGGCGTACGGCGGCGCCGGAGCGCTCAGGCGCGCGGCTGCGCGTCGTCGGGTGGCATGCTCGTCGGCGGAGGCAGCTCCTCCGACGCCGCCAGCCGCGCCACGAGCGACAGGATCGTGCGATATCGCACCGGCTTCACGAGGACCTCGCTGGCGCCCGCGAGCAGCGCCCGCTCGACGTCGCCCGGCAGCGCACGCGAGCTGTAGACGATCATCGGCACGCGGGCGAGCGCGGCGTTGCCGCGCAGCGCCGACGGCAGATCGGGGGTGCCGAGCGTCGCGGCCTCGGTGATCAGCAGGGAGATCGGCGCCGCGTTGGCGAGCACGAACGCCTGCCCGGCGTCGCTCGCGAGCAGGGGCTGGTACCCCGCTGCCTCGAGCGCCGCACCGAGGATTGCACGCGTGTCCTCGTCGGGGTCCACGACGAGGACCACCTTCGCGTCGCCGCCCTCCCTTGTCGACCCATCCACGCCGGAGGTCACGTGAGCCTCCTCCCGCCCGGGCTGCGATGATGGCGGGGGCGCGTGCGCCGCGTCCGCCTCGCACAGCCGACATCAGCGTCGAACCGTGCGCCCACAGATGCGAGGGTGATGCCGTTCCGGTCAAGCGCCGGAACGACGAGAGCCTCCGCGCGACGGGCGCGGAGGCTCTCGATTGGGGCCCATCACCTCACGGGCGGTGCGAGCGGTGGGGCGGTGCGTGGAAGACGTGCGGCATCGGCCGGGGCGGCGCGTGCACGGTGGGGTGGTGCGCGGTCGCCGCCGACGGCGCCGCCTCCCGCGGTGCCGGCTCGCGCTCGGCCGCGGCTTGTGCGCTGGCCGCCGCCTCGTCAGGCAGCCGCTCGAGATCCGCGTCGCTGGCGCGCCCCTGCAGCCGCTCGGCCACGAGCCGGAGCGCGTCGGCGGCGGGCACCCCGCGCGTGGCGAGGGTCCCCATCACGAAGAGCGGCACGGACAGCGAACGTCCGGAGGGCGCGGACCTGGCCAGCTGCGCGATCGCGTTCGCGTCGACACCCTCGCGCAGCGCCTCCGCGGCCGCCTCGACCTCGTCGCCGGCCGGCGTTCGCGCGCGCGCGTCGCTCAGGACGGCCTGCGCGCGTACCATGCGGTCCGCCTGCTCGTCCACCGCCGCCGCGATGGCGGCGGGCGCCACGCCGCGCGCGGCGAACTTCAGCGCGCGCTCCTCGAGCGCATCGCCCGGGAGATGATGCCGGCGTGCATCCGCCGCCCGCGCGATGACGCGCTCGGCGACGTCCGCCGGCAGGACCTGTCGAAGCCGCGTCGCCGGATCGGGGGCCTGCGCACCGGCAGGTCGCGCGAGGGCGGCGATGGCGAGCAGCGCGACGATCCGCAGTCGAGACATGTTCATGGGCCACCGCCCGGAAGAGAGTTCGAGGTTGGCGTCGGAGCGGGGCATCATTGCCTCGCCTCACCGGAATGACTGCCGCGTTGGGCGCCCGCGTCACTCGAAGATGGAACGACGAACACGCCCGCGACGCCCCCGAATTCGTCGGTGACGGTGGCGAGGCCGGCGGGAGCGACCCACGGGCCGCCGTCCACGCGGAGGGCGATCTGGTGGACGCCGGTCGCGAGGCGGAGCCGGGCCGTCCAGGCGCCGCTCCCCTGCCTGACGAGGGGGACCGGATCCCAGTCGCTGAAGTCGCCGGCGACGTCGACGCGCGACGCCTCTGCGACCCCGGCGCGCAGGATCCAGAGGGCGCCTCCCGC
>CAMLIT010000115.1 GCA_946480295.1 uncultured Gemmatimonadota bacterium
CGGTGGGCGCGGTGTAGAGGATCGTCACGCCGTAGCGCTCGCACAGCTCCCAGAAGCGGTCCTTCTCCGGCCAGTCGGGGGCGCCCTCGTACATGAGCACCGTGGCGCCGTTGGCGAGGGGGCCGTACACGACGTACGAGTGCCCGGTGACCCAGCCGACGTCCGCGGTGCACCAGAAGACGTCGTCCTCCTTGAGGTCGAAGACGAGCTTCGAGGTCGTCGTGCAGCCGACGAGATAGCCGCCCGTCGTGTGGACGATCCCCTTCGGCTTTCCCGTCGTGCCGGAGGTGTAGAGGATGTAGAGCACGTCTTCGGCGTCCATCTCCTCGGGCGCGCAGGTCTGAGACGCCTCGGCCATGAGGCGGTGCCACCAGTGATCGCGCCCCTCCTTCATCTGCGCGAACGCCTCGTCGCCGCCCGCGCCGGGTCGCCGCCGCACGACGAGGACGTTCTCGATGGACGGACACTCCTCGATCGCCTTGTCGGCGTTGCGCTTCAGCGGGACGATCTGGCCGCGGCGGTAGCCGCCGTCGGCGGTGATGAGCAGCTTGCACTCGGCGTCGTTGATGCGGTCGCGCAGCGACTCGGGGGAGAAGCCGCCGAAGACGACGGAGTGGATGGCGCCGATGCGCGTGCAGGCGAGCATGGCGACGGCCGCCTCGGGGATCATCGGCAGGTAGATGGCGACGCGGTCGCCGCGCTTGACGCCGAGGCGCTTGAGGACGTTCGCGCACTTCTGGACCTCGACGTAGAGGTCCCAGTAGGTGAGGGTGCGACGGTCCCCGGGCTCGCCCTCCCAGATCAGCGCGGCCTTGTTCCGGCGCGGCGTGGCGACGTGGCGGTCGACGCAGTTGGCCGAGACGTTGAGCCGGCCGCCCGTGAACCACTTCGCGCGGGGCGGATTCCATTCGAGCACCCTGTCCCAGCGCCGGAACCAGTCGAGCTCCTCGGCCTGCGCGGCCCAGAAGCCTTCGGGGTCGCGGGCGGCCATGTCGTAGAGCTTCGAGTCGGCGACGTGCGCGTCGCGACGGAAGGCGGTGGGGGGCTCGAACTTCCGGTTTTCCTGGAGAAGGACGTCGATGTCGGCCATGGGGGAACCGGGAAGAGGGAAGAGGGGCGTGTGGGGACGCGGGACGCGGGACGCGGGACGCGCGACGCGGGACGCGCGACGCGACTTCCGGCCCGAGTTGGCGCTTCGTGGAGTGGACGCATCGCGTCCCTCGTCCCGCGTCCCGCGTCCGACCGTCACCACAGTGATTGTCGGCCTGATACTGCGGGCCCTGGCGTCGCTCGGCAAGGTCGGGGCCGGGCGGCGAGGGCGCGACGCGCCTGCACGGTGCGCGCAGCGACGAAGCAGCGGAGCGCGGAGAGCGGAAAGCGGAGAGCGGAGAGCGCGCCGCGCGCGCGCTGCGCGCTGCGCCGGAAAACACCGACGGGTTATCCACCTCGGCCCGACAGACCCCGATTCGCGTGAATCGTACCCTTACGATTGACTGCGTCCGGAGATGGAGTCGATCGCGGGGGCGATGGAACTCCTCTCTCAATCCGAGGAGCGAGAGCATGAAACAGAGCGAGAAGAGCGAGAAGAGCCGGAGGATGCTCACCCTGCGTGAGCCCGCGCAGCAGATCTGGCTCGCCGGCCTCGGCGCATTCGCGATGGCGGAAGAGGAAGGGAGTAAGCTCTTCACGAACCTCGTGAAGAAGGGAAAGACGCTGGAGAAGGCGAACCTCGCGCGGCTGGAGAAGGTGCGTACGCGCGTGGACGAGCTGCGGGCGATTCCGGCCGACACGATGACGCGGATCGGCGGCGGCTTCGACACGGGGGTCGAGGCGGTGCTGGATCGGCTCGGCGTGCCGACGAAGAAGGAGATCGGGGCGTTGACGCGGCGCGTGGAGGCGTTGACGAAGGCGCTGGAGAAGCGGCAGGTGCGGCCGGCGCCGAAGACGACGCGGACGAAGAGGGCGGTGGTGCGGACCACGGGACCCGCGCAGCCGATGGCGTAGTGCCGAGTCGCGCGGGGGGCAGGAGCGTCGGCCGGCGGGGCCGGATCGGCCTCGCCCTCGCCGGCGGGGGGCCGGTCGGGGTCGTGTACGAGATCGGCGCCCTGTGCGCGCTCGACGAAGCGCTGGAGGGCGTGCGCTTCGCGGCGCTGAGCCAGTACGTGGGGGTCAGCGCCGGGGCGGTGGTGGCGGCGTGCCTGGCGAACGGGATCGCGCCGCGGCACCAGGCGCGGGCGCTCATGAGCCGCGTGCCGGGGGAGCCGCCCTTCGTGCCGGAAGGCTTCTTCGTGCCGGCGTACGGCGCGTGGGCGCGGCGGGCGGCGCTGCTGCCCGCGGTCGCCACGGAGGCCATCCGCGCGCTGACGACGGTGCGCGGCCGCCGCGGGCTCGAGAGCCTCGAGCGCGCGGCGCGGCTGCTGCCGGTCGGCGTCTTCGACAACGACGGGGTGCGCAGCTACCTCGCCCGGCTCTTCGCCCGGCCGGGCCGCACCGACGACTTCCGGCGCCTGAAGCACCCGCTCACGGTGGTCGCCGTCGACCTCGAATCGGGGCGGCGGGTGCTCTTCGGCAGCGAGGGGTGGGAAGACGTCCCCATCTCGCGCGCCGTGCAGGCGAGCACCGCGCTCCCCGGCCTGTATGCGCCGGTCGCGGTGGACGGCCGCTACTGCGTCGACGGCGTGCTCCTGCGCACGGTGCACGCGTCCGTCGCGCTCGAGCGCGGCGTCAAGCTCCTCTTCTCCATCAACCCCATCGTCCCGGTGGACCTCACGCCGGCCATCAGGCGCGGCGAGCTGCGTCCGGGCACGATCGTGCGCGCCGGGCTGCCGGCGGTGCTCTCGCAGACCTTCCGCACCCTGGTGCACTCGCGCATGGAGGTCGGGATGGAGCGGTACGCCACGCACTACCCCGACGCGGACCTCGTCCGCTTCGAGCCGCCGCGCGACGACCTCGCGATGTTCTTCGGCAGCATCTTCAGCTTCGCGTCCCGTCGAGACGTCTGCGAGCTCGCCTACGAGCACACGCGCCACGACCTCCGCACCCGCCGGAAGGTGCTCGAGCCGATCCTCGCGCGGCACGGCGTGCGCCTGAACCTGGACGTGCTGCACGACCGCACGCGCACGGTCTGGGGGACGCCGGCGCGCTGGAACGAACCCATGACCTCGCCCTTCCGGCGGCTGGAGCAGGTCGTCGCCACGCTGGAGCACGACGTGTCGGCGAGCGGGGCGTTCCGCGACAACTGAGCCGGCATCGGGCCTGATCGCCATGGCCGGAGCCCCCGCGCGGAACCGTGCGCGGGGGCTCCTGGTTACGTAAGATCCCGTGTGAGCGGCGCTTCAGCCCGCTCCGGGCGCCTCTCGCGGCGGGCCGCCGAAATAATTTTCGCGCGCGTGTCGATTTCCGGGCGGCTCGTTCGACGTACCAGTAGAGGCCCCCCGGCACCGGGCGAATCGGTCCCGATCCCGGGCCTTCCACCCGAACCCACAGGAGAGAGAGTCATGCGCTTCATGGTGATGGTCAAGGCGACGAAGGAGACGGAAGCGGGCGTGCTGCCGAGCACGGAGCTGATCGAGGCGATGGGGAAGTTCAACGAGGAGCTGGTGAAGGCGGGGGTGATGCTCGCCGGCGATGGCCTGGCCCCGAGCGCGAAGGGCGCGCGCATCCGGTTCTCCGGCGAGAAGCGGACGGTGGTGGACGGCCCGTTCGCCGAGACCAAGGAGCTGGTCGCCGGCTACTGGGTGTGGCAGTGCCGGTCGCTGGACGAGGCGATCGAGTGGGCGAAGCGCTGCCCGAATCCGACGGGCTCGGAGAGCGAGCTCGAGATCCGGCAGATCTTCGAGGCCGAGGACTTCGGGCCGAACCTGACGCCGGAGCTCCGCGCGCAGGAGCAGCGGCTCGGCGAGCAGATCGCCGCCAACGCGCGGCGTTAGCGGGCATGGAGGAGACGATCATGTGGACGATGCGTGTCGGACGCGGCGCGGCCGCGACGGTGGAGGCGGGGCCGGTGTACGCGCGGGCGCGGCGGGAGAACGTCGGCCTGTGGGTGCTCCAGACGCTGCTCGCGCTGCTCTTCCTGTACGCGGGCGTGGTGAAGCTGGCGATGCCCGCGGCGATGCTGGCGAAGGTCTCGCCGCTCCCACCGCTCTTCCTGAAGTTCGTCTCGTGCTGCGAGATCCTCGGTGCGCTCGGCCTGGTGCTCCCCGGCGCGCTGCACGTCCGGCCGGGGCTCACGCCCCTCGCCGCCGCAGGGCTCGTCGGGATCATGATCGGCGCGACGACGGTGACCGTCATGACGATGGGGCTCGCGCCGGCGATCCTCCCCGTCGTGGTCGGGTTGCTGCTCCTCGTGGTGATCCGCGGACGCTGGCGGCGGGCGTGACCGCTCCCGACGTCCGCCGCAGCATCGAGGCGGTCTGGCGGATCGAGTCGGCGAAGGTGATCGCGACGCTGGCGCGGCTCGTCGGCGACGTCGGGCTGGCGGAGGACCTCGCGCAGGACGCGCTCGTCGCGGCGCTCGAGCGGTGGCCGGAGACGGGAGTGCCGGACAACCCCGGCGCCTGGCTCACGGCCACCGCGCGGCACCGCGCCATCGACGCGCTGCGGCGGGGCAGGCGGATCGAGCGCACGCACGAGGCGCTCGGGCACGAGCTGGACGAGCGCAACGAGGCGAGCGTGCGCGATCTCGACGAGGCGCTGGACGACCACATCGGCGACGACCTCCTGCGGCTCATGTTCACCGCGTGCCATCCCGTGCTGTCGACGGAGGCGCGCGTCGCGCTCACGCTGCGGCTGCTCGGCGGGCTGACGACGGCGGAGATCGCGCGGGCGTACCTCGTCCCGGAGCCGACGATCGCGCAGCGGATCGTCCGCGCCAAGCGCACGCTGTCGGAGGCGCGCGTGCCCTTCGAGGTGCCGCGCGGCGCGGCGCTCGAGGCGCGCCTCTCGTCGGTGCTCGGCGTGATCTACCTGATCTTCAACGAGGGCTACGCGGCGACGGCGGGCGAGGACTGGGTGCGGCCGGAGCTGTGCGAGGAGGCGCTGCGGCTCGGCCGCGTGCTGGCGGAGCTCGTGCCTGACGAGCCGGAGGCGCAGGCGCTCGTCGCGCTGATGGAGCTGCAGGCGTCGCGGCTGCATGCGCGTGTCGGCCCCGACGGCGAGCCGGTGCTCCTGCTCGACCAGGACCGCGGGCGCTGGGACCACCTGCTGATCCAGCGCGGGCTCGCCGCCCTCGCGCGCGCGGAGGCGCTGGGCGGCGCCCTCGGACCGTACGCGCTCCAGGCGGCGATCGCGGCCTGCCACGCGCGCGCCCGCACGGCGGCGGAGACCGACTGGGCGCGCATCGCCGCGCTGTACGACGCGCTGGCCCAGCTCGCGCCGTCCCCGGTGGTGGAGCTGAACCGCGCGATGGCCGTGGCGATGGCGTTCGGGCCGGCGGAAGGGCTGGAGCTCGTGGACGCCATCGCCGACGAGCCGGCGCTCAAGCGCTACCACCTGCTCCCCGCGGTCCGCGGCGACCTCCTGGCGAAGCTCGGGCGGCACGACGAGGCGAGGATGGAGCTGGAGCGGGCGGCGGGGATGGCGGGGAACGCGAGGGAGCGCGAGGTGCTGCAGCGGCGGGCGAGGGAGCTGGGAGGGTGAGGGCGAGAGCGCGCCAGCTGCGGTCTTGACGACAATACCGACCAGTCGGTATGTTATCGCCATGCCGGACACCCACGCCGCCCGTACCGACGCGACCCGCCGAAAGCTCCTCGCGGCCACCTTCGCCGAGGTCCATCGCCACGGCTTCCAGGCCGCGAGCCTCAACACCATCGTCGCCGCCGCGGGGATCACCAAGGGTGCGCTCTTCCACCACTTCCCCGGCAAGCAGGCGCTGGGCTACGCGTTGCTCGACGAGGTCGTCGCGCCGCTCATGCGCCGGCGCTGGCTCGATCCGCTCGCCACGGCCGACGATCCGGTCGAGGCGCTCCAGCAGAGCGTCCGTCGGTACATCGCCGAGGACATCGGGAGCGGGCACTGGGTCCACGGCTGCCCGATGAACAATCTCGCCCAGGAGATGTCGCCGCTCGACGAGGGCTTCCGTACGCGGCTCGACGGCCTGTACGCGAGATGGCGCGCCACCGTCGCCGCCGCCCTCGAGCGGGGGCAGCGCGCGGGCAGCGTGCGCGGGGACGTCGACGTGCACGACGCGGCGACCCTGTTCGTGTTCTCGCAGATGGGGATCTGGGGGACGGGGAAGTACTCGCAGGACCCGCAGCTCATGACGCGCGCGGGAGCGGCGCTGTGCGCCTATCTCGAGACGCTGCGGCCTCCCCGACCCGCACGGCGCTCGCCCGGAGCTCCACGTCCCACTCGCCGCAGATGACCATCCACCCACGCGAAGGAGAGGCATGACGACCATCGAGGACCTGACCACCGAGCTGACGCGGGAAGCCGAGGCGACGCGACGCGTGCTGGAGCGCGTGCCCGAGGGAAGTCTCGAGTGGCGCCCGCACGAGCGGTCGCTCTCGCTCGGGCAGCTCGCGATGCACGTCGCCACGCTCCCGCGCGCGATCGCCGAGCTGGCGGCCCAGGAGACCTTCGACGCGACCGCGCCGATCCCGCGCCCCGGCGCGTCGAGCGTGAAGCAGCTCGTGGCCACGCTCGACGACAGCGTCGCGCGCGCGCTCGAGGTGCTCGGCGCGATGGACGACGCGTCGCTCGCCGACCGGTGGCGCGGGATGGCCGGCGATCGCGAGGTGTTCGTGATGACGCGCCGCGACGCGCTGCGCTACGTCCTGCTGAACCACTGGTACCATCACCGCGGCCAGCTCACCGTCTACCTCAGGCTGACGGGTGCACCGGTTCCCGCGACCTACGGACCGAGCGCGGACGAGAGATAGGGTCCGCGTCCCGCTCCGGCAGCGGCCGATCCGCGAGCCGCCACAGGTAGCTCCCCTGCTTCGCCTTCCGCTCCGCGCGGGTCAGCCCGCGGTAGCCATACGGCGGCTTCCTGCACATCCGCGCGAGCGAGAGCAGCGGCCAGCCGAAGGGGAGATAGTAGAGCGCGAGGTCCCAGTCGCGCAGGACGGCGTGCAGGCGATTGCGGGCCGGTGGACGGCCCGCCCAGTCGCGCTCGAAGCGGTGGTAGACCACCGGCCACCCGAAGGTCCACACGCTGAAGAACTTCCGCCCCGCCTGGCGGAAGTGCCGGAGCAGCGAGCGCCAGTCGTACGGCCGCTCGCCGTACCGCTCGACGAGGGCGTCGAGCTCGCGCTGCATCTGCTGGCGTATCCGCTCGGTGGCGGCGCGGAGCTGGTCGCGCGTCGCCGCGTCGGCGTCGATCGCGCCCTCGGCTCGGAGCGCGGCGGCGACGTCGATCGGCTCGCCGACGACGAAGGTGAGCCGCGCCGGGAACGCGATGAACCAGAGGAAGGGGAAGATGCAGGCGAGGATCCCCGCCGGGAGCGGGAGGAAGGGAACGAGCCAGATGCGCTGCATCAGGTGGTCGAGCGGCTTGAGGGTGAAATGGAAGGGCATCACCCATTCGCCGTTGATCACGTAGAGCGGCACTACGGGAACCTGGTGCCGCGCCGCGAGCAGCACGAAGCTCGTGTGGTAGGGCTGGAGCTTGTAGCGGTTCTGGAAGCCCTTGCCGATCCCCGGCACGCCCTCGGGGAAGTACAGCACGCGGTCGCCGCGCAGGAGCAGGCGCTCGAAGTTGTCGAAGGTGAGATCGACGCACCCCGCGCGACGGTAGAGGTCATCCAACCCACAGGGGCGCAGCCACCACACGAGCGTCAGCGCCGGCTCGAAGACGGTCCGCAGCTTGAGGGCGGGGTCGTAGCCGTCTCGCGCCCAGAGGAACGCGTCGAGCGACATGCCGTCGTGCGGCAGGGCGTTGCCACTGTGGTTCGACGCGATGATCAGCGGACCGCGCGTCGGCAGCTTCTCGCCGCCGACGAGGACGGGCCGGAACCAGTGCCCGTTGACGGACTCCATGATGTCTGCGCAGAACGCGCGCGTGTAGCCCGCATCGAAGGGATCGGCCGGCGCGCGCGCGGCGACGGAGGCCGGACGCTCCACGGTGGTGCTCACGGCTCACCTCCCCGCCTGACGGCGAGCAGGAATGCGACGACGAACAGCGTCGTCCAGAGTCCCCAGTGCGCCCCGAAGGACATGAGGATGGCGCCCGCCACCAGACAGAAGCCGGCGATCAGCGTGCCGCGGATGCCGGCGAAGGGATTCTCGGCGCGACGCTGCATCGCGCGGTCGAGCACGCGCAGCCCCTCCGTGACGAGGAGGGGCATCTTCACGGCGGCGTCGAGCAGGTCCGGCGCGCTCCGCAGCTCCTCCGTCACGAAGCGCATCGGGTTGAACTGGTTGATGAAGATCCGCCGGATGTGCTTGCGCGAGATGTCGGCGACGTCGAAGCCGGGGAGCAGCACGTGGCCGACGCCCTCGAAGGTGACGAGCGCCTTGACCATCAGCACCAGCTCGACGGGGAAGTACATGTTGTACTTCGCCCCGCGCGTCACCGACTCGAGGATCAGCCGCGCGAGCGAGTACCCCTCGAAGGTCGCGGCGAGCTTCCACCGGCTCGAGATCTCGGCCACCTCGTGGCGGAAGCCGACGGGATCGGAGCGCGGGCCCGCCACGGCGACGGCGCCGAGGTAGCGCGCCGCGCTCTCCGCGTCGCCGGTGACGAGGCAGTAGTAGTAGTACATCATCGTGCGCCGCAGCTCGCCGTCCATGCGGCCGACCATGCCGAGGTCGATGAAGCCGACCTTCGTGTGCGGCAGGACGAGCAGGTTCGCCGGGTGCAGGTCCGCGTGGAAGATGCCGTCCTGGTACAGCATCCGGATGATGGCCTGCGCCCCGAGGTCGATGAGCCGCAGGCGCTGCTCGCGCGGCAGCGCCTGCGCCTCCAGCGAGTCCGGGCGCAGCCCGCCGAGGAACTGCATCGTCAGGACGTTCTTCCCGCTGTACTGCCGGTGGACGGCGGGGAAGACCACGTCGGGCAGGTCGGCGAAGTTGGCGGTGAAGGTCTCCGCGTTGTCCGCCTCGCGGCGGAGGTCCACCTCGCGGAGGGTGTAGTCGCAGAACTCGCCGATGATGCGCCGCGGCTGGTAGCGCGGCAGGAAGATATTGACGATCGCGCCGAGCAGGCGCAGGATGCGCGCGTCGCGCTCGAGGGTGGCCGGGATGCCCGGCTTCACGACCTTGATGACGACGTCGTCGCCGTCCACCGTCGTCGCGCGGTGGGTCTGGGCGATCGAGGCGGAGCCGAGCGGCTCGGCGTCGACGTCGAGGAACATCTCGCCGATGGACTTTCCGACGTCGTTCTCGATCTGGCGGAGGACGACGGCGAAGGGGACGGCGGGGAGATCGTTCAGCAGCCCCTTGAGCTCCTGCGTGATGGAGTGCGGGAGGATGTCCTCGCGCAGGCTGAGGATCTGGCCGAGCTTGATGTAGGTCGGCCCGAGGAGCTCGAGTCGGCGGCGGAAGTGGACGGGGAAGGGCTCCTGGCGGAGGTCGCGGCGGATGAAGGGGCGCAGCACGACGGCGAGGGCGCGGCGCAGCAGGCCCCGCTTGCCGCGCTTCGCCCCGCCGGCGACGATGGCGCCCGCGCCGAGGGCGAGCAGGTGGTGCTGCGTGGTGATGAAGCGACGGAGCGTGCTCGGAGGGCGCGGGACGGCAAGGCGGCCGATCTCCACCGGCCGCCCTTCCCGACGCCGCTTCCGATGCGGCGTGCCCCTGCTCCGATGCGCCGCGGCCCCGTCCTTCATCTAGGTCCTGTGTCGTCCGTATCGCTCGTGCGCCGAGACCCACTCCAGCGCGGAGATCGCGGACGCGAGCGAGATCTCGCCGGCGAGCACCGTCGCGGCGACGATCTCGGCGAGCTTGTTGACCTTGCCCTGGCCGTAGCAGCCGAGCACCTCCAGACACTCCCGCGCCGTGGGCAGTCCCGTCCCGCCGCCGTGGGTCGCGACGATGAGGGAGGGGATCGTGATCGACATGTAGAGATCGCCGTTGGGCGTGATCTCGTCGTAGCCGAGCGCCGCCGAGCCCTCCGCCACGTTCGCCACGTCCTGGCCGGTGGCGATGAACATGGCCGTGATGCCGTTGACCGAGTGGCAGCCGTTGTTGTTCACGCCGGAGAGGAGCGCGCCGACGTTGGCGATGTCGCCGTGCGCGTGCAGCATCGCCGGCTCCACGCGCATGTGCTGGAGCAGGAGCGCGCGCGGCAGCGTCGCCTCCGCGGTGACGCGCTTGCCGCGGGTGTGGAGGGAGTTGATGGCCGACGGCTTCTTGTCGGTCGCGAAGTTCGACTCGAGGTAGAACTTCCGCACCGACGGGTTGTTCGCCGAGATCCACTGGGATGCGACGAGGGTGGCGCGCGTGGTCATGTTCTGCCCCGCGCCGTCGCCGGTCGAGAAGTCGAAGCGCAGGAACGCGAACTTGTTCGCCAGGTAGCACTCGATCTCCTTGAGCTTCGCGACGTGCGAGGTCGCCTCGGCGGCGGCGCGGATCTCCGTCATGTGCTCCGCGACCCAGCCGCGGAAGTCGCGCGCCTCGCGCGCCGAGTCGAAGACGAAGACGGGGGCGCGCTGCATGGCGTCGGCGGAGATCGTCGTCCGCACGCCGCCGGCGAGGTTGAGGAGCTTCATCCCCCGGCTGTACGAGGCGACGAGGGAGCCCTCGGAGGTGGCGAGGGGGACGAGGAAGTCGCCCTGGGCGAACTCGCCGTTCACGCGCACGGGGCCGGCGAAGCCGAGCGGGATCTGGGCGACGCCGGTGAAGTTCTCGGCGTGGCCGATCGCGCAGCTCGGGTCGAAGGAGAAGCGGCTGACGTGCTCCAGCGTCGCTCCCGTCAGGCGCTCGACGTAGCCGCGTCGCTCGGCGACCATCTCCGCGGAGTAGTTCCGGGCGACGTCGTGATCGTACGGCACGCGCGGCGTGCCGTCGTGCCCCGGCGTGAGCGCGTCCTTCGCCGAGCCGAGGACCTGGTGCAGCAGCATGGTCGAGAGTCGCATGACCGGAATCGGTTGCGAGCGGTGGGAGTGCGAGGCCATCGCGGCATCGCGGTCGCTCTCCATGATCCGCGGGGCACCTCCCGCTGTCAGTCCGGGCTTCGGCGGACTGGCGTCGGGGGATGAGCCGGGAGCGCGGCGGCGAATCCCCACTTCCGTCGCGCGCGTGCGCCACTCACGCGGCTTATAATTCGGCATGCGCCCTCCGCACCCCCGCCTCCGCCGCCCGCGCGCGGCCGCTTCCACGAGCCCGGCGTGACCGCCGTCGTCGAAGCGGAGGGGCTGACGCGCGCCTTCGGCGGGCGCCGCGCGGTGAACGGGGTGGACCTGCACCTCCAGGCCGGCGACTGCCTGGCGCTCTTCGGCCCGAACGGGGCGGGAAAGACGACCCTCCTGCGCCTGCTCGCCGGCTTGCTCAAGCCGACATCGGGCAGCGCACGCATCGGCGGCCAGCCGCTGCGCGGCGACGGCGCGGTGCGGGCGCAGGTGGGGCTCATCTCGCACCAGAGCATGCTCTACGGCCCGCTCACGGCGCGCGAGAACGTGGAGTTCGCCGCGCGCCTCTACGGCCTCGCCGACCCGCGCGCCGCCGCCGAGCGCGCGCTCGCCGCCATGCGAATCCTCGACCGCGCCGAGACGCCCGTGCGGGCCCTCAGCCGCGGGATGCAGCAGCGCGTCTCCATCGCGCGGGCGACGGTGCACGAGCCGCGCGTCGTGCTCCTCGACGAGCCGTACACGGGGCTCGATGCCGCTGGGTCGGCGGCGCTGACGGCGATGCTCGAGCGGCTGCGCGCCGCCGGCGCGACGCTGGTGCTCGTCACCCACAACGTGGGAGAGGGGCTCGCCCTCGCGACCCACGCGGCGATCATGCAGGCCGGGCGCTTCCTCCGCTACGACGCGTGCGCCGAGGTCGACGCGGCCGACTACGTCGCCGGCTACCGCGCGCTGATGGAGGTGGAGGCGTGAGCGCACCGGTCATCGATTCGCCCCCGCCGACGCCCTCCACCCCGCCGCCGCCCGTCGCGCCGGCGTCGCCGCCGGGCGTGCTCGCCGCCGCGTGGCTCGTGGCGCGGAAGGATCTCACGATCGAGTTCCGCACGCGGACGGCGTTCTTCTCCGCCCTCGTCTTCGCCCTCCTCGCCCTCTGCATCTTCTACTTCGCCTGGGACGCGACCGCCGTCTCGGCGATGGACCTCGCGCCCGGCGTGCTCTGGGTGATCTTCACCTTCTCCGGGCTGCTGGGGCTGCAGCGCGGCTTCGGCGTCGAGGTCACCGAGCGGGCGATGGACGGCCTGCTCGTCTCGCCGGTGGACCGCGAGGCGATCTATCTCGGCAAGGCGATCGCGAACCTGGTGTTCGTCGCCGGGATCGAGGTGATCGCCATCCCCGCGGTCGCGCTCTTCTACAACGTGCCCTTCCTGCGCGTGGCGGGGGTGATGGCGGGGATCGCCCTGCTCGCCGCCGTCGGCCTCGTGTCAGTCGGCACGCTCTTCAGCTCGATGGCCGTGAACACGCGGCTGGCCGAGCTGCTTCTCCCGATGCTCAGCCTGCCGTTCTTCGTGCCCGTGGTGATGCCGGCGGCGCAGGCCACCGCCAGGCTGCTCGCCGGCCGTCCGGTGAGCGAGGCGTGGCCCTGGTTGAGGATCCTCGTGGCGTTCGACATCGTCTTCGTCGTCGCGTGCACGCTCGCCTTTCCGTTCACTCTCGAGGAATGACCACCGTTCCCCCCGTTTCGACCCGCGACGCCGGGGTGCCGCCGCTCACGGCGGCGCCGACCGCGGTCGCGCGCCCGATCTTCGACTGGTTCTTCGGCGTCGCCGTCCTCGCCGTCATCGGCGCGTACGTGCGCGCCATCTTCTTCACGCCGATGGAGGCGAAGCAGGGGCTGGCGCAGAAGATCTACTACCTGCACCTGCCGGCGGCGCTGAATGCGTACATCGCCTTCTCCATCGTCGCCGTCACCTCCATCGTCTACCTGTGGCTGCGCGACGAGCGCGCCGACCGGCTCGCCGAGAGCTCGGCGGAGGTCGGCCTCCTCTTCACGACGGTGGTGCTCACCACCGGCCCGATCTGGGGGAAGCCGATCTGGGGGACGTGGTGGACGTGGGACGCGCGGCTCACGGCGACGCTCTTCCTCTGGTTCGTGTACGCCGGCTACCTGGTGCTGCGCGGCGCGGTCGAGGATCCGGCGATGCGCGCCCGCTTCTCGGCGGTGCTCGGGATCCTCGGCGCCCTGCTCATCCCGTTCATCCACCTGAGCGTCTACCTGTTCCGCACCCTCCACCCGATGCCGATCGTGCTCAAGCCCGACCGGCCGTCGCTGCCCAACGACATGCTGGTGACGCTGCTCCTCTCGTTCGGCGCGTTCGTGCTGCTCTGCATCGCGCTCATCCGGGCGCGCTACCGCTATGGCCTGATGCGCGACGCGCTCGCGCGGATCGAGGGGGAGGGCGCGCGATGATGCCCCCAGACACGAGCGCCTACTATCACGCGGCCTATATCGTCGCGGCGGTGCTGTACACGGCGTACGCGCTGACGCTCTGGCGCCGCGCGCGCCGGGTGCGCGCACGACTGGCGCAGGCGACGCGTCCGCGCGCATGAGCGGCGCGCCGGCGGGCGCGCCGCCCCACGCCCGCCCGCCGCCACGCCGGTGCCCCGCCCGCGCCGCGGGCCGCGGGCGACCCGCGCGGCGCGAAACGAGCGGCGCCGG
>CAMLIT010000116.1 GCA_946480295.1 uncultured Gemmatimonadota bacterium
GGAGAGCGCTGCAATCGCACTGCAGAGGTCAGGGGTTCGATTCCCCTCAGCTCCATGCGCGGCGCACGCCGCGACGGATCGGGTGGCACAGAACTGGCTTTTCGGACTGATGCCCGCCGCTGTTCGGTAGGACGGAGAGTTCCAATGACAGCGCGCGTGGCAGCTCCGGAGCCACTGCCGGAAGGAAGGATGAGCGCCGTGGATCAGCGATCCGCGGCGTTTTCTTTTTGCCCCGTGCCGCTGCTGGCGAGCAGCCCCCGCGCGTCCGCGTCCAGCGCGAGGAACGCCTCGCGGAGGAAGATCGCCTCCTCCCGCTCCGAGCGGTCGGAGAAGTCGCCCACCGCGTGCGCCCCGAGGCTGCCGATGAAGCGCATGATCGCGCTCTCCTCGACCGAGAGGTGCGAGTAGCGCGTGAGCAGCGTCTGCCCCCCGTCCGCGTCACGCACGTCGAGCCGGAAGATCGCCCCCACCCCCTGGAACGGTCGCCGGAGCGGCGCGCGCAGCAGCCGCTCCGTCGCCAACGGCAGGTCCCACTGCGGCTCGCGCCGCGCGACCATCGTCCACGCCCGCTCGTGCGCGGCGTGCGTGACGTAGAAGTCCATGTCCAGGTCGTGCATCCCGATCGTGAACATCCTCACCTTGAGCGCGAGGTCCACCTTCAGGTGCAGCGTGTCCGGCATCGGCCGCGCCGCCCCCGTGAGTGGCACCAGGTGCCCGTGCAGCTCGCGGAAGCGGAGCGTCGTCAGGCCGTCCAGCGCGGCGAGCTCGAACCAGGGCGCGCCGCCGGCGTCGGTGAGGGTGAAGCGATAACGCGTCGGCAGCAGGTACTTCGACAGGTACTGCGCGAACGCCGGGAAGCGGTCGCGGAGCTGCTGTGGGTGCGCGGTGAAGCCGACGCTGAGGATCGTGCTCCCGTCGCCGAGCCGCGTCGGGCGCAGCGAGTCCACCGAGAAGAGCTGCCCGAGCACCGACGCCGTGTGCGGGAAGGCGGCGCGGTAGTCCGCGCGCAGCTCACGCTCGCTCCCTCCGTCCGCCGTCGCGAAGAGCGCGTCGAAGATGTCGCCGACATCGTTCGCCGTGAGCTCGCCGACGCCGAATTCGACCGTCGTGTCCCACGTGTAGACCTTCCCATCGGTCCTCGTGAGGGTGATCGCGTGGCGGCTGTCCCCCGCGTGCTGAGGCAGCGGCACCGTCGGGAGGGCGTCCAGATGATAGTGCCCGTCCGCCAGGTCGCCGCGGATGAGGAGCGTGCGGCTGGCCGCGCTCGGCGCGCCCGTCCAGACGGCCGTGTCGTCGAAGACACGGGAGGGGACGAACGCCGAGCGCGCGAGCTTCTCGCGGGCGACGTCGTACTTCCGGTTGCGGACGACGTCGGTGAAGCGGTCGGCGAAGGCGGTGAAGAGCGCGTCGGCGTGGGCGCGCGCGGAGATCGTGGTCGATCCGAAGGCGCGGACGGCGTTGCTGCACGAGGCGAGGCCGAGCACGCCGGCCAGGGCGACGACGGTGGCGGGCGCGGCGAGAGCGAGCCGGGAGCGGCTGCGTAAGGTGAAGCGGGCGCGGCGTTTTGGTGCGCTGGAGCGCGAGGGCATCCCGGGTCTGTCGAGGCTGCGAGGGGTTGATCGGCCTGTGATAGGCCGCTATTTTACGAGGGTTCCACGGACCCGGTAACGGGTTCGTGGACGGAGCCATTGCCCCTTGGTGTAACTGGCAACACGTCTGACTCTGGATCAGAAGAGTCCTGGTTCGAGCCCAGGAGGGGCAACTCGATAAAGCTAACGCCCTGCATCACTTCGGTGGTGCGGGGCGTCGTGCTTTCCGCTCCGGCGGCCTTCCGCGACTCGGGACGCTTGCCGCTGCTGTCGGCACGGGGTACGATCCTCTCGACCCCATCCCCGTCTGGCAATGATGCGCATCTCACCGGCCCGCCCTTCGGCGCTGGCCTGGATTCTCCTCGCCCTCCTGTCGCCCGCCCTCGCCTCCGCCCAGGCGAGCTCGCGCCCCGCCGACCTCGTCCTCCGCGACGGCCGGATCGTCACGGTGGACCCGGCCCACCCCGAGGCGCGCGCCCTCGCCGCTCGCGACGGCCGGATCGTCGCCGTCGGCAGCGACGCCGAGGTCGCTCCGCTCGTCGGGCCGCGCACGCGAGTCATCGACCTGCACGGCGCGCTGGCGGTGCCGGGCTTCATCGAGTCCCACGGGCACTTCATGGGGCTCGGCCAGTCGCTGATGGAGCTGGATCTCACGAAGGCGCACGCGTGGAGCGATATCGTCGCCATGGTCCGCAAGGCGGCCGCGGCGGCGAAGCCGGGCGAGTGGATCGTCGGCCGCGGGTGGCACCAGGAGAAGTGGGACCGGCCGCCGCGGCCGGCGATCCAGGGGCTGCCGTACAACACGACGCTGAGCGCGGCGTCGCCGCGCAACCCGGTGTACCTCGAGCATGCGAGCGGGCACGGCGCGATCGTCAACGCGCTCGCCATGAAGCTCGCGGGGATCGGCCCGAACACGCCGAACCCGCCGGGTGGCCTGATCGTGCGCGACGCGCACGGGGTGGCGATCGGCGCGCTGCAGGACGCGGCGGTGGAGCTGGTGACGCGCATCATGGATCGGGCGGACGCGCAGCGCTCGCCCGCGGAGCGCGAAGCGCGCGCCGAGCGGCAGGTGGAGCTCGCGGCGCGCGACGCGATCCGGAAGGGCATCACGAGCTTTCAGGACCAGGGGGAGTCGTTCGAGACGCTGGCGCTCTTCCGGAAGATGGCGGGGGAGGGGAAGCTGCCGATCCGCCTCTACGCGATGGTGGGAAGCGGCGACCTCGCGGAGCTGGCGGCGCAGCTCCCGAGGTTCCGCACGATCGACGCGAGCGACGCGCACCTGACGATCCGCGCGATCGGCGAGATCACCTCCGACGGCGCGCTCGGCACGCACACCGCGTGGTTCACGAAGCCGTACGACGACGCGCCGGGGACGACGGGCCTCAACGTCACGCCGATGGCGAAGATCCGCGCGATCGCGGAGCTCGCCGGCAAGGACGGCTACCAGATCACGGTGCACGCGATCGGCGACCGCGCCAACCACGAGGTGCTCGACCTCATCGACTCGCTGGAGAGGGCGCATCCGGACGCGCGGGATCTGCGCTGGCGCATCGAGCACGCGCAGCACCTGCTCCCGACGGACATCCCGCGCTTCGCGCGACTCGGCGTGATCGCGTCGATGCAGGGGATCCACGCGTGCTCCGACGGGCCGTACGTCGTCAAGCGCCTCGGTGAGGAGCGGGCCAGGGAGGGGGCGTACGTCTGGCAGTCGCTGCTGAAGTCGGGGGCGACGATCGCCAACGGCACGGACGTGCCGGTGGAGGACGAGGACCCGATCCCGAACTACGCGTGCTCGGTGACGCGCCGGCTGAAGGACGGCAGCACCTTCTTCCCCGGCCAGGCGATGACGCGCGAGCAGGCGCTGCGCTCGTACACGCGCGACGCGGCCTACGCGGCGTTCGAGGAGGACGAGAAGGGCACGTTGACGCCGGGCAAGCTGGCGGACATCACGGTGCTTTCGCGCGACATCCTCACGGTGCCGGCGGACAGCATCCCGGGCACGCGGGTGCTGTACACGATCATCGGTGGCAAGGTGGTGTACGCGGCTACCGCGAACACGGCCTCCTCGCAGCGAGCTCGCTGATCGGCGGCATCGCTTCCGTGCAGGGCTCGCCGAACGGCGTCCGTCCGATGTAGCCGTGGGGCGTCAGCTCGACGCGCCAGGTGGTACCCCGAGCCAGCGTTCCGCCTCTTCGACGTCGGTGAAGATCTCCACCGGGCGCCCCATGAGTTGCGCGTAGGCGACGAACAGGCGCGCCAGCCCCCACGGCTGTCTCGGCGGCGGCAGGATCGCCAGGCGAGCGTTCCGCGCGACCACGGGTCGCTCCGCCAGCTCTCGAATGAGCCTCAGGCGTCGGTCGATCGCCGTGACGCCGCGAAAGTCGACGAGCGTCGCATAGCTGGCGTCGAACGCGGGATCGGCGGCGCCGCGCGCGCGCGCCTCGGCCAGCTCGGACATGCTGAGCACACCGTGGCCGCGCAGCAGCATCAGGCGGCGACTCGGATCGACCTCGTAGGATATCGGCATCGAGAGAGCGGCGGGAGAGCGCGCTTCAGCGCATCCCGTCCGCCCGTGCGTCGAGCACCTGCCGCACCGCGTCCGCGAGGCGCGCACGGGAGAACGGCTTCTGGAGAAACGCCGTTCCGGGCTGCATGAGACCTCGACGGAGGATCTCGTCGTCGGTGTAGCCGGACATGAACAGCACACGCAGGCCGGGGCGGACGCTGGAGAGCTCCTGCACCAGGTCCCGGCCACTCAGCCCGGGCATGACGATGTCGGTGAGCACGAGGTCGATGCGCTCCTCCGGCCAGGCGGCGAAGCGAACGGCTTCCGCGCCGTCCGCCGCCTCACGCACCGTGTAGCCCTGCGTCTGCAACAGCCGCCGGACGACGGCTCGTACCCTCGGATCGTCCTCCACGAGCAGGATGATCTCGTTGCCGCGTGGCGCGGTCGCCGACTCGGCCGACGCGCCGGATCCCGTGACGGCATCCTCGAGCTGCGGCAGGAGCACGGTGAATCGGCTGCCCTCTCCAGGCGCGCTGTCCGCGTACACGGAGCCGCCGCTCTGCTGCACGATGCCATACACGGTCGCCAACCCGAGTCCCGTTCCCTGGCCTGGCAGCTTCGTCGTGAAGAACGGCTCGAAGATGCGGGAGAGCACGGCGGGTTCCATGCCCACCCCCGTGTCCTCGACCACCAGGGCGGCGTATCGTCCCGCCGAGAGCCCCTCGTGCGACATCGCTTCGATCGCATCCACGACCCTGGGTTCGGTCCTGAGTCGAAGCGTTCCGCCCGCGGGCATGGCGTCGCGGGCGTTCACGGCCAGGTTCATCAGCACCTGCTCGAGCTGCCCGGGATCCGCGTGGATGTCACCGACGGCGGGCGAGAGTTGCGTCTCCAGGCGGATGTCCTCGCCGATCACGCGGTGCAGCATCGTCGCGAGCGACGATACGACCCCGTTGAGTCCGAGCCGTCGCGGCTGGAGGACCTGCTGGCGGCTGAAGGCGAGGAGTTGGCGCGTGAGCGCCGTGGCGCGATCGGACGCGTTGCCGATCTCGACGAGATCGGCGTGCGCCGGCGAGTCATCCGCGAGCTCCTCGGCGAGAAAGCCCGTGTAGCTCTTGATCACCATCAGCAGGTTGTTGAAGTCGTGCGCGACGCCGCCGGCGAGCCGGCCCACCGCCTCCATCTTCTGGGCCTGCCGAAGCTGGCGCTCGAGCTCTCGCTGCGCCGTCAGGTCCTTGGCGATGCCGAAGACGCCGACCACCTGCCCGCCGACCATGATCGGCATGCTCGTCACCGAGACCTGCACGACGTCCCCGGACTTCCGGCGCATGCGCGGCTCCACGTGGGTCGCCGCGCCGCCGAGGTTGGCGCGGAACGCGGCGCCGACGCGCTCGAGGTCGTCGGGATGCACGAGCGGCTCGAACGACCGCCCGATCAACTCCTCCCGCTCGTACCCGGAGATCGACAGGCAGGCATCGTTCGCGCTCGTGTAGCGGCCCTCCGTGTCGAGGGAGAACACGGCATCGGGATTCCGATCGAAGAGCGAGCGGTAGCGCTGTTCGCTCGCCTCGAGTCGCTCGGCCGAACGACGCAGCTCGGTGACGTCGACGACGATGCCGTCCGAGCCGATGCCGCCATCCGGCAGGCGCTTGTCACGCGCGACGATATGGACGATTCGCTCCTCCCCCGACGGCAGCACCACGCGCCCTTCCCAGCGGAACGAGCCGACGGCGTCGGCGGTCGCGCGGGCGTACGCGGCGAAGTCCTCGCGCTCCTCGGGGGGGAGCAGGTTGAGGAGCACGTTCGAGTCCTGCAGCACGGCGTCCGGCTCGATCCCGAACAGGGCCCGGATGCCGTCGCTCACGAAGGTGTAACCCTTCGTGCCGTCGGGGCGGTAGACGAACTGGTAGACGATGCCGGGGACGTTCGCGGCCACGTGCGCATAACGAGCCTCGCTCTCGCGAAGTGCATCCTCGGCCTGCTTGCGATCGGTGATGTTCTCGATCACCGCCACCAGTCGCACTCCCGTGCCGTCCGCGCCCGGGACGATGGTCGCCGTCGTGCGCCCCCAGACGGTCCGGCCGCCCTTCGTGACGTACCGCTTCTCCGTGATCTCCGAGCGGACCGCGCCCGTGAGCAGCCCCGTGAGGATCTGCCGCTGCAGCGCCTGGTCATCCGGGTGGACGACGTCCCACGCCGAGTGCTCGCGGAGCTCCGCCTCGGTGTAGCCGAGCATCTGGCAGAAGGCCGGGTTGACCTGGAGGAAGCGGCCGCTCGCATCCGCGAGCACGAACCCGACGGCGGCGTGATCGTGAAGGGTGCGGAAGAGCCGCTCGCGCTGCGACAGCGCCTGCTCGGCCGCCTTGCGCTTCGAGATGTCCTGGAACTGCGCGACGAGGTAGAGGGGCGCGCCGCCGGAGTCGCGAACGGCCGACGCGCTCATGTCCACCCACACGGGCGCTCCGCCCCGCCGGAGCAGCCGCTTCTCGAGGCGGACCCTGGTGCACTCGCCCGTTGCGACCTGCCGCAGGAGCTCCAGGTTCCGCGGCAGGTCGTCGGGATGGGTGAGCGATTCGACCGTCTGGCGGGTGAGCTCGGCCTCGCCGTAGTCGAGCATCTCGCAGAGCGCCCTGTTGGCGCGCAGCCAGCGTCCATCGCGCAGGTCCTTGACCGCCATGCCGATGGCCGCGTCCTCGAACGCCGCGCTGAACATCCCTTCGCTGATTCGCAGCGCCTCTTCCGGGCCGCGCCGCGCGGCCAACTCGCTGATCTCCATCATCCGTCAGGGACGCTCCTGGTAGCCAAACGACGACGACTGCTGACGATACGCGCAACAGCCGGCGTCTCCTCGCGTCCGTTGAGGCCTCGTGAGGCTTCAGTGCCGGCGAACTCGGCCGATACTCTCCTTGAACACCGATTCATTCGAGAGATTCCTCCCGGCGCGATGTCCCCGCGAGCAGCTCGGCGTAGCTGCGTGGCGGGGCCGCATGTCGCGCCGCCAAACCGTGCAACCCGCGAACAGATGTCCGTCGTCTCCTCCCGCGTCAGGTGCGTCCTGGCCGCCATCCTCGCCTCCGCGATGCTTGGCGCGTGCAGCGATGCGCCTCGCGCCACCTCTCCACGCGTCGCGCAGCTCGGCACGTCCGAGCCGGCGACCGCTCGTCTGGCTACTTCGTCGGCGTCGACGCCGACCTATCTCTCCTGTCCGAGCACGGTCGCGCAGAGCGCGTCCGCGGTGATCGGGCCGGAAGGCGGTGTGCTCAGGCTCGCCGGCAGCGCGCTGGCCGTGCCGCCGGGCGCGGTGCCGGTGCCGACGAGCTTCACGTTCGCGCTCCCCGCATCGGACCTCATGCAGGTCGAAGTGCATGCCGACGGGGTGGCGCACTACGTGTTCAAGCGGCCCGTCGCGATCACGGTCGACTACTCGCGCTGTGCCGCCGCCACGGACTCCCTCTCGCAGAGCTTCGGCGCCTGGTACATCGACCCGCAGAGCCGGAAGGGGCTGCAGTTCATGGGCGGCGTCGACATTCGCGCGCTCCATCGCGTGGTCTTCGCGACGAATCACCTGTCGGGCTACGCGATCTCGGAGCTGGTACCCACCGATCCAGGCGCGGGGTTCATGTACTAGCGGTTGCGCATCGTCCGGCGAGCGGTTCGCCATCACGAGAACGCGCCCCGACCTGGCCAGGTCGGGGCGCGTTCTCGTCGGCGGGCGCGTGAAGGCGCTCGGCTACTCGCGAGCGCCCGGCGGAGCGAGCCGCGGGCGAAGCTTCGCGATCTCCGCCTCCGCGTGATTCTCCTCCGCCAGCTGGCAGGCGTGCTCGTAGCAGGCGACGGCGCTCGCGTGGTCACCCTGCGCGCGCATGACGTCGCCGATGACGCGGAGACATTCGATCTGCCGCGAGACGTGGCCCGCCGACATGAACTGCTCCAGTGCCTCCTCGGCGAGCGGCAGGGCGTCAGCCGGCCGCTCGAGGCCCAGGCGCGCTTCCGCCTGATTCATCATCACGAGCGCCACCAGGTCCCTGTCGGCGACGTCCCTCGCCGCGGCGGCCGCCTGGCGCAACAGGTCGTCGGCGAGCTGGAAGCGGCCGTGATCGAGCGCGGCCCGGCCGAAGTTGTTGTAGACGGTCGCTTCACCGAACGCGTAGCCGGCCCGGCGAAAGCCTGTGGCCGCCGCGTGGAATCGAGGCCGAGCCGAGGCGAAGTCGCCCTGCGCGGCCGCGATCGCGCCCAGGTTCTGGTGCGCGCTCGCATGGACCCGCGGCGTGGCGGGGAGGGAGAGGACGCGCTCGAAGAGTCGCACGGCCTCCGCGAATGCGCCGCGGGCCTGGTAGACGGTGGCTTCCGCATGCACGGCCTCGACGACGAGGTCGGCCAGGCCGGCCCGTTCCGCGAGCTCGCCCGAGGCCCGCGCCGCATCGATCGCCTCCTCCCATCGGGCACGCTGCCGCAGGACGCTCGACTGGCGCCGGAGCGCCTCGGCGACGATGCGCGGATCCGCGGCGCGCGCAGCCCGCGCGTAGCAGCGCAGCGCGTGATCCAGGCGGCCGGCCTTCTGGTGAGCGGCCCCCTCGTCGATGGCGGCGATTTCGCTGTCAGGACTGGAAGACATCAGCGCAGGAGGTGACCGTCGATCGTGTGCGTCCCCGGAACATCGCGCCCTGTTCGGCCCATCGATGAGGACGACCACGCCATCGGCACGGAAACGCCGGGCGATGGCCGACACCCGAGCGTCCAGGGCTTCACGTGGCCGGGCGTGGGCGTTATGCTCCGCTGCACTTCCGACCGCACCCCATGCCCGAAACACCGGTCACGTACACCGTGGACGACGCGCGCCGATTGGTCGAGATCACCATTCGGGAGGGCTTCACCCACGCCGACATCATGACGTGCTTCTCGGCGCTGCGCAGCGATCCACGCATCCGGCCGGAGTACCATCGCCTGGCGCTGTACGAGGGCACGGCGGTGCCGTTCACGTCCGCCGAGGTGCGGGCGATGGTCGAGGCGGCGGCTCGGGTTCCGCACACGGATCGGACATGCGTCGCCGTGCTGGCCCGGACCGACCTGTTGTTCGGCATGATGCGCATGTACGAGATGTACGGGGAGGGGCAGGGCATTCACGTCCGCGTCTTCCGCGAGCGCGCCGACGCGGAGCGATGGCTGGCCGGGTGCCCGCGTTGTGGTGAACGCCGACGGGGGGGCCGCCTCCGGCGCCCCCCCCGACCCACACGCGACCAGCGGCACGCGCGACCAGCGTCGCGCGTGCCGCGATCCGACGCGCCTACTTGTGCGCCGAGGTCACCACGAACGCCTGCGCCGCCGACTGCCCCGACGACACCGTCACCGTCACCGGCTGGGCCGGATCCGTCGTGATCTGCACGCTATCCGACGGCGGCTCGAGCGACAGCTGATACGTGCCGGGCACGACGAACGGCAGCGCCGCCTCGTAGGTCCCGTCGCCGTTGCTGTCCGTGAGCGCCACGACCGACCGCGCGCCGCTCGCGCTCGTGAGCACGGCGTTGAACGACGCCAGCGTCAGCGCCTTGGCGTTGATGGAGGGCAGCGTCACCGTGTCCGCCTGGGTCACGGAGGTCGTCACCGTGCCCGTCGCCGTGAAGTTGGTCGCGGCGAGGACCGGCGTCATCACCCACTGGCCGGAGCCGCCAGCCAGCTGACCGAAGCTCTGGGCGACGTTGAAGTCGACGAGCAGGATCTTCGCGTTCGCGTCGAGCGCGACGCTGCCGCCCGGCAGGTTCACCTTCAGCCCCGACTGCGCATAGCTCGGCATCTGCAGCGCGCCGGCGACCGTGGCGCCGGCGGGCAGCCCGGCGTAGGTCGGCGACGAGGCATAGATGCTCGTCGAGCCGTCGGCGTTCTCCACCTCGATGTAGCCGCCGCTGATGAAGAAGCGGAGCTGCGAGTACGTGCCCGCCGGCACGACCGCATCCTTCACGAGGTCGGCGGTGGTGTTGGCGAGGGTGAGGAGATCGGTCGTGACGGCGGTGTCGAGCAGGACGTGCTGGCCGCCGCTGCCCTGCAGGGAGATGCTGTCGATCGTCACGACGGCGTGCGCGAAGTCGCCCGGCGCGTCCGTGAGGAGGAGCGAGATGTGGCCCGGCGCCGCGGCGGTCGGGTTCTCGGAGCAGGCGGCGGCGAGCGCGAGGCCCATCATCGCGACGCTGCGAAGAAAGCGAACAGTGTTGTGAGTCATGATACCTCGGTGAAAGAACCGCCGGCGCCGTCGTGGCCGCCGGATCGGATGCGTTGGTTCCGCTGCACTGACTGCCGGCATCGGCCCACGCGTCACATGGTGACGCAGGTCACGTCGCTCGGCGCCGCCGGGACGGGTGCTCCGACCCTCGCGGCCGGTCCTAGCCGCGCGGCCGCCTATCGAGTACTATCGCGTCTGGCGCCCTCCCGCCTGGCGCCACGTCGCCCCAGCCCCGCTTCTCATGTCCGGGATCGCCTCGTACGCCACCGCGATCGTCGACGCGGCACGCGAGCCGCTGCTGCTGCTCGACGGGGACCTGCGCGTCGTGTGGCTGAACCGCGCCTTCTCCGCGGCCTTCGCCATCCCGGCCGCGGACGCGATCGGTCGCCGCGTGTTCGACGTCGGCGACGGGCGCTGGGACTCGCCGACGCTTCGCCAGCTGCTGCTGGAGGTCGTCCCGACGCACGCGTCGGTGGACGACGCGCGGATCGTGGTGCGCGACGGCGCGGACCACCGCCGCGAGCTGCGCGTCAACGCCCGGCTCCTTCGCGGTGATCCGGCGGAGGCGCCGGTCATCCTGCTCGCGCTGGACGACGCTGCGCCAGGGCGGCGAGGCGTGGCGGGAAGCACGGCGGCCGATGCGGGGCGGCTCGCGCAGACCGAGGAGGAGCTGCGCCTCTCGGAGCGGCGGCTCCGCGCGATGTTCGAGGCGCTGCCGCTGCCGACGGCGGCGTGGCACCGCCGCGGCGACGACTTCGTCATGCTCGAGATCAACGAGGCGGCGGACCGGGAGAGCCGCGGCCACATGCGCCGCCGCCTCGGTTGCACGCTCACCGAGTACTACGGCGACCTGCCGTCGGTGATCGCGAGCTTTCACGCCGCCGCGCGGGAGCCGGGGCGTCCGGTGCGCCAGGAGATGGACTACCGCTATCGGAGCACGGGGGAGCTGCGGCGCATGGTGTTCACCTGCGTCGCCGCCACGCCCGACCTGGTGATGGTCTACGGCGAGGACCTGACGCCGCAGCGGCAGGCCGAGGCGCTCTTCCGCGGCATCTCCGAGCAGGCGATCACGGGCATCTACGTCTACCAGGATGGCCGCTTCGTCTACGCGAACCCGCGTCTGGCGGAGCTGCTCGGCTACACGGTGGACGAGCTCCTCGCGCTGGATGCCGGGCGCGTGTTCGTGCATGCCGGCGCGCCGGCGGAGATGGCGGAGCGGATCCGGCGCCGCGCCGACGGCGCGGAGGTTCGCGACTACGACACCTATCCGGCGTTGCGCAAGGACGGCCAGACGATCGAGCTGGAGATCCACGCCGCGTCGGTGACGTACGAGGGGCGCGACGCGCTGCTCGGCACGGTGCTCGACGTCAGCGAGCGACGGCTCCTCGAGGAGCAGCTTCGCCAGGCGCAGAAGATGGAGGCGGTGGGGCGCCTCGCCGGCGGGATCGCGCACGACTTCAACAACCTGCTCACGGTGATGAAGATGAACGTCGACTTCCTCCTCGAGGAGATCGACGTCGGCGATCCGCGTCACGAGGAGGTGGCCGAGATCGGGCGGTCGGCGAACCGGGCGACCGCACTCGTCAGGCAGCTCCTCGCCTTCAGCCGCCGGCAGGTGCTCCGGCCGCGCGAGCTGGACCTCACGGTGACGATCACCGACATGTGCCGCATGCTCGGCCGCCTGATCGGGGAGGACATCGAGCTCGTGCTCCACCTCCAGGAGGGCGTCGGCCACGTGATGGCGGATCCGGGGCAGATCGAGCAGGTGATCGTGAATCTCGCGGTGAACGCGCGCGACGCGATGCCGAAGGGGGGCCGCCTGACGATCGCCACGGCGCACGTCCGTGTCGATGGGCACCGGCAGCTGCCCTCCGGCGACTACGTGCAGCTGGTCGTGACGGACACCGGCCACGGGATGGACCCGGCCACCCTCGAGCGGATCTTCGAGCCCTTCTTCACCACCAAGGGCCCGGGGCAGGGGACGGGGCTCGGCCTGGCGACGGTCTACGGCATCATCAGGCAGTCGGAGGGCTTCATCTGGGCGGAGAGCGCGCCGGGGCGCGGCACGACCTTCCGGATCCACCTGCCGCGAGTCGCGGGCACGGGGTCGATCGACGCCGACGCGTCGGTGCCGGCGCGCATGGGCGCGAGCGAGACGCTGCTGCTCGTCGAGGACGAGGCGGGCGTGCGCGCGGCGGCGCGGCGCATCCTGGAGCGGCTTGGCTACACGGTGCTCGAGGCGTCCAACGGCCGCGAGGCGCTGGACGTGGCGCACGAGCACGCCGGGCGCATCGACGCGCTGATCACCGACGCGGTGATGCCGGAGCTGGGCGGACGCGATCTCGCGGAATCGCTCCGACGCGCCGGCAGGCAGGTCGCGGTGCTGTACATGTCGGGCTACACCGACGACGAGATCATCCGACGCGGCATGCTCGAGCCGGGATGCATCTTCGTCGAGAAGCCCTTCACGGCGCAGGGGCTCGCGCAGGCGGTGCGGCAGGTGCTTGCGCCGCGGGCCGGGCAGCCGGCGGGGGGCTGAGCCCCGGCCGCACTCGCCCGCTCGATCCCGCCAATCTGACCGGTTCTCATAAGACAGCTCTGAGACACGGGGTGGACGCCGCCCCGGGACGCCAAACGCGCGCAACCGGGCGGCACGTCGGTCGTCTGTGTTGCAGCAGGGCTGTTGAGACCTCGAGGTATCCCACCCGCCAGGCGCCAAACGAGCAGCGCCGCGGCGCCGCCGCGCCTGGCGTCGCCGCCGCGCCGGCCGCCCGGCCCACCCACCCCCAGGACATCAGCGACATGAAACGACTCCTCTCGGCACTCGCCCTCTCCACGCTCGTCGTACTCGGTGCCTGCGGCGGCGACAGCAGCACGGCTCCGACCTCCTCGTCGATGGCCGGCAACTGGAGCCTCCAGACCGTGAACGGCGCCAACCTGCCCTTCACGGTATATCAGAGCGGGACCGATCAGGTCGACATCACGAGCGACGTCATCACCTTCTCCGCGAGCGGCAGCTTCACGGAGGCGACGGAGACGAGGACCACGTCGAACGGCCAGACGACGACGCAGTCGGACGCGAGCGCCGGCACCTACGTGCTGAGCGGCACGGCGATCACGCTCACGTGGAGCGACGGATCGACCGGCACCGCCAGCGTCAGCGGCACCACGATGACGGCGACGGAGTCCGGCTACGCCATGGTGTTCAAGAAGCAGTGACCTCGACCCGCGGACCGGACACCCCGGTTCGCTCGCGGGACACGACGGGCGCGCGCCGCGGGCGGGCGGGCCGCGGCGGGGCCGCGGGCCGCCGCCCCCCCGCCGGCCCGCGCACACCAGGGGCGCCCGCACCCCCCCCCCCCGCGGC
>CAMLIT010000117.1 GCA_946480295.1 uncultured Gemmatimonadota bacterium
GTCGTCGCCCTCGTCGAAGGCGCGCGCGAGGCGCAGCGCCGCGATCAGCGCCGCCGCCGCCTCGACGCACAGGACGGCGATCACGTTCTGCAGCAGCGGCTGCTCGACGAGCACGCGCCCGAACGCGGAGCGGTGGGCCGCGTGGTTCTGTGGGGGTGGTGGAGCGCGCCGCGAAGCGTTAAGCGAATCCGCGGCGCGCGGTGGACGGGACGCCGATGCTCCACGTCCTGAACGGCGACGCGACGCGGCTGCCGCTCGAGCGCTCGGGCGTGCCGGGCACGTTCGCCGTGTGGGCGGACGTGCTGTACGAGGGCCCGGTGCCGCCGCTCGCCGTCGGCCCCGAACGCTGGCGCGAGGTCCGCTCGCGCTTCATCGCCGGCGCGGGTTGGGCGACGTACGAGGACGCCCTGCGCACCGTCGAACGGTGGGACGCGGCGCTGGAGCGCTTTCCGGAGCACGACGAGGTCGTGATCTGGTGCGAGCACGACCTCTTCGACCAGCTCCTGCTCGCCCGCCATCTCGCGTGGTTCGCCGAGCGCGATCGCGGCCACACCGCGCTCTCGCTCGTCTGCATCGGCGAGTTCCCGGGCATGCCCGGCTTCATGGGGCTGGGCCAGCTCGGCCCCGGTCAGCTCGCGTCGCTCTTCCCCACGCGAGCGCGCGTCACCGCCCGACAGCTGGACCTCGGGCGCCGCGCCTTCGCCGCGTTCACGAGCGACGACCCGCGCGCGATCGAGCGGCTGCTCGCGACGGAGGACACCTCCTCCCTCCCCTTCCTCGCCCCCGCCCTCGCTCGGCTCCTGCGCGAGTACCCGTCCACGCACAACGGGCTCTCGCTCACCGAGCAGCAGATGCTCTCGATCCTCGCGACGGCGGGTCCGATGCCCATGCACGAGCTCTGGCGCGCGATGCACGCGCGCGAGTCGGCCTATTATGTGACCGACGTCACCATGCGCGCGCTCCTCGACCAGGCCGCGACCGAGCCGAAGCTCGTCACCCGCGCCGCCGCGCCGGACGGGCGCGACTGGGATGCCACCGTGGCGATCACGCCGCTTGGCGCCGATCTCCTCGAGGGACGCGACGACCTGGCGCGCGTGCGCGGTGGCATCGACAAATGGATCGGCGGCGTGCACCTCGACGGCGCCGCGCCGCGGTGGCGGTGGGACGAGCCGAGCGCGCGGCTCGTCGCCGGCGCGTGATTCACGCCGCGGGAATTCCACACGCTCGCCCTCGAGAGCACCTGCGAGAGCTTGCGAGCCATGAGGCGATGGCGAACAGGTAACACGGCGCGCGCGCCGCGTTCCGCTCTCCGCTCTCCGCTCTCCGCTCTCCGCTCTCCGCTCTCCTTCGCACGGAGCATCGCGCGCCAGGGATGGCGGAAAGCGGACGGCGGACGGCGGACGGCGGATAGCCGACACCGGAGAGCGTCAGTCCCGTCTCCGTCCCGGCCTCTTTACGATCATCCCGACGACGCCGAGCAGGGCGAAGAAGCCGAAGCCGACCGCGCCGGCGGCCGAATCGTCGGAGAGCCAGAGCGGATTCCACTTCGTCCGCGCGGCCAGCGTGTCCAGGCGCAGCGTCGTCGTGCGCGTCGGCGCGGTGCTCGTCGAATCGCGGAAGCGCTGCGCGAGCACGATCGTGCCCGGCACGGCCGCGCTCCAGAACGGCTTGTCCGTCACCATCCCGAACCACGCGCTGTCGAGCGCCCCACCGGGTGTGGTGAAGGCGAGACCATAATAGTGCGACGTCCCTCGCACCCGCACGAGCTGCCGCACGACGCGCACCGGCACCAGCCAGCACACGCGCGCGCCGTCGTCGGTCCAGGATGCCGTCGCGTCGGGCAGGTCGTGGAACGCGTTCGCGCAGCCCGGAATCCCGCCGAAGAACGCGGCCCGCCGTGCCACCCGTCGGCCGCGCACACCGGAGAAGATGGCGACCGTCAGCGAGAACGCGGTCGCGACCGCGAACAGCGTGAACAGCCCGTCCGATCGGCGGCGACGGGTGGTGGTCCGCATCGTCGTGCGGACGGTGTAGGTCGTGGGCATCGGAGGTCCAGGGCACTGGTGGATGCGGCCGGTCCTGCCGAGGTTGAGACGCTCGGAGGGGGCGCGACGGCACGCGTCCCACTGGCGCAGGCGCAGGCGATGAACGCGCGGCTGACCGCCTTCGCCGACATGTGCGCGGACGAGGAGCGGGCCCGCGCGTTCGGGATCGACGGCGTCCCCTTCTTCGCGATCGACGAGCGCTACGGCATCTCCGGCGCGCAGCCCTCGGCGCTGCTCCTCCAGGCGCTGCGGCAGGCGTGGGACGAGCGGGTGGTGACGCCCCCCGAGCCGGCCGACGGCTGCGCCGACGGGCGCTGCGTCCGCTGACGGCCTGCCAAACGAGTGCGGCTCACGCCGGCGTGATCACGCCGCAGGCGATCCGCGCGCCCGCGTTGCCCGCCGGGTTGCTGCGGTAGTCGTCCGGCCCGGCGTGGACGACGATGGCGGCGCCGTCGGCGTCGAGCAGCGCGTCCGTCCCGCGCAGGCTCCCGCCCGGCGTGGTCGCGGCGATGACCGCCGTGCCGTCCGCCCCCACGACGATGTTCGGCAGGTCGCCGAAGTGCGGTCCGTTCGGGTTCTGCGCGCCGTGCTCTCGTCCCGTCGGGTTCCAGTGGCCGCCCGCCGAGGTGAAGCCGGGCGGGTCGCAGCGGCCGACGGCGTGGATGTGCAGCCCGTGCTCGCCGGGCGGCAGGCCGGTGAGGCGCCCGGCGACGGCGATGCCGTTTGCCGCGTCGCTGAAGGTCAGCGTGCCGAGCGAGCGTCCCGTCGCGTCGCGTACGATCGCGGTGGCGCCGCCCGCGGGCGCGGTGCCGCGCGTTTCCGACGGGCCGACCTGGGCGGTGCTGCGCGCGCAGCCAACGGCCGCCGCACCGGCGGCGAGCAGGGCGAGTGCACGTCTCATGGCGATCCCCGGGTTGACGTCGACGCGGAAGTTCGCGGAGGTCCGCCGCGCGATGCAAGCGCGTCAGCGCGGGCATGCACCGTCGGGATCGCTTGCTCATCCACATGGATTTCCACAGTGTCGTATGTGCCGTGACGGACCGGCGACGCGGCCACCGTCTCTCCACGCATTCCCGAGGAGAGCGATCGATGCCAAGACGGAAGTCGACCCCCGCCCGTCCCGCCGCCGCGCCGGGCAGCTATACCGGTGTCGCTGCGATCCCGCAGCCCACATCGCTGTTCAGCCCCGAGATCCGCGCCATCGTCGACGAGGTGCGCGAGCTGGAGCCCGCGCGTCCGCTCACCCCGTCTCCGGCCGACTGGCGCGACGGCTGGATCTACTTCGCCATGCTCGACCGGTTCGCGAACGCGAGCGAGCCGCCGCGCCACCTGCCATACGACGCGCCGTACGGCGGCTTCCAGGGGGGCACGCTGGAGGGACTGCGCCAGCGGCTCGACTACCTCCAGGCGCTCGGCGCGGGCGCGATCTGGATCACCCCGGTGCTGAAGAACGTGCAGTCGCTCGACGGCGCGCCTGACGACGGCACGTACCACGGCTACGGCATCCAGAACTTCCTCGCCGTCGAGCCGCGCTTCGCCGAGGACCCCGCGCACGCCGACCTGGAGCTCCGCCGCGTGGTCGACGACGCGCACGCGCGCGGGATGTACGTCATCCTCGACATCGTCCTCGACCACACCGGCGACGTCTTCGCCTACGGCGACGCCTCCGTGGCGGCGCACGCCGACACGCCGCAGCCGATCCGCTGGCGCGACGAGCGCGGCGTCCCCGACGCGGCGTGGACGGTGGGCGAGGAGATCGCCGCCCCGCCCCCGGACGCGGCGGTGTTCCCCGACGAGCTGCGGCGCAACGCGTACTTCCGCCGCGAGGGAATGCCCGCGCCGGGCGGCCCCGACACGCTCGGCGACTTCGGCTCCCTCAAGCAGCTCGTGACGAGCGACCCGACCGTGGGCGACGCGCTCATCCGCGCGTACCAGTACGTCATCGCCCGCTTCGACGTCGACGGCTTCCGCGTCGACACCCTGAAGTACCTCGACCGCGACTTCGCGCGCACCTTCGGCAACGCGATGCGCGAGTTCGCCCTCAGCGCGGGGAAGAAGAACTTCTTCACCTTCGGCGAGGTCTACGACGACGAGGAGCGCATCGCGCAGTTCGTCGGCCGCAACACGAAGGACCCCGACGTGGATATCGTCGGCATCGACGCGGCGCTCGACTTCCCGCTCTTCTTCCGCCTGCCGGCGGTGCTCAAGGGGATGCTCCCGCCGTCGAGTGTGGCCGGCGTCTACCAGCGCCGGAAGGCCGTCGAGCGCGACGTCGTGAGCTCCCACGGCGAGGCGACGCGCTACTTCGTCACCTTCCTCGACAACCACGACCAGCGCGAGCGCTTCCTGTACGTCGACCCGGACGACCCGCACCGCTTCGACGACCAGCTCACGATGGCCCTCGCCTGCCAGTTCACCCTCCCCGGGATCCCGTGCGTCTACTACGGCACCGAACAGGGGCTCGCCGGGCGCGGCGACGGCGACCAGAGCGTGCGCGAGGCGCTGTGGGGCAAGCCGGACGCCTTCGACACGACGAACCTGTTCTACCGCACGCTCAAGCGGCTGTCGGAGCTGCGCGCGGGCTCGCCGGTGCTGCGCTACGGCCGCTTCTACTTCCGCCCGATCTCCGGCGACGGCGTGCGCTTCGGCGTCTCGCCGTATCCGCAGGGCGTCCTCGCCTTCTCCCGCATCCTCGGCGACCGGGAGATCCTCGTCGTCGCCAACACCCACACCACCGACTCGTTCGGCGGCGAGGTGATCGTGGACGCGACGTTGAATCCCGTCGGATCGTCGTTCACCATCCTCTTCGCCAACCATGGCGACGCGACGTGGCCGCAGCCCGCGCGCTCCACGGGGCCGGCGGAGATCGTGGAGGTCGACGGCTCGGTCTCCAGCGGCCCGGCGACGGTGGTGCCGGTGATGCTCCAGCCGATGGAGGTGCAGATCCTCCAGCGCGCGTACGTGTCGCCGTAGCGCGCGGCGTCGACGTGCGCCCCTGCCGCCGGCCTGCATCGCCAGGCCGACGGCAGGCCGGCCGTCGAGAGCGAGCGGGAGCACGTGGCCATCGCGCGCACTAAGAGTTTCGACAAGATCGTGTGGGTATGCCGCCCGCGTGCTATACTGCGGTGAGCGGGGGCATCGTCGCGCCAGGACGCGTTGCGGCCCCGCGACCCTCAAGCGGCGGCACGCGCGGGCTTCGCGCGCCGTGCAGGGAGGCGCCGGTGGCCGACGAGTCGAACAGGTCGTACACCATGGATCACGCGCTCCGCGCATGCCGCGAGGTGCTCCAGCAGGACGTCGGCGGGACGAGCCTCGACGACCTCCGCGAGCCGCTGCGCCTCCTCTCCACGTGTGCCCGGCGCGAGCAGGTCCCGCCCGAGCGGGTGCTCGTGGTGGTGAAGAAGCTCCTGCACGACGTCACCGCCTACGAGGCCATGCCGCCGCAGGAACGCGACGCCCTGCGGGGCCGCCTCATCCAGATGGTGATCTCGGCGTACTACGCGGCCGAGGAGCGCTGAGGGGAGGCCGATCGGGAGGCGCGAGAGTCGGTCGTACGCGCCGAGGGACGACGCCTCCCGCCTCCCGCCTCCCGCCGTGACCCCCCGCCCCATCCAGCCGTCTGCGTCTGGAGTGGACGGCCGCGTCGACGCGGCCGTCCTCGGACCCCGGTCGGCAGCAACGCTTGTCCATCCGCCATCAGCTCGGCCTCGCCGAGCGCGCTCTCCGTCTCTTCGTCCGCCCGAACGCGCGGCGCGTCGTCCTGACGCTCGCCCTCTCGCTCGGCGTCTCCATCGCGGCGGCCTCCGAGCCCCTCCTCCTCAAGATCGTCGTCGACCGCCTCGCGGGCACGCCGGCCAGCGGCGCGGCCCGCACGGCCCTGGTCACCGCCGTCGCGATCTTCGCCGTCGTCCTCACCTGCCGCCTCCTCGGCGCGGCATGGGTGACGACGTCGACGTGGGCGGTGCGGCTCAACCTCGAGTACCAGCTCCGGTCGCGCGTCGCGGCGAAGCTGAGCGTCCTCTCGTCGCGGGTGCAGGCGGACATCGGCACGGGCGGGATCCGCTTCGCCATCGACGAGAGCTCGCCGCAGACCGCGCGCGCCTTCACCGAGGTCGCCTTCAAGCTCGTGCCCACCGTGGCGTACGTGGCGCTCGCCGCCTACGGCATGGCGCGGCTCGACCGGTCGATCATGGCGATGGTGCTCTGCCTCGTGCCGATCCCCGCGCTCGTCGGCCTGTTCGCCGAACGGCGGCAGACGCGGCGCGACCAGATGCAGCACGCCTTCTGGACGCGACTGTGGTCCGGCTACACCGAGGTCCTGCACGGCATGGGCACCGTGCGCGCCTTCGCCCGCGAACGGTGGGAGGAGGACCGCCTGCTCCGCCGCATCCGGTGGGCGTTCGCCAGCATCCAGCGCGGCGTGCACGTCGACGCGCGCGTCACGGTGGCGGCGGGGCTCGCCGAGCTGACGGCGCGCGTGATCGTCCTCGCCCTCGGCGGCCTGCTCGTCGTGCGCGGCGAGCTGACCGTCGGCTCCCTGCTCGCCTTCCTCGGCTACGTCGGCGGCGTCTTCGCGCCGGTGCAGCAGATCATCGAGCTGTACCCGACGCTCCGGAAGGCGAACGTCGCCCTCGAATCGGTGTTCGTGATCCTCGACGCCGAGGAGGAGGCGCCGGACGTCGAGGGGGCGGCGCCGTGCCCGCCGATCCGCGGCCACGTGCGCTTCGAGGGGGTCGGCTTCGGCTACCGCGACGGGCAGAGGGCGCTCGACGGTTTCGACGTCGAGGTGAAGCCCGGCGAGACGATCGCCCTCGTCGGCCCGTCGGGCGCGGGGAAGTCGACGGTCCTGCGGCTGCTGCAGCGGGTGAGCAACCCGACGAGCGGCCGCGTGCTGCTCGATGGCCACGACCTGCGCACCCTGCAGGTGGCGACGGTGCGCCGGCAGTTCGGCGTCGTGCCGCAGGACGTGGTGCTGTTCAACGACTCCGTGGCGGCGAACATCTCCTACGGCCGCCCGACGGCGACGCGCGCCGAGGTGATCGCCGCGGCGGTCGCGGCGAACGCGCACGAGTTCATCATGCAGCTCCCCGACGGCTACGACACGCGCGTCGGCGAGGGCGGGCGCGGCCTGTCCGGCGGGCAGCGCCAGCGGCTGGCGATCGCGCGCGCGTTCCTCGTGAACCCCGCGGTGCTGCTGTTCGACGAGGCGACGTCGGCGCTCGACGCGGAGTCGGAGGAGGCGGTGCAGCAGGCGCTGCGCGCGTTCCGGCGGGGCCGGACGACATTCATCATCGCGCACCGGCTGAGCACCGTGCGGGACGCCGACCGGATCCTGGTGATCGACGGCGGCCGGATCGTGGGCGACGGCCCGCACGAGATGCTCCTCGCGACGTGCCCGACCTACGCGCGCCTGGTGAGCCGGCAGATGGGAACGGAGCCGGAGTCGTTCGGCACCGCGAGCCGGGAGATCAGGGCGGCGTAGGCGGGCCGCCGGTCACTGCGCCGGCTTCTCTCCCGTGTCCACCCAGTGCACGAGGCCCTGGAAGGCATCGACGACGTCGTGCACCCAGAACGCGTCGCAGTGCCCCCACCGCAGCGGATAGCTCTGCGCCAGCATGTCCAGCCGCCCGGCCCGCATGACGTAGGCGCGGAGTGAATCCTCGTGCACGAGCGGCACGAGCGGATCGACGGGGCTGTGCACCGTGTACAGCGGGATCCGCAGGTCGCCCGTCGGCTGGTAGTCGTGGTCGAGGAACTGCTGCGCGTCGGGGCTCGATGCATAACGACGCACGACCTGGTTGACGTGGACCATCGTCGCCGCCGGCAGCCCGGTCGTGTCGGCGTACACCGTGTGGGCGTTGTCGAACACGGAATGGCCGTGCGCCTGCGCGGTGAGCGAATTGGCGCCGAGCGCCTGGTAGCCGAGGGCGTAGAGCAGCGGCGTCAGGCGGTAGAACGGCGGGCCCGGAAGCTGCCCCTGCTGGATCCGCGTCATCGTGTCCAGCCCCGCGCCGCCGTCGCTCTGCACGGCCATGAGGACGGGCATGATGAGCTGGTTCCGGTCGGTGATGCCGTCCACGTGCAGCATGTCGCCCGGCATCACGCCGGGATAGAAGACGTCGAACAGCGCGCGGATGTGGCCGATGTACTGCATCTCGACGCGCGCGCCGCCGACCGCGCCACAGAGCGCGAGGGCGCCCGCGTACTGCGAGCCGCGCTCCTCGGCGATCGCCTCGACGATCAGGCTGCCGAGCGACTGGCCGAGCAGGAAGCTCCGGCGCGGCTTGCCGTACTTCGACGTGAAGAGGCCGCGCAGCTGCGTCGTGCGCTGCAGGCCGTCCTTGAACGCCCATCCGTTCTCGGAGAAGCTCGAGTACGCGATCGCGTACCCCAGCTTGCCCAGCGCGGGGCGGATCACCTCGATGCTGTCACCGGTGGGCAGCGCGACCGCGGCGTAGGGGCTCACGATCCCGTGCACGTAGAAGATCACGTCGCCGTTCCAGCCCTTCGGAACGAAGAACGCGTACTGGGCGCCCTCGCCGGTCACGCCGAGGAGCGAGTCCTGCCAGATGCTCGCGTCGTCGGGCGACGGCGCCTGGGCCGCCATCGGATCGGCGAGCCGCGCATCGGGTCGCACCGTGCGCGCGGCATCAGTGCAGGCGGTCGCGAGCAGGGCGCCCGCGACGAGTATGAGAGTGCGCATCCACACCTCCCTGGCGAGGAGTCGAGATTTCGTGCCCCGTTCGGAGTACGAATCCCAACTTTCGCCCGGCGGGGCGGAGCGTCCATCGGGGATTCGCCCGACGGACGGACACGCGGGCTCCCTAGCGCACCGCCGCGAGGGGCACGCCCGCCAGCCAGGTCAGCGCACCGGTCAGCGCGACGAAGGTGAGCAGCGTCTGCCGGTCGCCGGGCCCCGCGCTGCGCTGGAACGCGCGATACGCCGCCACGAGGCCGATCAGGATGAGCAGCCGCTGTCCGCTCGCGAAGTAGCAGGCGGCGATCACGGCGACGACGACCCAGCGCTCGAACGCCGACAGCGCGTGGAAGCCGCGCGACCCGTCGAGCTGCCAGAAGGGGATGAGGTTGAACAGGTTGATCAATCCCGTGAGCGCGGCGATCGCGCCCCACACCCCCACCCCGGTCGCACGATACACGGCGTACGCGGCCAGCCCCGCGCCGAGCCCCCACACCGGTCCGGCGAGGCCGATCCTCGCGTCCACCACGGGATCGTCCACGTGCTGCTTGAGGAGCACGAGCGCGCCGAACCCGGGGATGAAGACCGGCGCGCCCGCGCTGATCCCGAGCCGCCGGAGCATCGAGACGTGCCCCATCTCGTGGATGTAGATCGAGAGCACGATCCCGAGCGCCAGCGCCCAGCCGTACATGGTCCAGTAGACGCCCAGGAAGGCGAACATCGAGAGGAAGGTGCTCGCCTTCGTGAGCCCGAGGAGCAGGAACTTGAGCTTCCCGAGCAGGACGAGCAGCGCCGCGCCGATCCCCGCGATGCCGCGCTTGTACCAGGGCCGGGCGTCCGTCGTTCTGAGCGCGGCCGGCGCCGGCGTCTCGGCGAGCCGCCGGGTGAGCGAGGCCACGCGCGCGCGCACGACCTCCGCCTGGCGCGAGCCGGCGGGCAGGAGCGCGAGCGCGCGCTGCCACGCCGCGGCGGCGTCGGCGAGGCGCTCCTCGCTCGTCAGGCGATCCGCGTCGGCGCCGATCGCCTTCAGCGCGTCGGCGTGGACGAGCGCGCGGCAGGCGGGACAGGCGAGCGCGCCGGAGGGCAGCTCGGTGCCGCAGCCGGCGCACGCGGGGGTGCCGGCCTCCACGCCGGAGAGCGCCGTCATCTCGTCAGGCAGCCCCCGCGGCGGGCGTGCCGCCGATCCGGAAGGGACCGGTGATCTGGAGCGGCCGGCCACCCGTCATCCGCCAGGCTTGCCGCATCCCGATGGCGATGATCAACGCGCTGAGCAGCCCGCCGGGGAGCGAGCCGACGATCACGAGCACGGGCAGGAGGAAGATCATCGCGGCGACGATCAGCAGGGCGGGCAGCAGCTTCGGCTTCCGCCGCGCGCCCGGCGTCGCCTGCCTCGCGTGCGTCGCCCCCTGGAGAACGACCGGCGCCGCGGAGTCGCCGGCGGATGCGGATGGCGCGGCCGAGTCCGCGGCCGGTGCCCGCGTGCCATGCGCGGCGAGCGTGTGCGTCGCCTTCGCCTTCGCCGACTGGTGGTCGATGATGTCCTTCACGAGCACCGGCGTGTACGCGAGGCCGACGGAGAAGTACGTCAGCACGACGGCGAGCACCTGGAAGCGGCGGCGCCCGTGTCCGCGCGCACCCTGCCGCACCGCGCGCCCCACGATGTAGCCGGTGAGGATGGCGACGATGCCGATCTCCAGGCCGGTGATGGCGATGACGCCGTAGTAGATCGCCGCGCCGACGACGGCGGCGCCGAGCCCGAAGAGGGCCGCGCGCGCGAACAGCCGCTTCGACGTGGCCTCGGTCGCGCGCCGCTCGACCGCCGCCTGGCACCGGCCGCACACGGGGGCGCCGTTCACGGCGTAGTAGCGCGACGTGAGCAGCGCCTTGCAGCCGCTGCAGTGGACGGCGGGGCCGGCCTGGGGCGCGTCGGCGTGCTGCGCCCCCTCCACGTGATCGAACTGGAGCTCGTCGGAAGACGAGCCGCCGGGATCGATGGCCATCGGGGTCCTCGCGGTGGTCGTTCCCAGTAAGACTGCCAAACGGCCACCGCGTTTCTCGTCAGGCGCCCGGCACGCCCGACGGGTCCCCCGCCGCCACCCTCAGACCGTGCAGATCGCGACCGCCTCGCGCAGCGACGTGAGGGGATCCCGCGCCGGCACGAACTCGTGGGCGAGGAAGCCGCTGAACCCCGTGTCGGCGATCGCCGCGGCGACGGCGCCGTAGTTCAGCTCCTGCCCGCCGTCGATCTCGTGCCGCCCGGGCACGCCGCCCGTGTGGAAGTGGCCGATCTCCGCGACGTGGTCGCGCACGGTGCGGATGATGTCCCCTTCCATGATCTGCATGTGATAGATGTCGTACAGCAGCTTCACGCGCGGCGAGCCGACCCCCCTGATCACCGCCGAGCCGAAGGCGGTGTGGTCGCCCTGGTAGTCGGGGTGGTTCACCTTGCTGTTCAGCAGCTCGACGCAGACGGTCACGCCCTGCTCCTCGGCCAGGGGCGCGATCTGCTTCAGGCCGACGATGCAGTTCTCCATCCCCTCCTCGTCGCTGCGCCCGCGCCGGTTGCCGAACATCGTGATGACGTTGGGCACCCCCTCCTTCGCCGCGCGCGGGATCGTCGCCTCCAGCTCGCGGAGGAGCTGCGCATGGTTCGCGCGGTCGTTGAAGCCGGTGGCGATGAAGTCCTTGCGGTCGGCGGGATAGCCCATCGAGCAGACGAGTCCCGCGTCGGCGACGACGGGCCAGTCCTCGGGCTGGAGGAGGTCGATGCCGACGAGCCCCATCTCCTTCGCCGCGCGGCAGAGATCCGGGAGGGCGATCTTGCCGTAGCACCAGCGCGAGACGCTTTGCTTGAGCCGCCCGGCACCGGGCGCGCCCCCTCCGGCGCGCGGGAGCGCGGCGGCCGCTCGCTCGGCGCTCAAGCCTAACGCGCCGAGCGCGCCGAGCGAGGCCAGGCCGGCCGCGGACGCCGACAGCATCCGGCGGCGCGTCATGGAGCTTTCGGGAAGAGCGGGTCGCGGGGTCGACATGCGCGCGTGGGCTCGGGGCTGCGTGCGGGAGCGGATGGCGGAGAATGTGTCGCCGCGCGCGCGGCGCGGGAAGGAGCAGCCATCCCGCTCAGCGGCGGGCGGGCGGCCCCGCGCGAACCACCACCGTGTCCCGGCTCACGATGTCCGCCGAGGACGTGCCGACCTGCACGACGTACGCGCCGTCGGCGATCGCCCACCGCCGCGCCCGCGTGTCCCAGTGGCCCAGCGGATGGCTCGCCGCTGCCGGATCCACGACGAGGCGCACGCGCGCCCGCGCCCCCGGTTCCAGCCAGACCTTCCGGAACGCGACGAGGCGCTTCGGCGGCTCGCCGAGCGAGTCGGGGAGGGTGACGTAGACCTGCGGCACCTCGGCGCCGCGCCGCCGGCCGGTGTTGGTGACGGTGAGCGTCACCGTGATCGGCTGCCGTCCGCTCGAGACCTTCGGCGAGACGGCCATGTCGGACACGCGGAAGGTGGTGTACGACAGCCCGTAGCCGAACGGGAAGCGCGGCGCGATCCCCTTCGCGTCGAACCAGCGATGCCCGATCGCCAGCCCCTCGGAGTACTCGACGTGCGTTGGCACGCCGCTGTTGCGCCCGACGGGGACGGGATTCCCCTGCGGGTCCAGCCCGGGCCACTGGAGGGGCGTGTGCGCGGGGAGGTCGCTCGCGCGCATCGGGAAGGTGACCGGCAGCTTGCCCGACGGATTCGCGACGCCGAACAGGAGCCTGGCGACGATGTCGCCGTCCTCCTGCCCGGGGAACCAGGCCTCGAGCACCGCCGGGACCTGGTCGATCCACGGGAGGAGCACGGAGGCGTTGTCCTTCAAGACGACGATCGTGCGCGGATTCGCGGCGGCGATCGCGGCGATCATCGCGTCCTGGTCGTCGGGCAGGGCGATGTCGGGGCGGTCGCGCCCCTCGTCGGAGATCGTGCCGGCGAGAACGACGGCGACGTCGGCCGCGCGCGCGGCGGCCACGGCGTCGGCGAGGTTGGCGTTGTCCTTCGCCACGACGGTGAGCGTCGCCGTCGCCGACGAGCCGAGCGAGGAGAGCACGTGCTGCACGCCGGCGAGCGGCGTGACGGTCCGCAGCGGGATCACGTCGGAGCTCCCGCCGCAGCAGCCGGCGACGGCCTTCGTCGCGTACTCCGCCTTGCCGATGAGCGCGACGGAGCGGATCGCCTTCGCGTCGAGCGGCAGCAGTTCGCCGCGGTCCTTCAGCAGCACCGCCGCCTGCTCGCCGATCGAGCGCGCGATCGCCGCGTCGCGCGTCGTGTCGATCGGCGTCTGCGCGACGGCGCGGTCGAAGATCCCGAGCCGGAACATCTCCCGGTAGCGCCGCGCGAGCGCGGTGTCGATGTCCGCGACCGTGATCTCGTGCGCATCGAGCGCGGCCCGGAGCTTCTCCGGGCTGAACCAGGGGGCGCCCTGCAGCGCGAGCCCCGGCATCTCGTGGTCCATCCCCGCGCGCAGCGTCGGCGCCGTGCCGTGGACGGCGAAGAAGTCGGACTGCACGTAGCCGCGGAAGCCCCACTGGCCGCGCAGGACGTCGGTGAGGTGGTGGCGGTCCTCGCACGCGTGCGGCCCGTTGACGGAGTTGTACGAGCACATCACGGCGGCGACGTCGCCCTCCTTCACCGCCATCTCGAAGGGGAGCAGGTACAGCTCGTGGAGGACGCGGTCGTCGACCGTCTCGTTGACGGTGAAGCGGTTCGTCTCCTGCTCGTTGGCGACGAAGTGCTTGGCCATGGCGATGACGCCGTGGCGCTGGATCGCGCGGATCTCGGCGACGCCCATCGTCCCGGTGAGGAAGGGGTCCTCGCCGAAGTACTCGAAGTTGCGCCCGCCCTCCGGCACGCGGGCGAGGTTGAGCCCCGGGCCCTC
>CAMLIT010000118.1 GCA_946480295.1 uncultured Gemmatimonadota bacterium
CGAGGGTCGAGGGTCGAGGGTCGAGGGTCGAGGGTCGAGGGTCGAGGGTCGAGAGTTGAAGTGGCGAGTGGCGAGTGGCGAGGGCCGAGATTCAGGCTTTTTTCTCGCCCCTCGCCTCTCGCCCCTCTCTCGACCCTCGACCCTAAACCCTCGACCCTAATCCCTCGACCCTAACCCCTCGCCCCTACGACATTCTATCATCCGGCGGGACGAAGCTCGCGAGGAAGCGGCGCTCGTCGGGGGTGAGGCTCGCCAGGCCGCGCTCGTTGATCTTGTCGAGGATGCGATTGAGCTCGTCGCGGTTGATCTCGTGCGCCCGCTGCGGGTCGACGCGGCGCCAGTTCGCGAGGCGTCGGTCCTCCACCTTCGGCTGCACGCGCTGCTTGAACTTTCGAGCCCCCTGCGTGTGGCCGATCCACTTCAGGTAGACGTATGCGCTGGCGAGGCCGCCGAGGTGCGCGAAGTGGGCGATGCCGCCACCGCCCCCGCTGAAGCCGAACCAGAGCGAGACGACGACGGTGATGATGATCAGCCAGCGTGCCTCGATCGGGAGCACGCCCCAGATGTAGATGTGATCGCGCGGCCAGTACGTCGCGAACGCCAGCATGACGCCGAAGATGGCGCCCGAGGCGCCGATGATCGGTGCGCCGAAGGCCATGAAGAACGAGAGCACCGCGCCGCCGATCCCGCTCAGGAAGTAGAGCCAGAGGTACCGGCGCGCCCCGAGCCGCATCTCCACGCGCGGTCCGAAGAAGAACAGCGCGATCATGTTGAACAGGATGTGCCCGAGGTTCGCGTGGAGGAACATGTACGTGACGACCGTCCACGGTCGGACCAGCACGAGGGCGGGCACGAAATCCAGCGTGTACTTCAGCCCGGGCAGCGTCTGCTCGAGGAAGTAGACGATGACGTTCGCGATGATGAGGCGGAGGGTCCAGGGAGTCACGACAGGGCAGTGGTGCGAGGGAAGGCCGTCACCTGTATACTAGGGCGGCCTCCCCCACACGGAGAAGATGCATGACCGCCCAGATGACGTCCCTCCGTCCCAAGTTCTGCCCCGACTGCGGCAACGCGATCGACGCGCTCGCGCCGACCTGCCCCCACTGCGGCCTGAAGCAACCCGCCCTCCCCGGCCGCTCGGAGAAGCGCCTGCTCCCCGCGGTGCTGCTCTGCTTCTTCTTCGGCGTCTTCGGCGCGCACCGCTTCTACACGGGCCGCATCGGCACCGCCGTCGTGCAGCTCCTCACCCTCGGCGGGCTGGGGATCTGGGCGCTCGTGGATCTGATCCTGCTGGCCACGGAACAGTTCCGCGACGGCGAGGGGCAGAAGATCACGGAGTGGTAGGGACGCGGACATCGCTGGCTTCATCGCGCCGTGCCTGGGGCTCCGTGATCGGGCTGGCATCACACGTTGGGGGACACGGATGAACGCGCATGGTGCGGATCGGCGCGGATCCCTCCGTGTGGCGGGACGGCGCCTCGCGCCCAGCGGCCGGTCCGGGTCCCGCGACCGCCCCCCCGCCCCCATTCGCGCCGATTCGCACGATGTCCGATCAATTCGCGACTGCTCTCTGGAAGCGGGACAGGTAGAGGGGCCAGCGCGCGGTCAGAGGAGCCTGGTCGCGGCGTGCGTCGGGCTCCTCCACCGGGCTGGAATCACACGACGGGAAACGCGTGCTACCCCCGGTCCGCATCCGTCCGCTCCGTGACCTCCGTCGAATCCGTGTCGAATCGGCGTTGATGCCCGCCGCCGCGAAGGCCCCAGCGCACGGCGCGACTGGCGCGCCCGAACGCCTCCCGACTCCCGCCTCCCGCCTACCGCGCCCCCACCGCCCCCCGCTCCCCTCGCCCCAGCAGCCGGTACATCAGCACCGCCGCGCGCTCGGTCTGCATCGGGATCGTCCGCAGGTCCACGCGCTCGTTTGGCGTGTGCGCGCCGGCGCCGCCGACGCCGAGGCCGTCGAGGCCGGGGATGAGGGGCGCGACGAAGGAGATGTCGCCCGCGCCGCGGCGGCTCGGGTCGAGCGCCGCCACCGGCCCGTAGCCGAGCGCCTGGCTCGCCGAGTCGTAGACGGCGAGCAGCGCGTAGTTCGCCGGGGTCGGGGGCATCGCCGGGTACTCGTCCTCGAAGGTGATCACCGCCGCGGTGCCCGGCAGGTTGTTCCCGCCGACGATCTCGCGCATCCGCTCGCGCGTCCGCTGCTTCTGGTCCTCCGACAGGAAGCGCAGGTCGCCGCTCACGGTCACGCGGCTGGCGATGATGTTGAGCTTCGACGCCGCCCGTCCCGCGACGTGCACGCTGTCGTACGAGACGTCGGTGCCGCCGACGATCACGCTCGGGCTGAAGGTGAGGTCGGGCGTGCCGGCGAGCTGCTGGCGGAAGGCGTCGAGGATGCGCGCCGCCTCGAAGATCGCGCCATCGCCGACCGACGGCGAGAAGATCCCCGCCGTGTGTCCGCCCTTGCCGCTCACGTCGAGGCGCCAGCTGCTCGCGCCGCGACGCGCGACGGTCGCGTCGCCGCGATTGCCGCCCTCGAAGCCGAGCGCGACGTCGCTGTGCTTCGCCGCGTCGACGAGCGCCGCGCGCGCCAGGACGAGCGGGTCGCCCGTCGACTCCTCGTCGCCGGTCATGACCACCGTGATCGTCGCGTCGTCGAGCGCGCCGACGCGCTGGAGCGCCTTCAGCGCGTAGACGATCACGACGTCACCCCCCTTCATGTCGCTCGACCCGGCGCCCTTCGCCGTGATGCTGTCGAGCGGCGCGTAGCCGAGCGTGTCACCCTCGACCACGGTGTCGAGGTGGCCGATGAGCAGGAGCCGCTTGCCCGAGGTGCCGCGTCGCTCGGCGACGAGGTGGCCGGCGCGGTGCATCCGCGCCGGCATCGAGACCCAGCGCGTGTGGAAGCCGAGCGCGCGCAGCTCGCGCGCGAAGAGCGAGCCCACCGCGCGCACGCCGCGCACGTCGAGCGTCTGCGACTTGATGTTCACGGCACGTCGCAGCAGCGCCAGCTCGTCCTTCTGGTGCCCGGCGATGTAGTCGCGCATCGCCGCTTCGGCGGGGGTGAGCTGCTGCGCGTGGAGCGGCGCCGCGCAGAGGACGAGCGCCGCGGCGCAGGCGAGCAGGCGCGGCGCGACGAGGGACGACGCGGCGCGCCGGAGCGGACGGGGACGGCGACGGGCGGAGAGGCGATGCATCGCGATGTGGTGTGATCGGGGGCAACGACAAAGCTCGTCGCCGACACGGGAACCCGCAACGCGCGCGGCCTCCGCTCCCTCGGAGCGGAGGCCGCGAAAGGCCGCGCCCGGCGCGACCGATCATCAGAAGAACGAGACGCCGACGGTGATCGGGATGAGCTGTTCGCCGGTGCCGAAGATGTAGTGGTAGCGCGCCTCCAGGTACACGTTCATGTCCGTGAGCGGCAGCCGATAACCGCCGCCGCCGTTGACGCCCGCCTTCGTCGTCGTCGGGCTGCCGTCCATGAACCCGCCGCGATCGTAGCTGCCGTAGATCCCCAGCCCGCCGATCAGGTACAGCCCGCCCGACTGGCTCGCCGCGGGCATCCCCGAGAGATCGTAGGTGAGGTTCACCGTGCCCGCGGCCAGACGGTGCGAGATGCCGGAGTAGCCCTGCCAGCCCTCCTGGTTGTACATCCCCTCCAGGCGGAAGCCCAGGGGCGAGAGCGTGCTCGCCATGCCGAACGAGACGCCGATGTTGTAGCCGGTGTTCAGGCCGTTGGTGTAGCTGCCGACGGGGATCGCGAGCCCGCCGGAGACGCCGAACGACGTCTTGCTCTGCGCGGCGGCGGCGCGACTGCCGACGGCGAGGGCGGCGATCATCGTCAGGGCGAGGGTGCCGCGGATCGTGGCGTGCGAGCGTGTGGACAATGCGTACATGCGTGCTCCAGGTTCGGAAGTGGTCGCGGCGGTCTCGGCCAGAAGCGTGCCATCTTCGGCGCCGGCCGTGTCGCGAGCACGCGCCGTGCAATGCGCGGCGGAGCCCGCCGACGTCGCTGATACCGTGCATCGATCGCCAGGGTTCCTGCTCGAACCGTTCCACATCGCCGTTCGACTCGTGCCGCTCGCGCTCGCGCTGTGCGTCCCGCGCCGGCTCGCCGCGCAGGGCGAGCTGCCGAGCGAGCCGGTGCGACCCACGTCACACGCCGCGCGGCTCTCCGTCACCTACGACGGCGACGCGATGCGCGACGTCGCCGGCGGGGAGCGGCGGGGCGGCGCGTACGCCGGCGAGCTGGGGGTGCAGCTCCTCGTGAACGGCCGCCGCGCCATCGGCTGGCGCGGCGCGTCGTTCTACGCGCACGCGGTGCAGGACCACGGGACCGATCCCAGCGACGTGGTGGGCGACGCGCAGGGGGTGAGCAGCCTCGCCGCGCCGGCGGGGTGGCGGCTCGACGAGCTGTGGCTCCAGCAGAACCTCCTGCGCGACCGCGTCTCGCTCCTCGTCGGCCGCTACGACGCGAACAGCGAGTTCTATCGGCTCGAGACGGCGGACCTCTTCCTCAACAGCTCGTTCGGCATCGGGCCGGAGTTCGCCGGGAGCGGCTCGCTCGGCCCGTCCACCGCGCCATATACCGCCGTCGGCGCGCGCGTGCGCATGAAGGCGTCGGATCGCGCCGTCGCCCGCGTCGCCGTCATGAACGGCGCGCCGGTGGACCGCCCCGACGGCGGCGTGCGGCTCTTCGCGCCGGGCGACGGGCTGCTCGTCCTCGGCGAAGCCTCGGTGCTCTTCACGCCCCGGCTCGGGCTCATCCCGCGCAACCATCGCATCCGTATCGGCCGCGGCCAGGTCAAGGCGTACGGCGGGAAGCTCGCGCTCGGCGCGTGGTACTACACGGCGCGCTTCCCCGACGTGAGCGACACGACCGCGGACGGCTCACCCGTGCTGCATCGCGGGAGCCGCGGCGCCTACCTCCTCGCGGACCAGACGATCTGGACGCAGGATGCCGACACGGCGCGGCAGCTCGCCGTCTTCGGGCAGCTCGGCATCGGCGACTCGCGCGTGAACCGCGTCGGGCGCTACCTCGGCCTCGGCCTCGCCTTCACGGGGCTGCTGCCGGGGCGGGACGCCGACGAGCTCGGGCTCGCGATGGCGTCGGCGCACGATGGCGGCCCCTGGGTGCGTCGGGAGCTCGCCGACGGGATCGCGGCCGCGGAGACGGAGACGACCTACGAGCTGTCGTACCTCACGCAGATCGGCGGGTGGCTGGCGGTGCAGCCCGACGTGCAGTTCGTGGTGCGCCCGGGCGCGACGCACGAGCTGCACAACGCCGTGGTGCTCGGGGCGCGCTTCGAGCTGTCGCGCTGAGTCGCGCCGCCCTTGCCAGCGCCGCGTCCCCGTGAGACGTTCATCGGCGGGGAGGTCCCTCCACATGATCCCGACGCGCTTCCGCGCAGTGCCCCTCCGGCGGCTCGCCGCCGCCCTCCTGCTCGTGATCCCCGGCGTCGCGACGCGCGCGGCGGCACAGGCCGAGCCGGCCGTCCAGCTCCACGTCGTCCGCGACACCGCGGTGGGCGAGGTCGTGCTCATCTACGGGCCGCTGGACCTGCCGCCGAACGCGATGCCCGACGCGCCGCTGCGCACCGTCGCGCTGCCCTTCGACGGTTGGGTGCACGGCTACCGCGTCGAGCTGGTGGACAGCACCGGACACGAGCTGCCGCACTCACTGCTCCACCACGTGAACCTCATCGTGCCGGCGAAGCGCGAGCTGTTCAGCCAGATCATGCTCCGCCTCGCCGCGGCGGGCACGGAGACGCCGCCGGTGGAGCTGCCGTCGCTGCTCGGCTATCGCGTGCACGCCGGCGACTCCCTCCTCGTCTCGGCGATGTTGCACAACCCGACGCCTGACGCGTACACCGGCGTGCGGCTCCTCGTGCACCTGGCCTTCCGGCCGGCGGACAGCTGGCTCTCCTCGCTCGACATCTATCCCTTCTACGTCGACGTCATGCCGCCGGCGGGCTCGCACTCCTTCGACGTGCCCCCAGGGCACTCGACGCGCTCGTGGGAGGGGAAGCCCGCGGTGCCCGGCCGCATCCTCGGCGTGAGCGGCCACCTGCACCGCTACGGCACCGCCCTGCGCCTCGAGGACGTCACCGCGGGGAAGGTCCTGTGGGAGGGCCACCCGGACACCGACAGCACCGGCGAGATCGTCGGCTTTCCGATGAAGCGCTTCTACTGGACGCTTGGCGTGCCGATCGACACCTCCCACGTCTACCGCCTGACGGCGGTGTACGACAACCCGACGGGGCACACGATCGTCGACGGCGGCATGGGCGCGCTCGGCGGCGCCTTCCTCCCCGCGCGCGGCGCGGTGTGGCCTGCCATCTCGCCGACGAACGCGGAGTACGAGCTGGATCGCAAGCTCACCTATCGCCTGATCCCGCAGCCCGGCGGCATGGACGAGATGCACCGCCCGGGTGGGATGCACATGGACCACTGACCGGCCGCCCGGTCACTCCGCGCTCCACGTCCAGTCGCGGATCTCCGGCGCGTCCTCGAGGTGCTCCCGCGAGTAGCGCACCGCCTCGGCGATGCGCGCCTCGCAGAGTGCCATCCCGTCGAGCGTCCGGGGATCGTCGGGCCTGGCGCGCCGCAGCGCCTGCGCGGCGAGGTGGAAGCGGCTCATCCCGTTGAGCACCACCATGTCGAAGGGCGTCGTCGTCGTCCCCTGCTCGTTGAAGCCGCGGACGTGGAAGCGCCCCGCGTTCGGGCGGCCGTGCACGAGCTGGTGCAGCGCGCGCTGGTAGCCGTGGAAGGCGAAGATCACCGGCCGATCGGCGGTGAACAGCTCGACGAAGCGCTCCTTCGGCATCCCGTGGGGATGCTGGTCGGGCGGGAAGAGCGTCATGAGGTCGACGACGTTCACCACCCGCACGCGGAGCTCGGGCGCGATGCGGCGGAGCCACCACGCCGCGGCGATCGTCTCGAGCGTCGGCGTGTCGCCGGCGCAGGCGAGGACGACGTCCGGCTCCCCGCCGCCGTCGGTGCCCGCCCACCGCCACACCGACGCGCCGAGCCGCGCGTGCTCGGCGGCCGCCTCGATGTCCAGCCACTGGAGCTCGGGCTGCTTGTCGATGACGATCAGGTTGACGTAGCCGCGGGAGCGGAAGCAGTGGCTCGCGACGGAGAGCAGGGTGTTCGCGTCGGGCGGGAGGTACACGCGCGAGACGCTCCCGCGCTTGGAGAGGACGACGTCGATGAGCCCCGGTCCCTGGTGGCTGAAGCCGTTGTGATCATTGCGCCAGCAGGTCGACGTCAGCAGGACGTTGAGCGAGGCGACGGGCGCGCGCCAGGCGAGGGTGCGCGCCTCGGCCAGCCACTTCGAGTGCTGCACCGTCATCGACGCCGACACCATGGCGAACGATTCGTAGGTGACGTAGAGCCCGTGCCGCCCGGTGAGGAGATAGCCCTCGAGCCATCCCTCGCACAGGTGCTCGCTGAGCACCTCCATCACGCGGCCGTCGGCGGCGAGGTGGTCGTCCACGGCGAGCCGGCGCCCGACGAAGGTGCGGTTCTCCACCTCGAACACACTCGTCAGGCGGTTCGAGTTCGTCTCGTCGGGGCAGAACATGCGGAAGCTCGCCGCGCCGGCGTTGCGGACGAAGATGTCGCGCACCATCGCGCCGAGCTGCCGGGTGGACTCGTGGCGCACGACGCCCGGCGCGGGCACGTCGAGCGCGTAGGTGCGGTAGTCGGGCAGGTCGAGATAGCGCAGGACGCGGCCGCCGTTGGCGTGCGGGTTCGCGCCCATCCGCCGGTCGCCCTTCGGCGCAAGCGTCGCCAGCTCGGCGACGAGCGCGCCGCTCTCGTCGAACAGCTCCTCGGGATGGTAGCCGCGCATCCACTCCTCGAGCATGCGCAGCTCGTCGGCGTCGTGCTTCGCCGCGGGGAGGGGCACCTGGTGCGCGCGGAAGGTCCCCTCCACCGGCTCGCCGTGGACGACCTTGGGACCCGTCCACCCCTTTGGCGTGCGCAGGACGATCGCGGGCCACCGCGGCTGCGTGCCATCGCTCCCGTGCGCGCCGCGAGCGCGGCGCTGGATCTCGCGAATCGCGTCGTACGCCGCGTCGAGCGCGCGCGCCAGCGCCTGGTGCACCGCCTGCGGATCGTCGCCCTCGACGAAGTGTACGTCGTAGCCCTGCGAGTCGAGCAGCGCGCCGACGTCGCCGTCCGGCGAGCGGCCGAGCACCGTGGGGCCGCTGATCTTGTAGCCGTTGAGGTGCAGGATCGGGAGCACGGCGCCGTCGCGCGCCGGGTCGAGAAACGTGGTGCTCTTCCACGAGCCGGCGAGCGGCCCCGTCTCCGCCTCGCCGTCGCCGACGACGGCCACGGCGATCAGCCCCGGGTTGTCGAACACCGCGCCGAAGGCGTGGGCGAGCACGTACCCCAGCTCGCCCCCCTCGTGGATCGAGCCGGGCGTCTGCACGCTGACGTGGCTCGGGATGCCGCCGGGAGTGGAGAACTGGCGGAAGAGGCGCCGCATCCCCTCCTCGTCGCGCGTGATCCGCGGATACAGCTCGGTGTAGGTGCTCTCCAGGTAGACGTTGGCGACGATCGCCGGGCCGCCGTGCCCCGGGCCGGCGAGGTAGATGACGTCGGCGTCGCGCTCGCGGATCAGCCGGTTGAGGTGGACGTAGATCAGGCTCAGGCCGGGCGACGTCCCCCAGTGGCCGAGGAGGCGCGGCTTGATGTCGTCCGGCCGGAGCGGCTCGCGGAGGAGCGGGTTCGCCTGGAGGAAGATCTGGCCGACGGTCAGGTAGTTGGCGGCGTCCCAGTACCGCTGCATCCGGTCGAGGAGCTCGGGCGACAGGGGCCCCGCGGCTGCCAAACGAGCCGAACGCGGCGGCGCGCTCGCCTCCGGGTTCGTTGCCAGCACGGCGCTGGAGACGTCGACGTCGAACGCGTAGTGGGGGTCGTCCATGCGCGGCTGCTCCGATGCGGTGACCGGCGGGCCGGCGGCGGCCGTCGCGCCGCCGTGGCGACGACTGGCGCGAAGTGTCGGCCCTGCTCAAGATTCGTCCGCAAGGATCGCTCCGGAGACCGACATGCGACTGCTTCGACTCTCGTTCGCGCTGGCTCTCGCGTCCACCGCCGCCGCCGCGCAGGGCACCACCCCCGCACGGGCCCGCCGCGGCGACATCACCGTGCGCTGGCTCGGCCACGCGACCTTCGAGGTGACCTCGCCCGGCGGGACGCGGCTGCTGATCGACCCGTACATCACCGGCAACCCGTCCACCCCCGACTCGCTGAAGAACCTCGCGCGCTACAACAGCGCGTGGAAGCCGTCGGCGATCCTCGTCACGCACTCGCATTTCGACCACGCCCAGGACGCGAAGGCGATCGCCACCGCGACCGGCGCGCCGGTCATCTCCAGCTTCGAGTGGGTCGACGCCCAGAAGCTCCCGCAGGCGCAGGCGCTCGGCGGGAACGTCGGCGGTGCGTTCCGCATCGGCGACGTGACCGTGCACCTCGTCCCCGCCGTGCACTCCAGCTCACCCGGCGGCCGGCCGCTCGGGTTCGTCATCACCTTCGCCGATGGGCGAAGCCTGTACCACACCGGCGACACCTGGATCTTCGGCGACATGGCGCTCATCCAGGAGCTCTATCATCCGGACATCATCCTCCTCAACACCGGCGGCGGCCCGTACACGGAGGACCCGCGGACGGCCGCGCTCGCGGTGCGGAAGTACTTCCACCCGTCGGTGATCGTGCCGATGCACTACGCGACCTTCCCGCCGCTGGCGACGGAAGCGCAGGTGCGCGCCGCCTTCCGCGGCGACCGGCGGCTCGTCGTCATGAAGCCGGGCGAGACGCGGCGCTTCTGAGCCCCCCTCAACCCATGACCCGGCTCGCGCGTAGCAGGGGCATGCGCCCGAGACATCGCCACTCGACGCGCCGCCGGACTCGCCCGGCGGCGCTGGTCGTGACCGCCCTCGTTCTTCTCGCTATCGGCAATCGACGCGCGGCCGCGCAGGACAACTACGAGATCCAGGTGTACGGGAGCGATCTCGTGCCGCGCGGCCGCACGATGGTGGAGCTGCACAGCAACTACACCTTCGAGGGATCGGACGGCAGCGACGGGCTGCGGCCGACCGAGCACGCGCTGCACGAGACGCTCGAGGTCACGCACGGCTTCAGCGACTTCATGGAAGTCGGCTTCTACCTCTTCACGAGCACGACGCCCACCCACGGCGCCGAGTGGGTGGGGACGCACATCCGCCCGCGCTTCTCCGTGCCGGAGAGCTGGCACTGGCCGATCGGCGTCAGCATCTCGCAGGAGATCGGCTACGTGCGCCCCGCCTTCTCCGCCGACACGTGGACGTGGGAGATCCGGCCGATCGTGGACCAGAAGCTCGGCCGCTTCTACTGGTCGGTGAACCCCGCGCTCGAGCGCACGCTGAAGGGCCCCGGCACCACCGCGGGCGTCGAGTTCGCGCCAAACGTGGAGCTGGCGTACGACCTCACGCCGCGCGTGCAGGGCGCGCTGGAGTACTACGGCTCCTACGGCCCCCTGCGCCACTTCGATCCGATGGTGCAGACGGAGCAGGAGATCTTCCCCTCCGTGAACCTCGACTTCGGTCCCGACTGGGAGTTCAACTTCGGGGTGGGACGCGGGCTCACGGCGAGCACGGATCACATGCTGGTGAAGATGATCGTGGGGTACCGGTTGGGGCGCGGGGAGGGGGAGGGGATGGGACGGTAGGGCGGGAGGCGGGAGGCGGGAGGCGGGAGGCGGGAGGCGGGGGGGGGACGAGGGACGAGGGACGAGGGACGAGGGACGAGGGACGAGTGCATCCCTGGCATCGGCGCGCCGTGCGTCGGGGCCCTCGCTCGGGCCAGCATCACACGGTGGGGAACGCGGATGACCACGAATGAACTGCCGAATCCGTGCGAATCGCTCCGGGGGGCGCGATGACTCCTCTCACCGCGGCCGGTCCGGGGCCCGGCGCCCCTCACCCCCGCTCCCATTCGCACGATGTCCTTTCAATTCGCGTCGGCTCTCTTGAAGCTGGCTGTGTAGAGGAGTCGGCGATGGCGTGAGTGCGAGGGGCCGTCCCGCCACACCGCACGATCCGCGGCATCCGTGACCTCCGTCGAATCCGTGTTCCCCACTCCGTGATGCGCGCCCGATCGAGTGCCTCGCGCACGGCGCGTTGAAGCCAGCCCGCGCTCCGCACTCGTCCCTCGCCCCTCGCCCCCAGGCTGGCGCGACCGCTCGCCTCTCCGCCATCCTTCGCGGTGATGCGAAACGTGACCATGATCGCCCTCCTGCCGGCGCTCGCCGCCTGCGCGTCGTCCGCGCGCGTCGCCAGCTCCCCGCCTGGCGTCGACGGCTCCGCGAGGCAGCCGACGTTGGAGGCGCGAACCATACGCGCGTCCTCGAACCCGATCGTCTCCGACGGCAGCGACTACACGACCGATCCGGCTCCCCTCGTCGCCGACGGCAAGCTGTACATCATCACCGGCCGCGACACGGCTGCCATCGGCGTCAACGACTTCCAGATGCCCGAGTGGCAGATGCTGGTGACCAGCGGCGACCCGATGGCCGGCCGGTGGACGCTGTACCCGCATCTCCTGCGGCCCGAGGAGGTCTTCAAGTGGGCGGCGCCCGGCCGAGCCTACGCCGCGCAGATCGTCCGCGGGCCGAGCGGCAGGTTCTACCTCTACGCGCCGGTCAAGCAGGCTGCCGCGACGACCAGGGATCCGTTCGCGATCGGCGTCGCCGTGGCCGACTCGCCGCTCGGCCCGTGGGTCGACGCGCATCCGCAGGGTCCGGTCGTGTCGCAGTCGTATCCCGTCGCCAACGACATCCAGAACATCGACCCGACGGTATTCGTGGATGACGACGGGCGCGTCTTTCTCTACTGGGGGACCTTCGGGCGCCTGAACGGGGTCGAGCTCGAGCGCGACATGGTGACGTTCAAGGGCGCGCCCGTGGACGTGCACACGCTCGAGGGCTTCTTCGAGGCGTCGTGGCTCTTCAAGCGCCACGGCACCTACTATCTCGCGTACGCGGCCAACAACGCCGGGCCGAACTCCGACTGCACCGAGGCGGTGTACTACGCGTGCATCGCCTACGGGACGTCGCCGTCGCCGCTCGGTCCGTGGACCTACCGCGGCGTCATCCTCGATCCCGTGTCGTCGACGACATCGCACCCGGGAATCATCGAGTACCGGGGGAAGTGGTACATCACCTACCACACCGCCGACGCGAAGAACGGCGGGCACTTCCGCCGCTCGGTCGCGATCGACCGGGTGGAATGGGACGACGCCGTCACCCCGGCGCGGATCAGGAAGGTCGTGCCGACCGGCGGCGCCCCGATCGACACCACGCCGATCGCGAACGTCGCGTCGCATGCTCGCATCACCGCGTCGAACGTCCCCGTCCCCGTGCAGTACTGGCTGCGCGCCGTGAACGACGGCAAGGTTCGCCCGAACCCGCTGCCGCCGGACATGTGGGCGACGTGGTCTCGCAACAATCCGCCGCGGCAGTGGATCATGTACCAGTGGGAGCAGCCCGAGACCCTCGACGGGTCGAGCCTCTACTTCTGGGGCGATCATCCCGCGGGATCCGGCGTCGGCGTCGCGCCGCCGAAGGCGTGGTGGCTGGAATACTGGGACGGCGCGCAGTGGCGCCCCGTCAGCGCGCGCTCGCCGTATACCAGCACGCTCAACGCCTGGAACCGCGTGGACTTCGCTCCGGTGACCACGCGCTGCCTGCGCGCGGTGTTCGATGCGTCGACCGACGGGGCGCACTACGCGGCCGTCGCCCTCCAGGAGTGGGAGGCGTACTCCACGCATCCACGCGCGCCGCGGCGACCGTCGGTGAAGGGGGCCGCGGCGGCGAATTGTTCGTAGGGCGGCCGACGAGCACTCGACCGTCGTGCGCAGCGTTGCCTCGAGCCGGGTGGCGGCGGCGATTATGCGGGCGGTCTGCTATGGATGCAGCGTCTCTCCGCGCTGAAGCATCGCGACGAACTCGGCGATCCGGCGCGCTCGCGTCTCCGGCTTGACCGCCGTCTGGATCCGGTAGAGGATCGAGTATCGGTTCGTCGCCGTCAGCGTCTCGAAGAACGCTCGCGCCTCCGGATGCTCGTCGAGCGCGGCCAGGAGGTCCTCCGGCACCGTCACGGTGCCCGGTGAATCGTAGGCGCGATCCCACCGCCCGTCCGCCTTCGCCGCCGCGACGGCGGCCAGGCCGGCGGGGTGCATCTCGCCCGCGGCGATCAGCCGCTCCACGTGCTCGCGGTTCCGCTTCGACCAGGGACTCCGCTTCTGCCGCGGCGTGAACTTCTGCAGGAAGGAGTCCGCATCATGGCGCCGCTTCTGCCCGTCGATCCAGCCGAAGCAGAGCGCGACGTCCAGCGCCTCGGCATAGGTGACCGATTGGAGCGGCGAGGCGGCCTTCGCGATTCGGAGCCAGAGGCCGGCCTGTGAAGCATGATGCGCGCTGAGCCACGCCCGGAAGGCCGTGCGGTCAGCGAAGAGAATGATCGGGTAGTCGGACGCTGGAGCCATGTTCGATCAACGGGGAACTCGGTGCCAGGCGAGGGGGATGTTGCCGCCTAACGCTGGAGCTCAGTTGGCATGAAGCGGCGGCTGGACCTCCGCGGTCGCACGTGGTAGCGAAGTGCTGCT
>CAMLIT010000119.1 GCA_946480295.1 uncultured Gemmatimonadota bacterium
TTGGGTGGGTCAATTGTGTTTTGGCTGTTCTGTTCGGCGCGCCCCGCTGGGCCCCCCCCCCCCCCCCCCCCCGCGGCTCGCGAATCACGAATGACCAACTACCAGAAACGAAGAACGCGGCTTTCGCCGCGTTCCGGTATCAGTCTCGTCCCTAGTAGATATACACCTTCGTCCCCACCGGCACGTTGTCGTAGAGCCACTCGATGTCGTCGTCGCCGAGTCGGACGCAGCCGTGCGTCGCGGCCGTGCCGATGGACTCGAGGTCCGGCGTGCCGTGCAGGTAGTAGCCGTCGCCGAGGTCCAGGCGGTACTTGCCCAGCTCACCGGCCACCGTGCGGTTCTTCGTGTTCGGCGGCGGGATGAAGACGGTGCTGTCGAACACGACCTCCTCGTCGGTCGGCAGCGGGGCGTACGTCGAGTCGTCCTCGACGACCACGAGGCTGTCGCGTACGGCGAGGTACCGGCCGTCCTTCAGCTTGACGCGCCCGTGCGCCGGCATCACCCGCAGCTTCAGTCCGTAGGTCTTCGCCACCTCGGCGTAGTGCCAGCGCGGCGGGATCCAGTACGGATTCGCGGCCTTGCTCAGGACGTGGCGCACGCCGCGCGGCGTGTCGAAGGTCCACGTGCGGCCGTTGAAGTCGAGCGTGCTCCGCGAGGCGACCGCCGCGGGCGCGGTGCGCAGGGTATCGTCACCGCGGATGACCCACAGCCGCCGATCGAGGAGCGACACCACGATGCGATAGCCCTTGGAGCGATCCGCGAGCCGTCGCGCCCACGCCCAGTTGAGGCTGTCCTTCCGCGAGCGGAAGAACCCGGCCGTCGACACCGGCCCGCCTGCCGCGGTCACCTCGGGCTCCGGCTCGGTCGCGGCGATGCGCGTGGGATCGGGATGCGTGGTGGCCACGGACGCGGACTGCGCGCTCGCGCACGCGGGGAGCGAGGCAAGCAGGGAAAGCGTGGCGAGGCGCCGCGCCATCCTGTTCGAGATGCGTCCCGCGGGACGCTGGTCGTGGTGGGCGCACCGGCCCGCCTCATCACGGGCCGGTGCGTTCCTGGAATCAGTCACGTCGAATCAGCGGAAAGTCAGGCCAAGGATGATGGGCACGAAGTGCGTCTTCGCGCCAAATGAACTCGAGGTGTTGACGCTGAAGTAGCGCGACTCGAGAAACAGAGCCGAGCGGCCCCAGCCAAACGAGATACCACCGCCGGCGTTCCAGCCGAACTCCGTCTTCGCGTCGCTGAACGTATTGCTGATCTGCGTCCCGTTGGTGTATGCGCCGCCGTAGCCGTTCTGCTGCCCGGTCAGGGTGCCACTCGTGTTGTCACTCTTAGCATAGCCGACGATACGGCTGACGCCAATGCCACCCACGCCGTACAGGTGATCGAGCAGACTCAGCATGCCGTGGAAGGGCGCGCGCAGCTTGAGATCCGCGTTCCCCGACCACACGCCGACATCGGTGCCGACGCCGGCGTCGCTACGCCCCATCATGCGGCTGTAGCCGGCGTCGAAGCGAAGGCCGAGCGGGCTCCCTGATGGATCCCACCCGAAGGGGACCGTGATGTTCCATCCCGGATGGAAGCCGTTGCGGGTCTGCTCGCTCGGCATCGCGGTGCCGCCGCCGATGCCCCAATAGAAGGAGCCGAGCTGGCGCATCGAGATGGATGGCGTGACCGTCGCGGTCGTGGTATCCACGCGTGTCGTGGTGTCCACCTGGGCCGTGGTGTCGACGGTGGTGGTCGTCGTGTCCACGCGCGTCGTCGTGTCGATCGGCGCCGGCGTCGGCGCCGGGGCAGGAGTATACGTCGTGGTGTCCGGCTGCGTAACCTCGCCGCCGGAGGTGGTCTTCGTCAGCGGGATGCGCTCGGACGAGGTCGCGCCGCCGGACGCGAGGTGGCGCCGATGGCTGCGCGCGTAGCGACGGCTGCGCGCCGAGCGGGAGCGCCGCCCCGACATGTTCGTCGTGTCGGTGCCGGCGACGTTCATCCTGCCGGTCATGTTCATGTTCATGTTGGTCGTGTCGCTCATGTTCGACCGACCCTGGGTCGCCGTCGTCGTACCGCTGGTGCTTCCGGGCGCGGCCGTGGTCCCCGCGCGCGCGGTCGTATCGTTTGCCGAGCCCGTGTTCTGCGCTCGGGCCGGTGCGGCGCCGATCGTCAGTGCGACGGTCAACCCGAGCGCACAACCGCCAATGATGCCAACCTTCATTTTTCCCCTCCCACTTGGCCGCCCCCATGACGACGCCCCCGCGGGCGACTGCGGGCGGGACAGCGGCTGCTGCACTGGTGAGTCGGTGGCCATCGGGGTGGGGTGCGATGCCCGATGCGGGGCCGCGCCGTCCGGCGAGCCGGAGGCCGCCCGCGCAATCACTCGATCCACCTGCCGCTCACCGATGCCGCTGCCCCGAGCGACGACCATCGTCGCGGCGCCACGGATGAAGGCAGGGGGCGTGCCGTCGTCAGGGAAATCCCCCGTCCGGCAGCCATGCGCCAAGCGGCTGAGCCGACGCAAGGCCCGTCCTGGCCCGGCGAGCTGGGCGGTGGTGCTGGCCCGCTCGCCCGCACCGTCGTACTCTACTGGTCACGCGGCGCGGCGAGGCGACGGGGAACGCGAATGGGGGCGCCGGGTGTACCAGACAGGAAGTTCATCCACGATCCGAGGAAAGGCGCCGATGACACGCATCGCAGGCGGTCTGGGCTCGTCGCTGCTGCTCCTGGCCGTGCCGCTCGCCCTGGCGTCGGCCCAGAGCCAGCGAGGCGAGGTGCTGCACCTTCCCCCGGCGCCCGGACGCGGGCAGCTCGCCGGGTCGACGCCGGCTCCGCAGCCGAGGGCCCGGGACGGCTACGACCGGGATGGCGACGGCTACGGCCGGCGCGACTACCGCGACGGCGGCTACCGTGATGGGTACGGGGACCGTGACCACGACGGCCGCCGTCGCCGCGCCCCGGTCGCCTACGGCGTGCCGGTGGTCGTGACGAACGACGGCCGGGTCTTCGCCGACTTCGGCCGCGGGTACGAGCAGGTGCTGCGGTCGTGCGCGGCACAGTATGGCGCGACGATGAGCACCGCGCCCCAGGCATACGGCGCCCAGACGTACACCCTGCCCACGTACACCCTTCCGTCGTACGGCTCCCAGCAGCGGCTGCCGTACACGCCGCCGGCTCCCGCGCAGCTCACCGAGTCGGAGAAGATGGCGCAGAGCGTCCAGGGCGGCGGCGGCCAGGGTTCTCCCGCGCAGGGCGCCCCGGTCTGCTGGACCACGGACACGCAGGGAAGGGTGATCGTCGTCCAGCCGTGACGACGAGTGCCTGACGCAATGAAGAGGGGCGCCCGCGGGCGCCCCTCTTCGCGTTCAGTGGTCGGAGCTCGGCAGCCGCGTCGCCAGGACAGTGGTCGTGTCCGGGTCGGCGAAGACCCGTCGCGCGCCGCGCCACGGCTTGCGCCGATTCGGGCCGCGGTCGATCGAGGTCTCGATCACGCGGCCGGCTTTCACGCTCGCGTGCACCATGCGGCCGTCGCCCACGTAGATCGCGATGTGGCTGATGCCGGCGTGCGGGCGACCGAAGGTGAGCAGGTCACCGGGGAGGAGTTGGCTGGTGTCGCGCGCGACAGCCTCGCCGAGGCGCGCCTGCTGGCGGGCGGTGCGGGGCACGTCCAGATGGAAGGCGGAGAGGACGTATCTCACGAGACCACTGCAGTCGAAGCCGCGCTTCGGCGACTGGCCGCCACGCAGGTAGCGGCTGCCGACCTGGGCCCGCGCGATGGCGACGAGCGAATCCCGGAGCTCCTCGGCCGACGCACTCATCTCCCGCAAGGGGGCGATGGGCGCCTGCGCCGACGCGAGCGCGGGGAGCAACGCCATCGAGATGACGCTGACGGCGAGACGCAGACGTTGTCCAACCGCGGCCGCAGAGATCATGGCGAGTCGGTGAGGTACAGCCGATCCGTCGAGACTTCCTTACTGTCGTGCCGGCTTCATGGCACGCGCGACAGTGAGGCAAGGACGCTGCCGCTGGGGGCGCTGACAGCGGACAGATATGTAACAATGGAGCCGGGGTCAGCCGCCGTGACGCGAGGCCGGATTCGCGGTGATGGGGGTCACGGCGGGGGGCGGGAGGCGGTGGGGACGAGGGACGAGGGACGAGGGACGCGGGACGCGTTCGGGCTGGCCAGTTCCACTGTGCGCGGGGGTCGTTGCTCGGCTGGCATCAACGCCGATTGGACACGGATGCCGCGGAGGTCGCGGATCCGGCGGATGGGAGCCGGGGGGCGGGGGTCGTTTTGTCATCCTGAACGAAGCGAAGGATCTGGCTCTGGCGCGTCGGCGCCGGATGCTTCGGTCCGTTCAACATGACAGCGGTGCTTTCGGCGAGGGGAGCCGTTGCGCCAAGCGGAGGGATCCGTGGTATCCGTGACCCTCCGTCCGATCCGTGTCCCCCTTCGGGTGATGCCGCCCCGGCCACGGAACCCTACGCACGCCGAGAGGATGCCGGCGCTTCCTCGCCCGCTACGCTGTCACCTGATCCCGAGCAGCTTGTGCGTCTGGATGCTCAGCCTCCACTGCGGATGGGCGAGACAGTACTCGAGAGCGGCGCGGGAGTTGGCGGCGAGGTCGGGGCCGTCCATCGGCTGGAGATAGAACTCCCGGAAGTCGAGGGCGGCGTAGCGTTCCGGCTCCCCGTCCTGCTGGGGGAAGACGAGCTTCAGCTCGTCGCCGTGCGTGAGCCGCAGCGGCGCGTGCGCCTTCGGGCTGACGGTGATCCAGTCGATGCCGGGCGGCGGGAGTTGTGTCCCGTTCGTCTCCACGGCCACGGTGAAGCCGCGCGCGTGAAAGGCATTCACGAGCGGCCTGTCGAGCTGGAGCAGGGGCTCGCCTCCGGTGCAGACGACGAGCGGACGACAGCGGTCGCGGTTCTCCTTCGGCCAGCGCGAGGCGACCGCGTCGGCCAGCTCCTCCGCTGTCGAGAAGCGGCCGCCGTCGGGGCCGATGCCGACGAAGTCCGTGTCGCAGAACTGGCAGATCGCGCTCGCGCGATCCGCCTCGCGCCCCGTCCAGAGATTGCAGCCGGCGAAGCGGCAGAAGACGGCCGGCCGGCCCGCGTTCGCGCCCTCACCCTGGAGGGTGTAGAAGATCTCCTTGACGGAGTAGGTCATGACTGCGACACCGTCGTGGGTCGTTGGTTCTTCGTCATTGGCGAGCCGCTCGGGACGCAACGGGTGCCGTCCCGAGCGGCTCGCGAATGACCAACGACCAACGACCACTCACGCATTTCCTGCATACGGGGCCGGATCCCGGACCCCCGCCTCCGCGAACCCCTTCAGCCTCAGCCTGCACGCGTCGCAGTGGCCGCAGGCGGCGCCGTCGGGCGTGGGATCGTAGCAGCTCAGCGTCAGGGCATAGTCCACGCCGAGCGACAGGCCGAGCTCCACGATCTGCCGCTTGGTGAGATCGATCAGCGGCGTGCGGATGTGGATCGGGTTGGTTCCGTCGACGCCTCCCTTCGTCGCGAGGTTCGCCATGCGCTCGTACGCCGCGATGTACTCGGGCCGGCAGTCGGGATAGCCCGAGTAGTCGAGCGCGTTCACGCCGATGAAGATGTCCTGCGCCGACAGCACCTCGGCCCAGGCGAGCGCGAAGGAGAGGAAGATCGTGTTGCGGGCGGGGACGTAAGTGATGGGGATCCCCGCCGTCGCCATGTCCTCCACCGCGCGATCCTTCGGGACGGCGATGTCGGCGGTGAGCGCCGAGCCGCCGAAGGTGCGGAGGTCGATGTCGACGACGACGTGGTCGCGCACGCCGAACGCCTCCGCCACGCGCCGCGCGGCATCGATCTCGGGCGCGTGGCGCTGGCCGTATCGGAAGGTCATCGCGTGCGCGTCGTACCCTTCGTCGACCGCGTAGGCGAGCAGCGTCGTCGAGTCGAGTCCTCCGCTGAGGAGGACGACCGCCGGCTTCATCCGAGCGCCTGCGCGAAGTCCGCCACGAGGTCGTCGGCGCTCTCGAGCCCGACCGAAACGCGGAGGAGCCCCTCGGGGGTGCGCGTGTCCGGACCCTCGACCGACGCGCGGTGCTCGATGAGCGTCTCCGTGCCGCCGAGGCTCGTCGCGCGCGTGGCGACGCGGAGCCCGTTCGTCATGCGCATCGCCTCGGCGCGTCCGCCGCGGACCTCGAACGAGAGCATCCCGCCGAAGTCGCGCATCTGCCGGCGCGCGACGTCGTGCCCCGGGTGGCTCTCGAGGCCGGGGAAGTGCACGACCTCCACGGCGGGATGCGACGCGAGGAAACGGGCGAGCGCGGCGGCGTTGGCGCAGTGGCCCTTCATGCGCCAGGGGAGCGTGCTGATGCCGCGGAGGGTGAGCCAGCACTCGAAGGGCGACGGGACCGCTCCGGCGCCGGTCTGGATCGACCGGAGCTTCTGGAGGAAGTCGTCGTCGGCACGGGCGACGAGGGCGCCGCCGAGGACGTCGCTGTGGCCGCCGAGGTACTTCGTCGTCGAGTGCATCACGAGATCGGCGCCCAGTTCGATCGGCCGCTGGAGCACGGGCGTCGCCCACGTGTTGTCGACGACGCAGCGCGCGCCGCCGGCGTGCGCGATCTCCGCCATGCGCGCGACGTCCACGATGCGCAGGAGGGGATTCGACGGGGTCTCGACCCACACGATGCGCGTCTCGGGGCGCATCGCCGCCTGCACGGCGTCCGGATCCGTCATGTCGACGCACGACGTCCGGAGGTTCCACGGACCGAAAAGGTCGCGCAGCAGGCGCAGCGTGCCGTAGTACGCGTCGAGGGGCGCGACGACGTGCGCGCCCGGCTCGAGCGCCTGGAATACGGCGGCGGTGGCCGCGGAGCCGGAGGCGAAGCACGCGGCCGCGGCGCCGCCCTCGAGCGCGGCGAGGCACCGCTCCAGCGCGTCGCGGTTGGGATTGGCGTTCCGGGCGTAGTTGCGCCCCTGGTGAAAGCTGCCGTCCTGCTCCCGCTCGAAGGTGGTCGAGAGGTGGATGGGCGGAATCACCGCGCCCGTCGTGGGATCCACCTCGCGACCCGCGTGCACTGCCAGGGTTTCGATCCGCATGGCAGAAAACTAAGGGTCGAGGGTCGAGGGTGGAGGGTCGAGAGAGGGGCGAGTGGTGAGGGGCGAGTGGCGAGGGGCGAGTGGCGAGATGCATCCGTCTCTCTCGCCACCCGCCCCTCGCCCCACGCCCCAAGCGCCGCGCGCCACGACCCACGACCCACCACCCACCACCGCACCACCCCACGACCCGCGACCCTCGAACCACGCCCCTCGCCCTAGACCTTGAGGCTTCCCACCAGCTCCCTCAGCTGCGTCGAGCCCTCGAGCAGGAGGTTGGAGGCGGAGGTCATCTCCTCGCAGGCGGCGCTCTGCTCCTGCGTGCTGGCGTTGACCTCCTGGGCGGCGGCGGCGTGGCCTTCGGCGGTGCGCGCGACGGCCTCGATGCCGCTGGCGGCGGAGGTGACGGCGTGCACGTTCATCTCGGCGGCCGAGGTCACGCCGAGCGCGGCGCGGCGCGTGTGCTCGGCGGCCTCGGAGATCGCGCGCAGCGCCTCGTCGATGTCGCGCGACACGCGCTCGATCTCGCCGACGCGGCCGGCGCTCGACTCCATCGCGCGGGCGCTCGTCGTCACCCGCTGCGTGACGACGCCCGTCATCTGCACGATGTCGTCGGCGGCGCGCTGCGACTGCTCGGCGAGCTTGCGCACCTCGTCGGCGACCACGGCGAAGCCGCGGCCGGCGTCGCCGGCGCGCGCCGCCTCGATGGCGGCGTTGAGCGCGAGGAGGTTCGTCTGCTCGGCGATCTGGGAGACCGACTGCACGAAGCGGTTGATGTCCGCCGCGGTGGCGTTGAGCGCGGTGACCTCGCCGGCGGCGTGTTCCACGGCGGTCTTCACGTCGACGAGGATGCCCAGCGCGCGCTCGATCTCGCGGCGCTTGGCCTGCGCCGAGCTCTCGATGCGGTGCGCGAGCTCGTTCACCTCGGACGAGCGATGCTTCACCCCTTCGGCGGCCTCCCGCATCGCCTCGAGCGATTCGTCGACCGTGCGGAGCTGCTGGACCTGCGCATCGGCGCCGTGCGCGACCTCGGTCATCGCGCTCGCCATCTGGCCGGCGGAGAGGGAGATCTGCTCGGAGGCCGACGCGAGCTGGTGGGCGGAGCTCGCCACGCTCTCCGCCGTGCGCGCGGTGACGGAAACGACGCGCGACAGCGAGTCGCTCGTCTGGTTCATCGCCTGCGCGAGGATGCGGAACTCGCCGGGCATGTCTCCGTCGGTGCGCGCGGCGAGGTCGCCCTCGCTGAGGCGCCGCGCGTGCACCACGAGGGTGTCGAGCGGGCCGGCGATGGAGCGCACGGTGGCGATGACCACGAGCACGGCGATGAGCACCGCGGCGAGGATCAGGCCGAAGAGGACCGCCGCGCGCCGGCTCGTCGCGCGCTCGAGCGCGGTCGAGGCCTTGGCGACGCGCTGCGCCTGGAGGAGCCCGAGCTTGTCGATGTTGGAGAGCAGCGACTCCACCGACGTCTGGGCGCGCGCCACTTCGGCGTGGCCGTCGGCCTCGCGGCCGAGGTCGACCATGCGGTGCGCGCGGGCGTAGCGGACCTCCATCGCCGAGAGGTCGTTCTCGATGGCGGCGACGGTCGCGATCTCGTCGGCGCTGCGGCCGGGCAGCGCGTTCATCTTCGCCTGCTCGACGTGCGCATCCCAGCCGTGCAGGCGGAATGCCGACTCGGCCGTGCTGTCGCGCGACTCGAGATAGCGGTTGCCCGCCTCGAGGGTCTTGGCGACGTCGTTGGTGAGCTGGGCGGAGAGCCGCGCCTCCTCCTGCACGGAGGCGAGCGTCCCGTCGATCGCCGTGGACATCGTGCCGAGCGCCTGGTGCGCGATCAGCCCCGCGATCGCGAGCAGCGCGACGAGCACGCCGAAGCCGGTCCAGAGGCGGCCGCGGATCGTATCCATCCCCCTCTCCAGGCGAATCATCGTGCGTCCTCCACGAGGAGCGCGCCCCGATGGACGCGCGTCATCACGATGCTCTTGCCGAGCGGATCACCCGATGAGGCGAAGTAGATGTTGCCGGTCACGCCGGGGAAGGCGGTGCCCGCGGTGAGGTGGGCGAGATAATCGCGGATCCCCTGGCGCGAGCCCGCCGCGAGCGCGGCGCGCGCGAGGAGCTTCGTCGCGTCGAACGCCAGCGCCGCGTTGCCGTCCGGCGTCTGATGGTAGCGGCTCTCGAAGTCGGCGACGAAGCGCTGCGCCTCGGGGCGGGTGTCCTGCGCGCTGAAGGGCGCGCCGACGTAGATGCCCTCGGCGAGCGCCGTGTCGCTCGCGAGCACCGTCCACCCGTCGCCGCCGGCGAAGTCCACGGCGAGCCGCTGTCGGCGTGCCTCCCGGAGGAAGGCCTCGCCGGACTCCCCGGTGCCCGCGACGAAGACGACGTCGGGCGGGCGGCGCTTGAACCAGGTGACGTACGGCTCGAAGTCCTGCTTCCCGCCCTCGGCGACCGGGTCCATGCTCACGACGTCGCCTCCGAAGCCGCGGCGGAAGGCGTCGGCGAGCCCGCGGCCATAGGTGTTGTTCTCGTAGAGGATCGCGGCGCGCCGGTCGCCCTTTTCCGCCATGAAGCGACCGATGGTGAGCCCGTTCATCGAGTCGCTGGAGATGACGCGGAAGGTCCAGGGCGAGATGCCGGTGAGCGCGGGCGTGCTGGCGGTGGTCGCGACGGCGGGCAGCCCGCGGTCGTAGACGCGCGCGGCGGCGACCATCGCGCCGGAGTTGACGTGGCCGATGACCGCGAGGACCTCGGCGCTGTCGAGGAACTCCTGCGCGGTGGTGGTGGCCCGCACGCCGTCGCCGGCATCGTCGCGGAAGATCACGCGCAGCGGATGCTGCCGCCAATCCGGTTGCGCGTTGATCTGGTCGACGGCGAGCTCGATGCCCATCCGGTTCATGCGGCCGTACGGCTGGTCCCACGGGCCGGCCGCGCCGAGGACGATCTCGCGTGAAGGCGCCCGGCTGCAGCCGACGAGGATGAAGGCGAGGAGCAGGAGTCGCTTGGGCACTAGGCCAGGGTCGATGGAGATGGGTGGTGCGGGCCCAGGCGCCGTCGCATGGGAGCACAGGAGAGACGAGAAGGACGGGGCCGTTGTAACCGGGGTCACGAACGCGGGTGGCACCGGTTCTGCCCGGATGGACCGCCCCCTGATAATCATCGGCAGGTCCTGGAGGTCTCATGAGGGTTCTCGTCACGGGCGGCACCGGCGTCATCGGCCGGTCCACGATCACGGCGCTCCTGCAGCGCGGCCACGCGGTTCGCCTGCTGTCGCGGCACGCGGCGGAGGACGCGAAGCAGTGGTCGCAGGGCGTGGCCCCCTGGCCGGGCGACGTTGCCGTCGCCGCGACGGTGGAGGGCGCGGCCGACGGCTGCGACGCGGTGCTGCACATCGCGGGGATCGCCGAGGAGTCGGGGCCGGAGGCGACGTTCGAGCGCGTGAACGTGGAGGGGACTCGGCACGTGCTCGCCGAGGCCGAGCGGGCCGGGACGCGCAAGCTCGTGTACGTGTCCTCGCTCGGCGCCGAGCGAGGGGACTCGGACTACCACAAGTCCAAGCGCGCGGCCGAGGCGCTGGTCCGGGGCTTCTCGCGCGACTGGGTGATCGTGCGGCCGGGGGCGACGTACGGTCCGGGCGACGAGCACATCTCCAGGCTCCTGACGATGGTCCGCTCGCTCCCCGCGGTCCCCGTGATCGGGGGTGGCGAGCAGGGATTCCAGCCCATCTGGTGCGAGGACCTGGCCGAAGCGCTCGCCGTCGCCGTCGAGCGGAGCGACGTGTGCGGACAGGTGCTCGACGTCGCCGGACGCGAGCTGACGACCGAGCGCGACCTGATCGCCCGCATGGAGGAGCTCACCGGGCGGCACCCGGTGCTCGTGCCCATCCCGGAGCTGGCCGCGTCGTTCGGCATCAAGGCGCTGGAGGCGATCGGCGTCGACCTGCCGTTCACCGAGCAGCAGATGCAGATGCTCACGGAGGGCAACGTCGTCCCCGACGAGTCGGAGAACGCGCTCGACAGGCTGGGGGTCGCACCGACGCCGCTGCGCGACGGGCTGAAGCGGCTTCTCGACGCGATGCCGGAACAGCTCCCGTCGGAGGGGGTCGGCTCGCTGCAGCACAAGCGCTACTGGGCGGACATCCGCGGCACCAGGTACGACGCGCAGGGGCTGATGGCGTTCGTGCGCGATCGATTCGCCGAGCTGTTCCCCAGCCTGGTGGAGACGACGCCCGAGCCGAAGTCGCCGGTCCGCATCAGCGAGGGGGGGACGCTCACGCTCGGGCTCCCGCTCCGCGGACACGTGCAGGTGCGCGTGGCGGAGGTCGAGCCGACGCATTTCACGGTGATCACCGTCGAGGGCCACCCGATCGCCGGCGCCGCGCGCTTCCTCGCCGAGGCGCGTGGCGACGCCGTGCGCTTCGAGGTGGAGGTCTTCGAGCGCGCGGCGAACGTCGTCGACCTCGTCATGATCCGGAGCGTGGGCGCGCTGATGCAGGACGGGAACTGGCGCTCGGTGGTGTCGAGCGTGGTGGAGGCGAGCGGGGGCAGCGGCGACGTCGAGCAGGACTCGCGGACGCTCGACGAGCAGGAGGCGGCGCGGATCGAGGAGTGGCTGCGCGGTCTGATGCTCGAGCGGCGGCGCGACGAGGCGGGCGTCTGAGCGCCCGCGAGGTGCTCAGGACCGCTCGGCCTCGCGGAACATGACGTCGGCGGGGCGCGACATGCAGTGCTCGCCGCAGCCGAGGCGGTACCGGTTCCGCGCGAACCACTTGTAGAAGCGATCGGCGAGGACGCGGACGAAGGGGATGCTGAAGATCCAGGAGACGAGCTTCCCCTTCGGCAGGACATCGAGGATCTGCTCGATCGCGGCGGCGCCGGACCAGGTCCGTCCCCCCGGGCCGACCATCTGGAGCGCCTCGGCGTAGGCACGCGCCGGGATCCACGGGAAGCGCGCGGTGACGCCGGGCGCCTGCGACGGGACGACCTCGATCTCGTGGCGGCGGTCCCAGCGGCGCAGCAGGCCGGCGAGGCGCGTGCACACCTTGCACGTGCCGTCGTAGACGACGGTGTAGGTGCGGCCGAGTCCCTGTTCGGCGTCGCGGCCGGCGACGGTGAAGCGGACGACGGAAACGGTCACGCCGACCTGCGCGCGGGGGGCGCGCCCGCGACGCCCGCGATCGTGATCGCGGGCGGGTGCAGCAGCGTCGCGTGGACGGTGCACATCTCGGCGACGCGGCGCGCCGCGGGCAGGCGCTTCTCGGGGAGCGACGGCCAGGCGAAGTCGAGGGCGATCGAGCCGACGCGGTGCGGATCGTCGGCGAAGGTCCAGCGGACGTCGACGGAGAGGTCGTCGGCCGACAGGTCCGCGTGCGTCGCCCAGGCGTAGAGCACGGAGAAGGTGCAGTACGCGAGACTGCTGGCGAGCATGTGGAAGGGCGAATACTGCTGCTCTTCCGAGAAGGCCTCGATCGTCATCGGCCCGGGCGTTGGCTCGAGGCGGATGGCGTTGTCTGACAGAAGTGTGATCTTCAAGGCAGCACCTGTGGCCGGTGCAAGGAGCACGCTCCGTGCCTCGTGGGGAATGGGGTGTGCAAGACGCGGCGACGCCGGAGCCCGCCGCGGCTGGTGCCAGCGTCGACCCTGAAATCCGTAAGCGAGGCACGAATGGATCCCGTAATGACGCACCTGCGCCTGAACCATTTCCCCGTGGCGCTGTCGCTCGTCGCGCTGGGAATGCTGGTGCTGGCGCTGATCTTCCGCCGCCGGTTCCTGTGGCTGTACGCGATGACGACGGCGCTGCTCGCGGGGATCGCGGTGATCCCGACGTTCCTCACGGGCGATCCGGCGGCGCACGAGGTGCGGAACGTCTGGTACATCTCGCGCCAGGCGGTGCACGCGCACGACGAGTCCGCCGGGATCACCATGTGGATCCTCATCGTCTCGGGGCTGATCAGCCTGTACGGGTTATGGCGCTCGGCGCGCGCGCCGCTGCCGCGCCCCGGCTACCGGGACCTGCTGCTGCCCGTGTGGCTGAAGACGCTGACGGCGATCGCGATCATCGCCTCGGCGGTGAGCGCGGGGTGGACGGGCTATCTGGGCGGGGAGATCGTGCACGGGTCGCCGCAGTTGGAATTCGCTCGTCAGGCGCCGCCCGGATACCAGGTCCCGGCCGGAAACCAGGCACCGTCCGGAACCCAGGTCCCGTCCGGAACCCAGGTCCCGTCCGGAAACCAGGCACCGTCCCGCTGAGGGGCGAGGGTCGACGGTCGAGGGTCGAGAGGGTTGGGGGCGGGAGATCAGGGTTCAGGATCGAGGACGGGCGTTAGTCGTTTCTCGTCCCTCGTCCCTCGTCCCTCGTCCCTCGTCCCTCGTCCCTCGTCCCTCGT
>CAMLIT010000120.1 GCA_946480295.1 uncultured Gemmatimonadota bacterium
CCGGGCGGATGACGTCGTAGTCCAGGTGCACGCCGTCGGAGGTCGTGAACCCGGCGAGGCGGGCGGGGGAGTAGGCGTGCGTCGCCAGCCACTCCGTCGTCGAGGCATTGTCCTCGAGCTTCCGCAGCATGTGCGCGCCCCGCGCGCCCGCGGTCGTCCACAGCTCCACCTGCCGCGGCTCCGTGGTCGACGACCAGCGGTCGAGGTAGTAGCGCGCGTTCGGCCCCATGTCGATCTGGTGCGTCCCCTCGCTCCTCGTCAGGCGCCGCTCACCCGTGCCGTCGAAGCGGATCGCGTAGAGCTGCCGCTGGAGCGGCGACGCCTCCGTCGAGCTGTAGTACACCGTGCGCGTCGCCGGGTCGATCCCCTCGATGCGCGTGACGCTCCACTTGCCGTGCGTCACCTGGTTCACGAGCCGCCCCGAGTAGTCGTAGCGGTAGACGTGCTGCCAGCCGTCGCGGTCGGAGATCCAGAAGAACTCGTGCATCCCCTCGGGGAAGGACATCATGTCCTGGATCCCCGCGTAGAAATCATAGACGTCGATCCAGGTGCTCGACCGCTCCGTCATCACCAGCCGGCGGCCGCCGGTATTGACGTCGAAGAAGAAGAGCTTCATCTCGTTCTGCGGCCGGTCGAGCGTGATGACGGCGAGCGTGTCGGCGCGGCTCGTCCAGTAGATGCGCGGGATGTAGAAGTCCCCACGCTCCCCCGTGTCGAGCCACGTGCGGCGGCCGTTGTGCACGTCGACCACGCCGATGCGCACCGTCGGGTTGGAGTCGCCCGGCTGCGGGATGCGCAGCGAGTCCCACTCCGGGTGCCGACCTTCGTAATCCGTGAGCTGGATCGTCGGCTCGGCGCGCTCGTCCACCTGCCAGTAGGCGATGTGCCGGCTGTCCGGCGACCAGTTCCACGCCTGCGCCAGGCCGAACTCCTCCTCGTACACCCAGTCGAAGTGGCCGTTGTACACGTGCGCGGTGGCGTCGCTCGTCAGGCGCGACTCGTGGTGCGTCGCGAGGTCCTCGACGTACATGTCGCCCCCCCGCTCGAAGCCGATCATCTTCCCGTCGGGGGAGAGCTCGGCGGTGCGCGCGTCGTGCGCCGCGAGCTGGAGGGAGCGGTCGGCGAGGGAGTAGATGTAGTAGTCGGAGACCGCGGAGCGCCGGAAGAGCTGCCGCGAGTTCGTCTGGAAGAGGAGGTGCTTCGAGTCGTGCGCCCACTGGAACGACTCGTAGGCGAAGGGGCGGGTCTCCCCGGGGAAGGTGAGCCCCTGCGAGGAGAAGAGGACGGTGTCGCGTCCGCTCGCCGGATCCACGGCGCGGATCACCTCGCGTCCGCTCGGGTCGCGGCCGATGTACGAGAAGCGGTTGCCGTTCTCGATCCAGTTGACGTTGCGCGGCCCGGAGCGGCCGGCGAGGATGCCGGTCGCCTGGAGCGCCTCGTCCAGGCTCTGGAAGGTCTGTTTCTGCTGCGCCCTCAGCCCGGCGGCGGGAACGAGGACGAGGGTGGCGGCGAGGACGGCGGTGGGGAATCGTACGCGCATGGAGATGGCCCGGGGTTCTGATCCACTGAACGATACAGCCCGGGTGCCCTCCTCGCGCCAGCCCCGTCCGGTGGATACACTATCCCATTCCCGCTTCCCCCCCGGTCGAGGTCCCGCCACATGCCCGAGCTGCTCCGCGCCATCGATCCCCGCAACGCCCTGCTGATCGCCCTCGCGGTCGTCACGCTCGGCTACGTCCTCGTCGTCGTCCGCGGGGTGCGCCGCGTCCGGGCGGCGGAGGGCGAGACCGGCGCGATGACCACGCCGGGGCTGCTCGCCACCGGCTTCATCGCGGACTTCCTCGATACGCTGGGCATCGGCTCCTTCGCCACGACGACCGCCATCTTCCGCCAGTGGAAGATGGTGAAGGACGAGAAGATCCCGGGGACGCTGAACGCCGGGCACACCCTGCCGACGATCGCCGAGGCGTTCATCTACACGAAGATCGTGGACGTCCAGGCGGCGACCCTCATCGGGATGATCGCCGCCGCGGTGGTCGGCGCCTGGCTCGGCGCGGGCGTCGTGGCGCGCTGGCCGCGCCGGCGCGTGCAGATCGGGATGGGCGCCGCCCTCCTCGCCGCCGCGCTGATCATGCTCGTCCGCCAGGTCCACGGCGACCCCGCCGGCCAGGCGCACGGCCTCGTCGGGACGCAGCTCCTCCTCGGCCTCGTCGGCAACTTCGTCCTCGGCGCGCTCATGACGATCGGCATCGGCCTCTACGCGCCCTGCATGATCCTCGTCGGCCTGCTCGGCATGGACCCGAAGGTCGCCTTCCCGATCATGATGGGCTCGTGCGCCTTCCTGATGCCCTTCGCTAGCGCGCGCTTCATCCGCGAGAAGAGCATCGACTCGAAGGCGGTGCTCGGCCTCCTGATCGGCGGCATCCCCGCGGTGCTCCTCGCCGCCTTCGTCGTGAAGTCGCTCCCGCTCACCGCCGTCGTCTGGCTGGTGATCGTCGTCGTCGTGTACACCGGCGTCAACATGCTGCGCTCCGCGTTCGCCAAGCGGCCGGCGGAGGCACTGGAGGCGGAGCCGGTGGCGCCCTGACGGGCGCGTGATTGGTTCGTCGTCATTGGTTCTTGGCGATTCGCTCGGGGCGCTTCTGGTGGCGTCCCGACGCCGGCCAAGAACCAAGAACGAAAAACCAAGAACCAACGACCAACGACCATCGCTCCCCCTTGCCGTGCACCTCACTCAGCTGATCCACGCCATCGACGCCCACGCCTGCGGCGAGCCGGGGCGCGTCATCGTCGGCGGCGTGCCGCACGTGCCGGGACGGACGATCTTCGAGAAGATGTGCTGGCTCAGGTCGGAGGGCGACGCGCTGCGGCGGCGGATGCTCCGCGAGCCGCGCGGCTACCCGGCCGCGAACTGCAACCTCGTCCTCCCGCCCTGCCACCCGGAGGCGGACGCCGGATTCGTCATCATGGAGCAGGTGGAGTACCCCGGGATGTCGGGGACGAACACCATCTGCGTTGCCACCGTGCTCCTCGAGACGGGGATGCTGCCGATGCGCGAGCCGGTCACCGAGCTCACCCTCGAGACGCCGGCGGGGCTCATCCGCGTCCGCGCCGACTGCGAGGGGGGGAAGGTGACGCGCGTCACCTTCCGCAACGTGCCGGCGTTCGCCACGCACCTCGACGCCGTGATCGAGGTCCCGCACCTCGGCGCCGTGACGGTGGACGTCGCCTACGGCGGGATGTTCTACGTCATCGCCGACGCGACGCGGTTCGGGCTGCGCCTCGTGCCTGACGAGGGGCGCGACATCGTGCGCATCGGCGAGATGATCAAGGCCGCGGCGCGCGAGCAGCTCCCCGTCGTCCACCCCGAGCAGCCGGACTTCGACGGCGTCACCATCGCCCAGCTCTCCGGCCCGCCGTCGGGCGCCGGCGCGGACGCGCGCAACGCGGTCGTCGTCTCCACGGGGACGCTCGACTGGGAGAAGCCGTCCACCTGGACGGGCGCCATCGACCGCTCGCCGTGCGGCACGGGCACCTGCGCGCGGATGGCCGTGCTCCACGCGAAGGGGCTGCTCCCACTCGGCCAGGACTTCCGGCACGAGGGGATCCTCGGGACCGTCTTCACCGGCCGGCTCCTCGAGCGCACGACGGTGGGGCAGTACGACGCGGTGGTCCCCTCGCTCGGCGGCCAGGCGTGGATCACCGGGATGAGCACCTACGTGCTCGACCCGAGCGATCCCTTTCCCGAGGGGTTCACCGTCGGCGACATCTGGTAGAGCCGTCCGACGGCCCTTCGCGGGCCGCCGCGCGGCCCGGGACGTTGCCTATCGCGCCGTCCAGGGGTCATTCGGGAGCGAGCACGACCTTCTCCACCAACCAGGGAGCGCTCCCTTCATGACAATGACCAAGATCCTCGCGACCCTCGGCTCCTTCGTCGGCGGCTCCATCGGCTGGTGGATGGGCTCCGGCGTCGGCACCATGACCGCGTTCATGCTCAGCATCGTCGGCACCGGCGCCGGCATCTACCTCGGACGACAGGTGGCGCTCAGGCTCGAGCTCTGAGCGTCACCCGCGCGCCCGACCCGCGGCTCAGCGCTCGGACTCCTCGCGCCCGAGCCGCGACGAGCGGTCGCTCGACCCGCTCTCGCCCATCCCTCCTTCCTGCGCATCCTTGCCGTTGAGCGCGCGGTAGTCCGGCTCGCCCTCGGACGTGTATGGGACCTTCGTCGAGTCCGGCGTCGTCATGCCCTCGCCGAAGAGGTGCGCGCCATCCTTCTTCGCCTGCTCCGGATTGCGCGCCGCCTTGGCGATCTCGTCACGATCGATGTCTTCCTTGTTGAAGTCCCGATTGTCAGCCATTGCCGTCTCCGGTGTGTGGATGTCCTCGACCGCGCACGGGGCGTGCCCGCGCGGCACGGCGGGTGCCGCAGGGAAGGGGATCCACCACGGAGGAGTGCGCATGACGGACAGGCAGCGGGACGACGAGAGCGGACGCGAGCACGGCGCGGCCGACGACACGCGCCGGCGCGTCGTGGACGCGCAACGATTCGCTTGCCTGACGAGTACCAGCCTGACGAGCGCTAGCCGGTGAGCCAGGCCGCGGCGCGCGGTGCGATCGCCGGCGGCACGGTGTGGCCGTCCGGGAACTCGACGTAGTCGACGTCGTAGCCCGCCCGCTCGAGCACCGGCCGGACGCGCCGGCCGCAGTTGTCGATCGGAAGCACGGGGTCGCGCTCACCGTGGGAGAGGAAGATGCGCGGCATCCCCTCCTGGCCGGCGGGGGCCATGAACCCCGGCGAGAAGGCGATCACGTGGGTGAACAGATCGCCGTTCGTCACGCCGAGCGAGAGGGCGTACGAGCCGCCGTCGGAGAAGCCCTCGATGGCGAGCCGCTTCGCGTCCACGTGCACCTGGCTGAAGACGTCGGCGAGCGCCATGTCGATCGCGGTGACATCGGGGCCGTAGTCGCCGACGATCAGGTCCCAGGTGTACTCCCGCGAATCCATGGCGAGGAGCACGAGCCCGAGCTCGTCGGCATATGGCTGGAGCGGGACGAGCCCGTTCTCCGCGTCCCCGCCCGAGCCGTGCAGGGCGAGCACGAACGGCGCCTTCCGCCCTGCTTCGTAGTGCCGCGGGACGTACACGAGCCCGCCGCGGTCGCCGTCGGCGGGCAGCGCGTGCAGCCCCGGAGTGATCCGGCGCGTCGGCTTCGTCGGCCGCGCGTCGATGCGGCCTCGTTTGGCGGCGGGAATCCGCGGCCCGGTGGCTCCGACTCTCGGCATGCGCTACCTCCTGCGGCCGTTGCTGCGGGAGGCGTGCCGCGCCCGTGTCGTCGCCCGGAAACGGATCCCGCGGCAGCGCGATGTCGCCGATCGCCTTAGCTTCCACGCATGGCGACCGAACAGACCGTACTCGGCGGGGGCTGCTTCTGGTGCCTCGACGCCGTCTACCGCGAGCTGCGCGGGGTCACGCGCGTGGAGTCCGGCTACGCCGGCGGCACGCTGCCGGACCCGACCTACGAGCAGGTCTGCGCCGGGACCAGCGGCCACGCCGAGGTGGTCCGGATCACCTACGATCCGGACGTCATCTCGTATCGCGACCTGCTCGACGTCTTCTTCACGATCCACGACCCGACGACGCGCGACCGGCAGGGTGCGGACGTGGGGCCGCAGTACCGGTCGGTGATCTTCTGCGCCACTCCCGAGCAGAAGCGGACCGCCGAGGAGGTCATCGCCGACCTCGAGGCGCGCCGCGTCTGGTCCGCTCCGATCGTGACCGAGCTCCGCCCCCCGGCGGCGTTCCATCCGGCCGAGTCGTACCATCAGGACTACTTCGCGGCCAACCGCGCGCAGCCGTACTGCCGCATCGTCATCGAGCCGAAGGTGGCGAAGCTGCGGAAGCAGTTCGTCGAGAAACTCCAGCGGAGATGAGGCGCGTGAGACGAGCCTGGTCGGGATCGGTGCTTGTGGCCGTTGCAGCGCTGGCCCTTGGTGCATGCGCATCGTCGGGATCCGGCACGACGCCTCCCGCCTCGGCCCTCCCGCTCTTCCCGCCGCACCCCGAGCTGTACCACCTCGCGCCCACCCCCTCGACCATCGCCTGGGGCTACTACTCGGCGGCCGCGAAGCCGGTGCTCCGCGTCCGCTCGGGGGACGAGGTCGAGGTCGGGACGCTCATCACCTCCAGCCCGGACCGGCTCGGCGCGGCCGGTGTCCCGCCCGACGAGATCCAGCAGTCGCTGCGCGACATCTACCGCGACGTGAAGGACCGCGGACCGGGTGGGCACATCCTCACCGGCCCGATCTACGTCGAGGGCGCCGATTCCGGGGACGTGCTCGAGGTGCGCCTCGAGAAGATCGACCTCGCGATCCCGTACGCGTACAACGCCTTCGGGCCGCGCAGCGGATTGCTCCAGGGCGACAGCGACCTCGCCCACTCGGGGATGAAGATCATCCCGCTCGACGCGAAGCGGATGGTCGCGCACTTCGCCCCGGGGATCGACATCCCGCTGCACCCCTTCTTCGGCAGCATGGGCGTCGCGCCCCCCGCCGCGATGGGGCGCGTCAACAGCGCGCCGCCGGGGATCCACGCGGGCAACCTCGACGACAGGGAGCTCGTCGCCGGGACCACGCTGTACATCCCGGTGTGGACGAAAGGCGCGCTGTTCGAGATCGGCGACGGCCACGCGGGGCAGGGGAACGGCGAGGTGGACATCACGGCGCTGGAGACCTCGCTCACCGGCCGCATCCGGCTGATCGTCCGCAAGGACATGCACCTCCAGTGGCCGCGCGCGGAGACGCCGACGCACTGGATCACGATGGGGATGGACCGCGACCTGACGACGGCGACGAAGATCGCCGTGCGGCAGGCGATCGATTTCCTGATGAGTCGCGGGTTGTCGCGCGACGACGCCTACATGCTCACGAGCGTCGCCTGCGACGTGGACGACGCGGAGCTGGTGGACGGGAACGTGGGGGTGCACGTTCTCATACCGAAGGCCGTGCTACCGGGAGGCGCGACGGGGCGGTGACCGAACTTGTCATCCTGAGCGACAGCGAAGGATCTGGCTCGGCGCGCCGTGGCCAGATGCTTCGCTCCGCTCAGCATGACGACGTCCACGAAGATCGTGACGCGCTTCAGATCCGGTCCTCGGGTCTCACATCGAGATCGTCCTTCCGCCGCTTCGGCGTCTCGTCGGCCGTGGGCTCGCCGCCATCCACGGCGCGGCGGCGGACGATGGTCTCCTCGACCACCACCGGGCGCCGCTCCACGACGACCTCCTTGCTCTGGCCGTAGCGCACCCGGTTCGACTCGCCGGCGCGGCGTTCGGCGTCGCGGACCGCCTCACGGTTCCGCTCGCGATCGCGCTCGTAGTCCACGCCGTTGGTGGCCTCGAGCCGCTTCTCGCGCTCGTACTCCGCCTGGTTCTCGCGCTCGAGGGTCGTCTCGTCCTTGCCCGTCACGATCTCGGCGCGGCGCCCCACCTCGGCTGGCGTGATCGCCGGCGGGACGGGGATCTCGTCGGGCGCGACGGTCGCGGCGGTGGCCGCCTCCTCGCTCGTCCGGCGGAGGTCGGCCGAGTCGACGCGGACGATGCGCCGATCGCGGTCGATCTCGGCGACGCGGATCGGCACCTGGGCGTGCTCGTCGGTGCCGCTGAGGTCCACGTCGAGGAGCACGACCTCGCGCGTGTCCGGGTCGACGAGGAGCTCCTTGATCTCGCCGATCTCGCGGCCGCTCACGGTGCGGACCTCCCACCCGCGGATGTCGGGCTCGCCTTCGGCGATGTCCCACCCATCGAGATCGCTCAGCGCGACGAGGCGCTCGGTGTCACGGGCGTACGGACCGACGCCGGCGGCGTCGCTATCCACGCGGTCACGTTCGCTGTCAGCCATGTTCGTCTCCGGTCCGGGGTCAGGCGGCGAGGGCGTGCGCCCAGGCCAGGGCGTGGGACGCGAGCTGGGCCGCCGGCGTGTCGCGCAAACCCGTGACGCCCGGACCGCGGTTGCTCGCGAAGTACCAGATCAAACCGATGATGATGAGGAGCACGATGACGACCCACAGCCAGGTGAGGCTGCTGCGTCGCTTCGGCTCGACATGGATTTCGGCCATTCGTCCCTCCCGGGTTGCTGGGGCTGTTGGTGCCGGTCGATGCCATGGTTGCAAGAGCCAGTCCGGGGTTCCGGGCTCATCCCCCTTCCCTCATCCGGGTCCCCGCTTCACCTTACGCGTTCCCGCCGCCGCACCCTCCGGAACCGCACGACGACCTCCCGTGCTGGGCGCGCGAAGCGTATACAGTATCCAGAGATCGCCGGCTCGCCCGCGGCGATCCGCACCCTGACGTCCTTTTCCAGGTGGGCTCGCCGGAGCCCCGGGAGCACTAGCATCGTGAGCGCCCCAGGCGATCTTTCACTGCGACCGACCTCTTCCCCATCGATCCAGGACCCGACCGCAGTGGAGACAGCCACCGCCCTCCCGCCGCGGTCTCGCGGCGCGCTCGCGCGCGCCACGAGCGCGGTGTTCCGCTCGCAGCAGACCGGCATCGTCCTCGTCCTGCTCGTCCTCGGCACCCTGCTGACCTTCGCCGCCGGCTCGCACACCGACTTCGTGACCGGCGAGACGGTCAACAACTTCCTGAACGCGCACACGCTCATCCAGATGGCGACCGACGCCAGCGCTTTCGCCATCATGGGCGTGGGCGCGACGATCGTCATCATCTCGGGCGGCATCGACCTCTCCGTCGGCGCGCTCTACGCCCTCTCCGGCGTGTCGACGGCGATGATCCTGCGCGCGCTGCCGCACATGCCGCCCGTCGAGACGGTGCTCGTCGGCCTCGTGGTCTGCCTGACGGTGAGCATCATCTGCGGCCTGGCGAACGGATTGATGATCGTCGGCCTCGGGGTGCACCCCTTCATCATCACCCTCGGCACGATGTGGATCCTGCGCGGCATCGCCTTCGTGATCAGCCGCGCCGAGAGCGTCCTCGTCCCGCAGGCGATGATCAGCTTCGCCAAGGCGCCCCTCGGCCTCGGGAAGACGCTCTATCCGGTGCCGCTGATCGTGATGCTGCTCGTGACGATCGCCGGCGCGATCTACCTCACGCGCACCGTGATGGGGCGGCACATCTTCGCGATCGGCGGCAACATGGAGGCGAGCCGCTTCTCCGGGCTCAACGTCAATCGCATCCAGCTCGGCGTCTACGTGATCTCCGGGCTGACGGCGGGGATCGCGGCGTTCATCAACGCCAGCTTCTACGGCTCGGCGACGTCGTCCGACGGCACCGGCTACGAGCTGTACGTGATCGCCGCCGCCGTCGTCGGCGGGGCGAGCCTCATCGGCGGGAAGGGGAGCGCGGTGAGCGCGACGCTCGGCGCCATCCTCATCGTCCTCATCCGCCAGGCCATCCGCACCCTGCACCTCGACCAGAACTACGAGTGGATCATCATCGGCACCGCGATGATCATCGCCGTGGTTCTCGACCAGAAGGGCTCGCGCCTGCTCGCGCGGCGCCTGGCCCGCACCGCGGCGCCGCAGACGCGCCGAAGCACCTGAAGTCGTCCCTGACCCCTCACCACACCGGAGCGTTCCGGATGCAATCGACCCGACAGACGATGTTGCGCGCCGCGGCTGGCGCGCTGGCGATGTTCACGATGGCCTGCGGCGGCGCGAAGGAGGGCGGCGCGGGCGGCTCCAGCACCGCGCAGTCCGGCACCGCCGGGCGGACCTTCCGCATCGCGATGATCGCGAAGAGCTCGACCAACCCCGTCTTCCTCTCGGCGCGCACCGGCGCGGAGCAGGCGGCGGTGGAGGCGCCGAAGAAGTACGGCGTGAACGTGAAGATCGACTGGCTCACGCCGCCGGAAGAGGACGGGCAGGTGCAGGCGCAGCGCATCGCCCAGGCCGTCAACGACGGCGACAACGCCATCCTCCTCTCGGCGAGCGACGCCGGCAAGGTGACCGGCGCCGTCAACGCCGCCGTCGAGCGTGACGTCCCCGTCATGACCTTCGACAGCGACGTCCCGAACTCGAAGCGCTTCGCCTTCTACGGCGGCGACGACCACGCGATCGGCGTGCAGGTGATGTCCGAGCTTGCCAAGCAGATGGGCGGCAAGGGCAACATCGGCATCATGGCCGGCAACCAGAACGCCACGAACCTGCAGCAGCGCGTGAAGGGCGTCGTGGATGAGGCGAAGAAGTACCCGGGCATCAAGATCCTGACGACGGTCTACTTCAACGAGACCCCGCAGGACGCCGCCTCCGAGCTCCTCCGCGTGCAGAACGCGTATCCGAGCCTCAACGGCTGGGCGTCCGTCGGCGGGTGGCCGCTCTGGACGCGGACGCTCCTCACCGACCTCGATCCGAAGAAGGTGAAGATCGTCTCGGTGGACGGGCTGCCCGTGCAGCTCCCGTACGTCGAGAAGGGGATCGCGCCCGTGCTCCTCGCCCAGCCGACGTACGACTGGGGCTACGTCTCGGTGAACACCATCCTCGACACGCTGGTCGCGCACAAGCACGTACCGCAGCACGTGCAGATGGACCTCGTGCGGGTGGACAAGGACAACCTCGGGACGTGGGCGCGGCAGCTCAAGGCGTGGGGCTTCACCGACGTCGACCCGAAGTACCTCGCGCTGCCGAAGTGAGCATGGCCCAGCCGGCGGTTCGCTTCAGCGGCATCACCAAGCGCTTTCCCGGCGTCGTCGCCCTGAACGACGTCAGCTTCGACGTGACCGCCGGCACCGTGCACGCCGTGTGCGGCGAGAACGGCGCCGGGAAGAGCACCCTCGGGAAGATCCTCGCCGGCATCCAGCAGCAGGATGCCGGCGCGGTCGTCGTCAACGGCAAGGCGCTGCGCTTCGACAGCCCGCGCGACGCGCTGCACGCGGGGATCGCGATGGTGCACCAGGAGCTCGCGTTCTGCGAGAACATGTCGGTGGCGGAGAACCTCTGCCTCGGCGCGATCCCGTCGAGCCGCGGCTTCGTCTCGCGGCCGGCGCTGCACGCCCGCGCCGCCGAGCTCCTCGCCGAGATCGGCGCGCACCTCGACACGACGCGGCTGATCGGCAGCCTGAGCGTCGCCGAGCAGCAGCTCGTCCAGATCGCCGCGGCGGTGGGGAGCGGGGCGCGCATCATCGTCTTCGACGAGCCGACGAGCAGCCTCGGTGAGGCCGAGGCCCAGCGGCTCTATCGCCTGATCGTCGACCTGAAGGCGCGCGGCGTCACCCTGTTGTACGTCTCGCACCGGATGGGCGAGATCTTCAAGCTGTGCGACGACGTGACCGTGCTGCGCGACGGCCAGCACGTGACGACGCAGCCGACGTCCTCGCTCGACGAGGCGGGGCTGATCCAGCTCATGATCGGCCGGCGCGTCGAGCAGTACTTCCCGGCGCACACCAAGAGCGCGCCGGGTGACGAGCTGCTGCGCGTCGAGCACCTGACGAGTCCCGGCAAGTTCGAGGACGTCTCGTTCAGCGTGCGCGCGGGGGAGGTCGTCGGGCTCGCGGGGCTCGTCGGCGCCGGGCGCTCCGAGATCGCGCACGCGCTGTTCGGGCTCGACCCGCACCTGACGGGGAAGATCCACGTGAAGGGGCGCCCGGTGCGGATCCGCAGCGTGCGGCAGGCGATGGCGCTCGGCATCGGCTACGTGCCCGAGGACCGGAAGAAGCAGGGGCTCGTGCTGCAGATGCTGGCGCGCGAGAACACCACCCTGCCGACCCTCGGCTGGCTGGCGCGCCTCGGCTGGATCTCGCGCGAGCGCGAGGAGTCGGTGACGGCCGAGTACCTCGGCCGGATGAACGTGCGCGAAGGGCTCGCCGACGCGATCACCGCGACGCTGTCCGGGGGCAACCAGCAGAAGGTCGTGATGGCGAAGTGGCTCGCGGCGAAGGGGGACATCCTGATCTTCGACGAGCCGACGCGCGGCGTGGACGTGGGCGCCAAGGCCGAGCTGCACGCGTGGATCGACCGGCTGGCGTCGTCGGGCACGGCGGTGCTGCTGATCTCCAGCGAGCTGCCCGAGCTGCTGAACCTCTCGTCGCGGATCCTCGTGCTGCGGGAGGGGCGGATGGTCGGGGAGGTGCCGCGGGCGGAGGCGGCGCAGGACGTGTTGATGGCGATGATGGCGGGGGTGGCCACGGCGGCGTAGGGTCCGCGGCGGCCCGGACGAGGTGGCGGGGCGAGGGGCCCCGGGCGCAGAGGCGCCCGGGGCCCCTTCTGCGTCGCTCGGCGATTCGGCGACGAGCGGGGTCGCTACACGGCAGGTGTCACGCGGTGTTTGCGCGGGCACGGCGCGCGGGCCGTGCCCAACTGCGCATGGAGACGGGAGTTGGGCGGGCGGCGGCGGGGTGTGGCGAGATTAGGCTGCGTGGACTGGCAGCCTAACGCGCCGGCGCGCAGCATAAGCTGACGGTATAAGCTGCCAGGGGGGGCACTTCGCGCCAAATTGCAGCGCAGATCGAACCGATCCACGGAGCCTGAGCATGTCCTTCGTCTCCGATTTTGCCACCAAGGAGTTCCTGTCCCCACGCTACGGTGTTCGGACAGAACGCAGCGCAAGAACTGGTCGAGATGTCTTGCTCCTCGATCACCCGGCCGTGCTTGCTCGATTCATTGCCTTCGTGAAAGCGCGTGTGGCCGCGTGGGATGGCGAGGTATATCTGCGAGGCCAGACGGAGGAGTTTCCCGGGATGGTGCCCGCTCTCTTCCGTATGGACGAGGTGCACCACTGCGCCGCGACGGAAGCCTACACAACGATGCTCGACATGGTCCCGCGACACCTCGTCTACAGGCGCTTCGATCGGGACAATATCGGCTCCGTCCTGCAGCACTACGGCATTCGAACGCCTTGGCTGGACGTCGTCGATAACATCTGGACCGCCTTGTGGTTCGCAACAAACGAGCACGTTCAGGGCGTGGATGACCAAGCATTCTATCGTCGTTCGACCAGGCCGTTCGGCTGGATCTTTCTGATCATGACCGCAACGCCTGATCAGCGTCGACTGAGGGTTGTCGATCTACGGAAGCAACACTCCTCGGAGATAGTCCGCATCCAGGTGCAACACGGCCTATCGCTCGCCAGTCAGGACGATTACGACATCATCACGACCCGGGACTACGGAGATTTTGTGGCCGCGTGCGTTCGCATTCCGAACACGCGGCGTTTCCGTCCGGCTGGTTCACTTGGGAATGCGTCCTTCTTCTTTCCCGCCGAACCGCTCGATCCAAGCTATCGGATACTTCTCGAGTCGAATGTCAATGCAGTGGTCGAGTCCGCAGAGCGAGACCATCATCTTCATGCGTGCGCGCTAGGTCGTGTGGTACGGTATCGGTATCGTGCGCCGCGCGATCTTCCAGCGAACG
>CAMLIT010000121.1 GCA_946480295.1 uncultured Gemmatimonadota bacterium
GCCAGGGATGCACGCGTCCCTCGTCCCTCGTCCCTCGTCCCTCGTCCCTCGTCCCCACACGTCCCACGTCCCACGCCCCACACCCCTCACACCCCCACCAGCTCCCTCCCCGTCCACCGCTTCGCCGCCTGGACCGCGGTCTCCTCCCCGCTGCTCCCCGCCAGCTCCACCATTCGCGCGCCCGCCCCCGTCCGCGCGATCGCGAACGCGAGTCGCCGGGCGCCGGCCTGTCGCTCGGCGTCGTTCGCCGCCGCGCGCGTGACGTAGCGCTCGATCCGCTCCGTCGCGTCGCGCACGCGCTTGACGGCATCGCACAGCGCCGGGGCGCGGACGCAGGAAAGGCGCGCGCGCACGTCGGCCAGCCAGGGGGTGAGGGCGTCGGTGCGCTCGATCGCGCGCCAGACGTCGAGGCTCAGCACGTTCGTCGTGCCCTCCCAGATCGGCAGCACCTGCGCGTCGCGGAGGAGTCGCGGGAGGCCGGTGTCCTCGATGTACCCCGCGCCGCCGAACGCCTCCAGCGCCTCGCTCGCCACGACCACCGCCTGCTTCCCCGTGTAGAGCTTCGCCACGGGCGTGAGCAGCCGCAGCATGGCCAGCTCCGCGTCGCTCGCCTCGCCGCTCTCCTCCCTGCCGAGCAGCTCCACCGCGCGGAAGGCGAGCAGGAAGGCGGCGCGGAAGCGCACGTCCAGCTCGGCCAGCGTCTCGGCGTGCAGCGGCTGGTCGGCGAGGCGGCTGCCGAAGGCGACGCGGCGGCTCGCGTAGTCGTGGGCGAGGGCCAGCGCGCGGCGCATCCCCGCGACGGCGGCGACGGCGTTGTAGACGCGCGTGACGTTGAGCAGGCAGGCGATCTTGCGCACGCCGTCCCCCGCGCCGCCGACGAGGCGCGCGGGCGCGCCGTCGAGCGTCAGCTCCGCCGTCGGCAGCGCGCGCGTCCCCAGCTTGTCCTTCAGCCGGTTGACGCAGATGCCGCGCAGCGCGCCGTCCGCGTCGCGGAGCTCGACGAGGAAGACGCTGAGGCCGCGGCTGCCCGCGGGCGCGCCCTCGATCCGCGCCAGCGCCATCGCCATCTGCGATGTCGTGGCCGAGGTGAATCATTTCGTCCCGTAGAGCCGGAAGGTGCCGTCGGCGTTCGCCCGCGCGATGGTGGAGGTGTGCGAGACGTCGGAGCCGCCGGTGCGCTCCGTCATCCACTGCCCCGCCGTCCAGAAGCGCGCCGGATCGCGCGTCGTCAGGCGCTCGAAGGCGTGGCGCGTGTGCTCGTCCCCGTACAGCTCGAGGAAGCGCGCGGCGCCGTCGGCCATGGCGAGCGGGCAGCTGTACGTCGCCGACGAGGGGTGGAAGAGGTACAGCCGCGCCATCTGGTCGACGCGGGACAGCGCGCCGTGGGCGCGCTCGTAGGCGCGGGCGACGAGCCCCTCCTCGGCGGCGATGCGGTCGAGGGCACGCCAGGCGTCGCTCACGACGATGTCGTCCACCCGCCGCCCCCACGCGTCGTACGGCACGTGGCGCGGCGGGCAGGCCTCGGCCGCATCGCCTAACGCGAGGATCTCGCCCGCGGTTCGCGCGCCGAACCGGTGGAGCTCCGGCTCCACCTCCGCGAGCATCGCCGGCGGCAGCTTCCAGCGCAGGTACGACCGCAGGAGCGTGTCGCCGTCGTACTGGTTGTCCAGCCGCGGTCCCTCCTGGAAGAACCCCTCCATGCGATCCTCCCGGCGGCCAGCTCCTCGCCGCCCCCCTGCCCACCGCTCACGCTCGCGCCGACACGCCGCGCTCCCTGCCCGCTGGATGCTTCACCCCGCCGCCGGCCCCCCCGTCACTCCCGGTCGCGGCGCACCACGACCTTCCGTCCGCGCAGCGTCGTTCCACGGAGCGCGCTGATCACCTCGTCCGCCGCGTCGTCCGGCACCTCGACGAGCGAGAACCGGTCGGCGATGTCGATCGCGCCGATCACCCGCGCGTCGAGCCCCGCCTCGTTCGCGATCGCCCCGACGATGTCGCCGGGGCGCACGCCGTTCTTCCGCCCCAGGCCCACGAAGATGCGGGCGGCGCCGCCCCCGTCCCGCCGCGGCCGGCCGCGCTCGGGCCTGGCGCGCCGCGCTCGCTCGGCACGCCCCTCCCCGTCCTCGCCCGAGTGATCGCCCCGCGCGCGGCCGCCGCGCTCGGTCGCGCTCCGTCGCCCGCGCGCGCGCGGCGACGGCTCGCTCGTGGCGGTGATCGGGATCTCCTCCTCCTCCGCGCCGTCGCGCCCGAGGGCGTCGTCGGCGACCTTCACGGCCGCCGCGGCGACATCGAGGACGTCGTGCTCCTCGGCGAGCGCCTGGGCGATCGCCCGGTAGCCGTCCAGCGAATCGTCGGCGCCGGCGAGCGCCTCCTCGATCGCCGCGCGTGTGAGCTCCAGCCGACGCGCCCGCAGGTCCACGATCGTCGGCAGCGCCTCGATGCGGATCCGCCGCTTGGTGATCTGCTCGAGATTGCGGAGCATGCGGTGTTCGCGGGGCTCGGCGAGGGTGATCGCCACCCCCTCCCGCCCCGCCCGTCCGGTGCGGCCGACGCGGTGCACGTAGGCATCGGGCGACGACGGCACGTCGAAGTTCACGACGTGCGACACGTGGCCGATGTCGAGCCCGCGCGCGGCGACGTCGGTGGCGACGAGCAGCTCGACGGCGCCGTCGCGGAAGCGGCGCATCACGCGGTCGCGCTGCTCCTGCGACAGCCCGCCGTGCAGCGCCTCCGCGCTGTAGCCGCGCCCGCCGAGCGCCTCCGTGAGCTCGTCCACCTCCGTGCGCGTGCGACAGAAGATCATCGCCGACGCCACGGACTCCATGTCGAGCACCCGGCCGAGCGCCGCCACCTTGTGCTGGCGCGGGACGACGTACGCCACCTCGCGCACGCGCGGCGCCTCGCCCGGCGGCAGCTGCTCGCGCGCGATGCGCACGGTGACAGGCTCGCGCTGGTGCCGCTTCGCGATGGCGAGGATGCGCGGGGCAAGCGTCGCCGAGAAGAGCGCCGTCTGCCGCTGCGCCGGCGTCGTCTCGAGGATCGCCTCGAGGTCCTCGGCGAAGCCCATGTCGAGCATCTCGTCGGCCTCGTCGAGCACGACCACTTCCACCGCGCTCAGGTCGAGCGTGCCGCGCCGGATGTGGTCCATCGCCCGCCCCGGCGTCGCCACGATCACGTCGACGCCGCGGCCGAGCGCACGCAGCTGCTGCTGGATCGACTGGCCGCCGTAGATCGGCAGCACGCAGATCTCGAGCGCCTTGCCGTAGCGGTGCACCGCCTCGCTGGTCTGCATCGCCAGCTCGCGCGTGGGGACGAGGATGAGGGCGCGGACGATGCGGCGCTCGGCGGCGTGCGCGATGCGGTCGAGCAGGGGGAGCGCGAACGCGGCGGTCTTGCCGGTGCCGGTGGCCGCCTGGCCAAGGACGTCGCGGCCGGCGAGCAGGTGCGGAATGGCCTCGCGCTGGATCGGCGTCGGCTCCTCGTAGCCGAGCACCGTCACCGCGTGCACGAGCGCGGGATCGAGATCGAGGGAGTCGAAGCCCGAGCCTTCGCCCGAGCCGACGTCGGAGTTGGATTCCATGGTGGTCGTGATGATGAAAGTATCGCGCCTCAACCTAGCGGCAACGGGCGCCGCTCGCGTGGTCGTGCCCGCTTTTCGTGCCCATCTCTTGCACTGGGGGTCGCAGGTGGCTCACGGGAGCCCGCCTCCCGACCGTCGGCCCGTCGGGAGGTGGATGGTGAGAGGGCCGGATCTGGAATCGGGTCAGATGCGCATTCATCAGCTTCTCGCGCTCGCCGGGCTCACGGTGGCGCTCGCCGCCACGGCCGGGGCGCAGGACACGACGAGTCAGCCGGGTGGCCTGAAGAAGGTCGCCAGCCAGGTGCACCACGCGTTGAAGAAGACCGGCAACGCGGTGAAGGACGAGGCGGGCGAGGTGGCCGCGAGCACGCACCACGTGCTCAAGAAGACCGGCAATCACATCAAGGGCGAGGCGGCCCGCGCCACGGGCGATACGACGCAGGTCGGCGGCGACGTCGGCAAGGCGGCGCATCACATCAGCCACGCCGGCAAGAAGCTCGGCCACCACGTGAAGCACGGGGTGAAGTCGACCGCCGCGAAGGCGCACCACGCCCTGAAGAAGACCGGGAAGGAGGCGAAGACGACGGTCGACACCACGATGCACTGAGGCATCGCGTGACCGCTCGGCGCGCGCGCCGAGCGGTTGTCTACAGAGGCCCGCGTCGCGACGCCGCGATGCGGGCCTTCATGCTACCTGAGCTCCTCCATCAACGCCGCCAGCGCGCCGCTCCCCGGGCACAGCTCCTCGTATGGCAGCTCCGTCAGCGGGCGCGCCGCGGTGCCGTTCACCGCGTGCATGTCGGCCGCGCTCTCGTCGATGTAGAGGAGCCCCGTGACCACCTCGCCCCCCGCCTGGAGCGCGCGCACGTGCGCGTAGGCGCGGTCGCGGTCGGTCGGGTCGTAGTCGTCCGGCACCTTGCGGAAGTTCACGACGCTGCCGTCGTGCATCGTCACGCTCGTCACCGCCGTGTCGCGCAGCTCGGCGCGGATCTCGCGCCGCAGCGGGACGAAGTCCACGGTCGTGAGCTCCTGCGAGTGCTCGCGGGTGTAGCGGTAGCTCTTCGTCGACGCCTCGTGGTCGTTGAAGCTGACGCAGGGGGAGATGACGTCGACGAGGGCGAAGCCCTTGTGGCGGAGCGCGGCCTTGAGGATGGGCACGAGCTGCGCCTTGTCGCCGGAGAAGGCGCGCGCGACGAACGTGGCGCCGAGGCTGAGGGCGATCAGCACCGGATCGATCGGCGGCTGGACATTCGGCTCGCCCTTCTTGGACTTGGAGCCCACGTCGGCCGACGCGGAGAACTGGCCCTTGGTGAGGCCGTAGACGCCGTTGTTCTCGAGGACGTACAGCATGTCCACGTTCCGCCGGATCGCGTGGCAGAGCTGCCCGAGGCCGATGGACAGCGAGTCGCCGTCGCCGGAGATGCCGATGAAGACGAGGTCGCGGTTGGCGGCGTTGGCGCCGGTGGCGAGCGATGGCATGCGCCCGTGGACGCCGTTGAAGCCGTGCGACTGCCGCATGAAGTACGCGGTCGTCTTGGACGAGCAGCCGATGCCGCTCAGCTTCGCCGCGCGGTGCGGCGGGAGGTCGAGCTCCCAGCAGGCCTGGACGAGCGCCGCGGTCACGGAGTCGTGTCCGCAGCCGGCGCAGAGCGTCGACATCGCGCCCTCGTAGTCGCGCTTCGTGAGGCCGAGCGCGTTCTGCTTGAGCGCGGGGTGCCGGACGGGGGGCTTGGCGATGGAGGCCATGGATGAAGCAGTAAGAGCAGGAACGAGAAGAGCAGGAACTAGGAGCTGGGAACCAGTGGCGCCGAGCCAAACGACGCACCGTCGGGCACCGGCGCCGCGCCCCCGAGGCAGGCGAGCACGCCGTCGACCACGAACGGCGCCGTCAGCGGGAGGCCGCCGTAGTCGCGCAGGGAGAGCAAGCGGTCGAGCGGCACCCCCGTTTCCAGCGTCAGGAGCGATCGGAGCTGCGCGTCGCGATTCTGCTCGATGATGACGCATCGCTCGTGGCCGTTCAGGAAGCCGGCCACGTCCGGACCGAAGGGGAAGGCGCGGACGCGCATGTAGTCCACGGCCAGCCCCTGCTCGCGCAGCCGGTCGACCGCCTCGAGGACCGCGCCGTGGCAGCTCCCGAGCGCGACGATCCCGACGGGCGCGCCGGTGCCGTGGATCTCCGGTGCCGGCACCTCCCGCGCCGCCGTGTCGAGCTTGCGCGCCAGGCGGTCCACGACCTCGCGATACTCGACCGCGTCCTCGGTGTACGTCGCGTCCTTCGTGTGCCCCGAGCCGCGGGTGAAGTACGACCCCTTCGCGCTCACGCCCGGCAGCGTGCGCGGCGCGATGCCGGTGCCGTCGTCGTCCGTGTAGCGCGCGAAGCGCTCGATGCGCTCCAGCTCCTCCGCGCCGAGCACCTTCCCACGGTCGGGGCGATGGGCGTCGTCCCACTGCAGCCGACGGCACATCCAGTCGTTCATGCCGATGTCGAGGTCGGAGACCACGAACACCGGCGTCTGGAATCGCTCGGCGAGATCGAACGCGCGTACGGCGCAGTGGAAGCACTCCTCCGGATTCGCCGGAAAGAGCGCGATGTGCTTGGTGTCGCCGTGGGAGAGATACGCGATCGACAGCAGGTCCGCCTGCTGCGTGCGCGTCGGCATCCCGGTCGACGGCCCGCAGCGCTGGATGTCGAAGAAGACGGCGGGGATCTCGGTGTAGTAGGCGAGCCCGATGAACTCGCTCATGAGCGAGATGCCCGGGCCGGAGGTGCACGTGAAGGCGCGCGCGCCCGCCCACTCGGCGCCGATCACCATCCCGGCGGCCGCGAGCTCGTCCTCCGCCTGGACGATGCAGTAGCGCTTCTCGCCCGTCCCGGGATCCACGCGCCAGCGCTCGCAGAACTCCTTGAACGCCTCCATGAGCGACGTGGACGGCGTGATCGGATACCACGCGCCGACGGTCGCGCCGGCGTAGACCGCGCCGAGCGCGGCGGCGGTGTTGCCGTCGAGGAGCACGTGATCGCGCGTCGCGTCCATCCGCTCGAGGTGGAACGGCAGCGGGCAGTCGTAGTGCGCCTTCGCGTAGTCGTAGCCGAGGCGGATGGCGCGGAAGTTCGCGTCGAGCAGCGACTTCTTCCGCGCGAAGCGCTCGCGCAGCATCTCGTCCAGGAGGTCGAGATCGATGGCGAGGAGCGCGGCGAGCGCGCCGGTGTAGACGATGTTGCGCATCAGCGTGCGCGCGCGGTCGCCCTCGAACGCCTCGACGCACATCCTGCCGAAGGGGATGCCGAGGACGGTGATCCCCTCGCGCACGAGCGCGTCGTCGAGCGGCCACGACGAGTCGTAGAGCAGGTACCCGCCCTGGCGCACGGCGGCGACGTCCTTCCGGTATGTCTCCGGGTTGAGCGCGACGACGAGGTCGACCTCCTGCGGCCGCGCCGTGTACCCGTCGCGGCTCACCCGGATCTCGTACCAGGTCGGCAGCCCCTGGATGTTGGAGGGGAAGACGTTCTTCCCGGAGACGGGGATCCCCATCCGGAAGATCGCCTGCATCAGCAGCCCGTTGGCGCTGGCGGAACCGGTGCCGTTGACGGTGGCGATCTTGAAGGCAAACGCATTCACGCGGGAGGCGGGAGGCGGGAGGCGGGAGGCGTCCTGACGATCAGACATTGCGCGCCTCCGCATGCCGAGGTGCTCCGTGCGACGCCCTCACGCCTCCCTCCTGCCGCCTCCCGCCTCCCGCGAGCGGCACCAGCAGCTCGAACTGCCGCATGTCCCACGCCGCCGTCGGGCAGCGTTCGGCGCAGAGGCCGCAGTGCAGGCAGATGTCCTCGTCCTTCACCATCAGCCGCCGTGTCTGCGGGAGGGGCGCCGAGGTGAAGAGGGGCTGCGCCGTGTTCACCGCCGGCGCGGAGAGGCGGGCGCGCAGCTCGGCGTCGTCGCCGCCGTCGGGGGTGATCGTCAGGCAGCTCACCGGACAGATGTCGATGCACGCGTCGCACTCGATGCACAGGCTCGACGTGAAGTGCGTCTCGATGTCGCAGTTGAGGCAGCGCTCCACCTCCGCCGCCGTCTGCTCGGGGGTGAAGCCGAGCTCCACCTCCACGTCGAGCGCGGCGAAGCGCTGCGTCAGCTCGGCGTGGTGCATCTTCGCCCGCTGCGCGGCGCTGTAGTCGTTGCTGTACTGCCAGGCGTGCATCCCCGACTTTGCGCTGACGAGGTTCATCCCGTACGGCGGGCGGTCGTGGAGGGGCGCGCCCTGGCAGTGCGCGTGGATCGAGATCGCCGCCTGGTGGCCGTGCTCCACCGCCCAGATGATGTTCTGCGGCCCCCACGCCGCGTCGCCGCCGAAGAAGACGCCGGCGCGCGTGCTCTGCAGCGTCGTCCGATCGACGACGGGCATGCCGCGCGCGTCGAACTCGATCCCGACGTCGCGCTCGATCCAGGGGAAGGCGTTGTCCTGGCCGATGGCGAGGATGAGGTCGTCGCAGGGGACGACGACCGTGTCCACGACCTCGCTCACCTGCCGGCCGTCGCGCTCCGACCAGCGCAGCCGGTCGAGCTCGAGCCCAACGAGCCGCCCATCCTCGACGACGAAGCGCTTCGGCGCATGGTTCTCGAGGATCTCGACGCCCTCCTCCTCCGCGTCCTCCAGCTCCCAGGGCGACGCCTTGAAGTGCGGACGCGAGCGCCGCGCGATCACCGTCACCTCCTTCCCGCCGAGCCGGCGCGAGGTGCGGCAGCAGTCCATCGCCGTGTTGCCGACGCCGACGATGAGCACGCGCTCGCCGATCGCGTCGATGTGGCCGAAGTGCGCCGACGCCAGCCACTCGATCCCGATGTGCACGTTAGGCGTGTCGTGCCGGCCGGGGATGTCGAGGTCCTTCCCCTTCGGCGCGCCGCTCCCGACGAAGACGGCATCCCACCCCTCGTCGAGGAGGGCGCGCATGCTCGTCACCGGCGATCCATAGCGCACGTCGACGCCCATGTCGACGATGTAGCCGATCTCCTCGTCGAGCACCTGTGCCGGGAGGCGGAAGGACGGGATGTTGATCCGCATCAGGCCGCCGGGCTCGGCGAGCTTCTCGAGGAGCACGACCTCGTAGCCGAGAGGCATCAGGTCGTTGGCGACGGTGAGCGACGCGGGGCCGGCGCCGATGAGCGCGACGCGCTTGCCGTTCTTCTCGGCGGGCGCCTTCGGCAGGAAGGGCGTGATGTCGTCGCGCAGGTCCGCGGCCACGCGCTTCAGGCGGCAGATGGCGACGGGCTTCCCGTCCACCCGCCCGCGCCGGCACGCCGGCTCGCAGGGGCGGTCGCAGGTGCGGCCGAGCACGCCCGGGAAGACGTTCGACTCCCGGTTGAGGAGGTACGACTCGGTGTACCGACCCTGCGCGATCAGCCGGATGTACTGCGGGACGTTCGTGTGCGCGGGGCAGGCCCACTGGCAGTCGACCACGCGGTGGTAGTACTGCGGGTCGGCGGTGTTCGTGGGAGCGCGCGGCGGGGACGCCGGGCCTGGCACCACGGGGCTGGCGGACATGAGTGGGGGCTCCGGATCGAATGGCGGCGAGTGGTCCCCATCTTCGGACACGGAACGCCGGGTCGCAAGATCACGGCCCCCACCCGACCTCGGCGGCGGGATCCGGCCGGCGTCGCCGATGCGCCACCCGGCCAGCCGCGGCGGCCGGTGCTGGACCGGCGGGCTCGCCGCGTGCAGAATTCCGGCAGGCGATGGAATTGCGTCATGCACCCAGGAGTCTCACGCGGGGAGGCTGCGATGGGTCAGCGACTGCACGTGGGGATGCCGACGGTGATCGAGGCGTACGCCGACCGGAGCCCGTATGCGGCGGTGTTCGAGGACGACGGCGACTACGCCTACTTCTACGGCCTCGACACGCGGCTCGAGCAGCAGCCGGTGGTGGACTTCGTCTACGTGTACTGCGTGACGGAGGTGCCGGAGCGCTACCGGCCGCGCGACGTGGAGATCGTCTGGTCGCCGGACCAGCAGCGCGTCGCGCTGGTGATCGACGGCTACGCGCACGCGGCATTCGACTTCGCCGGCAAACGCACCTACTGCCGCACGAACGTCCCGACGCGCTCGACCTGGAGCAGCGCGGGGCACGCGTGGGACGATGCGGCGGTGGATTTTCTGAATCCGCCGTCGGCCGAGGCATCGGCGTCGCAATAGGGTCGAGGGTCGAAGGTCGCGGGTCGAGAAGAGCAGCGCGACAGTGGGCCAGGAACCGGGAACCAGTGACGGCGAGTCACGCCCTTTCTCGTTCCTCTTTCCTCCTTCACTATTCCCCACTCACTCCACCCTCGACCCTCGACCCTCGACCCTAGCCCCTCACCATGTCCCGCCGCCGCTTCGTCAAGTCCCTCCTCGCCGGCTCCGCGATCGCCGGCTTTCCGCGCCTCGCTTCCGCCGCGAGCCTCGAGCGCCTCCCGGCCGACGGCACCGAGTGGATCCCGTCCTACGCGCGCCTCCAGAAGCAGCGCGTGCGCAAGCAGTCGAGCTACGACACGACGGGCGGGAACGGCGATGCGTGGCAGATCCGGGCCGGGCAGACGAAGGAGATCTTCGCGGCGACGGGGGCGGGCGTCATCAGCCACATCTGGTTCACCATCGCGGCCGAGCCGCTGCACCTGAAGGAGCTGGTGCTGCGGGCGTACTGGGACGGGCTCGATCGGCCGAGCGTCGAGACGCCGATCGGCGACTTCTTCGCGCTCAACCTCGGCGACTACGCCATCTTCGAGAGCCAGTACCTCGCCTGCTCGCCCGGCCAGTCGCTCAACTGCTACTTCGCCATGCCGTACCGCCGCGGCGCGCGGCTCACGGTGACGAACGAGGGCCCGCGCGACGTCGGCGCCTTCTACTCGAACATCGACTACCTCGAGGCGGACGCGATCCCCGAGGACGCGCTCTACTTCCACGCCCAGTACCGGCAGGCGGCGCCGAACGTCGCGCAGCACCTCCCCGGCGGCAAGAACCTCGACGGGGCGACGAACTACGTCTTCTGCGAGACGCGCGGCCGCGGCCAGCTCATGGGCGTATCGTTAGGCGTGATCCAGAACGCCGACGGCTGGTGGGGGGAGGGCGACGACATGACCTTCGTCGACGACGCGACGCGACCGGTGATCAACGGCACCGGGTCGGAGGACTACTTCCTCGGGAGCTGGGACTTCGGGGGCCGGATGCACGCCGAGCCCTTCTCGCACCACCAGTACGGCGCGCCCCTGATCCAGAGCGCCGAGCGCGTGGGCGGCCGCTACTGCTGCTACCGCTTCCACGGCGACAACCCGATCACCTTCACGCGCTACCTGAAGCACACGATCGAGCACGGCCACGCCAACGACCGCGCCGACAGCTTCTACTCCTGCGCGTACTGGTACCAGGAGCGGCCGTACACGGAGTTCCCGTCCCTGCCGCCGCTCGCGGCGCGGATACCTCGGGTGGCGTGAGGGGCGAGGGTCGAGGGTCGAGGGTCGAGTGTCGAGGGTCGAAGGTCGAGGGTCGAGATGACGCTCCTCGCGCGGGCACGGATGTCCGCGCCCACGTCAGTGATGTCTCGACCCTCGACCCTCGACACCCGAGCCTGCATCTCTGGGCTCCTTCACCGGGTTCTCGACCGGGATCCCCGGCGACGGGTTGTCGGGCGGGAGGTTGATCTTGCGCACCGGCGGCCCCGGATCGTGCCATGGGGCGGGGCCCGGCTCGCGCGCGGGGCCGGGCGTCGGCTCGTTTGGCAGGTTCGGCTCCGGCATGTCGGGCGGGATCGGCACGCCCGCGTTCGGCTGCGACATCGTGGTCCTCGCGTTGGGGACATCTCCCACCATGTGCATATTCCGGGCGGAGGGAGCATGGGACGGTTCCTGGCGGCGATCTACGAGACGGCGACCCGCGGTGCCGAGGACGCCTGCCTGCGGCGGTGGCGGTCCGAGCTGCTCGCCTCGCTCGGCGGGCGCGTCCTCGAGATCGGCGCGGGGACGGGGCTGAACCTCCCGCGCTATCCCGCGGCGGTCGAGCGGGTCGTGCTCGCCGAGCCCGACCCGCACATGCGCAGGCGGCTGGCGGCGCGCGTGGCCGCGGAGCCGCGCCTGCACGCCGACATCGTCGACGCCTCGGCCGATGAGCTGCCCTTCCCCGACGGCGCCTTCGACGCGGTCGTGGTCACACTCGTCCTCTGCTCCGTCCCCAACCAGGCGCGCGCCCTCGCCGAGATCCGGCGGGTGCTGAAGCCCGGTGGGCGGTTCGTCTTCATCGAGCACGTCGCGGCGGAGGGGCGGCCGCGACGGCTGCGCTGGCAGCGGCGCATCGAGCCGTTCTGGAAGCATCTCGCGGGGAACTGTCACCTCACGCGCAACACCGAGCGGGCGATCACGGAGGCCGGGTTCGCGCTCGAGCGGATCGAGCGGGAGAGCATGCGGAAGGTCGCGCCGTTCGTGCGGCCGACGATCAGGGGGGCGGCGGTGAGATAGGGACGAGGGACGAGGGACGAGAAACCACGTGGTTGGTCATTGGTCATTCGTTCTTGGCGGGCCGCTCGGGATGCTTCTGGTGGCATCCCGAGCGGCTTGCCAATGATCAAGGACCAATCACGAATCACCGATCTCTACGCGGAAACCGTTCGCGCGCGCCGCGCGCGCCGCCTCCGGTGCCAGCGCTCCCAGATCAGGCCGATGACCCAGCCGAGCGCGGCGCCGACGAGCGCGCCGAATACCGCCCCCTTCACGACGGACCACTCCAGGGCGAAGAGCCCGCCCGCCACGTTGCGGCGACGGATGCCGTGCAGGAGGAGCAGCCACGTGCTCGCGCCGCGCCACAGACCGCCGAGGAGGCCGCCCGCGACGATGCAGCTCTCCGTGATCGTGCGCCGGCGCGGCGCGTAGAAGGTCTCCGGCTCGGCCACGACCACCTCCGCGACGAGAGCCGCCCGCCCGCGTCCGTGCGATGCCGACGACGCGTGCGGCGGATGATCCTACTTACGACGCAGCCGCGCCAATGTCAAAGATCGCGGGTCTATCTTTCAGCGCATGCCGCGCCACGACACGCCCTTCGACGACCTTCCCTTCGAGCTCCGGCCGTCCCCGATCCAGGGGCTCGGCGCCTTCGCCACCCGATTCATCCCCGCGGGCACGCGCCTCATCGAGTACACCGGCGAGCGCCTCACCCCGGCGCAGGCCGACGCGCGCTACCCCGACGTCCCGGGCGAGCGACACCACACGTACCTCTTCGCCATCGACGACGACGTCGTGATCGACGCCGCCGTGAACGGCAACGAGGCGCGCTTCATCAACCACTCCTGCGACCCGAACTGCGACGCGGTCGTCGAGGATGGCCGGATCTGGATCGAGACGATCCGCGACGTCGCGCCGGGCGAGGAGCTGGCGTACGACTACGCGTACGTTCTCGAGGAGCGGCACACGCCGGCTGCCAAACGACGGTTCCCGTGCTCGTGCGGGGCGGCGAAGTGCCGGGGGACGATACTGGCGCGGAAGAAATAGTCCCGGCGGACGGCGCTCTGTCGGGATGACGAGGAGTCCTGGCGGGACGGTTGCTCGCTGGGCAGGCGGTGGAGTCGGGGGGGGCCCCCCCCATTGGGGCCCCTAAACCATACGCGGGGGGGCACCCCACCAAGGGAAACCCCCCCCCCACCCCG
>CAMLIT010000122.1 GCA_946480295.1 uncultured Gemmatimonadota bacterium
CACGCGCGCTGATCGCGCCCCGGGCGAAGAGCACGCGCGCGCGCGCGACATCGCGCTCCGCCTGGCCGGCGGTGAGCGCGGCCTGGTCGGCCGTGGAGCGCGCGCGGGCCTCGACGGTGGCGAGCGCGGCGCGCGCCTGCGCGAGGGCGGCCATCGCCGGCGCGTCGTCGAGCGCGGCCAGCAGCGCCCCGCGCACGACGTGATCGCCCTCGCGCACGCGCACCTCCCGGACCGCGCCGGTGACGCTCGCGCCGACGCGTGCGCGCGCCGGGGCCCGCACGCGTCCGGTGAGGACGAGCACGCGCGCGATCGCTCCACGCCGCACCTCGACCGCCGTGGTTCGGCTGGAACGGAACCGCGCCGCGGTGACGACCATGGCGATCGCGACGAGCGCGAGCGCCGCCGAAAGCGCCACCCGTCGCGTCCGGCGGCGGTGGGGTGCCGGTGGATGGGCGGGTCCCGAAGCCTGGTCGCGCACGCCTCCCTACCTCCCGCATGAGATGGCGGTGCAGCGGAAAGCTGCGCGTCGGCTCGGGCTCGGTCAGTCGCCGGGATACCCGGCATGCGTCAGGCAAACTCTGGCGTGGTTGGCCGTCGTCGGCCGGAATGCTGGCCCCTCTCGACACCGCGCCGCCGAAGGGCGACCGACCATTGGCCGCCTGCTCCCCGTCGTCCAGGCGTCAACCGGAGCCTGGATCCAGCGGCGGATCGAAAACTGCAGCATATTGTGGCATGTGCCCCCTGCCCGCTCAGCGTGGTGCAGGCAACTCATACCTCCAGAACCAGGACCAGACCTGTGCCTTCGAAAGGAACGGTGAAGTGGTTCAACAACGACAAGGGCTTCGGCTTCATCACCCCCGAAGACGGCGGCAAGGATCTGTTCGTGCACCACTCGGCCATCCAGGGCGGCGGATTCAAGACGCTCGATGAGGGTGAGAGCGTCGAGTTCGACGTCGTGCAGGGCCAGAAGGGGCCTGCCGCTGAGAACGTGAGACGGCTTGGCGGGGGACGACCGTCGAGCGGTGGTGGCGGTGGCGGCGGAAGACGCTACTGAGCTGACGGGCGGCGACCTGGACGAGCGACTCGATGCCCTGGTCGCCGATGGATGGGAGATCTGGCAGCGATTCGACGACACCTTTCGGCGTCGCCGCTTCCATCCATTCGTCCCCGCCGACTACGGCGTCGCGCGGCAGGTGTTGTCGTCGCTGCGCGCGCCGGGTCGCCGCTTCCTGGAGTGGGGCTCCGCCACCGGGATCATCACGATCATGGCGGACATGATGGGCTTCGACGCCTGCGGCATCGAGATCGATGCCGAGCTGGTGGCGATCGCTCGCGAGGTGGCGAATCGCCATCGGTCCGCCGCCCGGGTGGTGGTCGGCAGCTTCCTGCCGACGGGATACCGTTATCGCGCGCCCGATGGCGACAGCCGGACGGGTACCATCGCCGACGGGCAGTCGGGGTACCTGCAGCTCGGCCGCGCCCTCGACGACTTCGACGTCGTGTTCTGCTATCCCTGGGGCGGCGAGGAAGGCGTGATGCTGGACGTGATGCGGCGGTACGGGCGCGACGATGCCCTGCTGCTGCTCTACGGTTCCGACAACACGGTGCAGGTCTATCGAGGCGGGCGGGTGAGGGAGGCGTAGGCGTCCCCGGGGCGCCGTGGGGCAGAGAATTCTCGGCAGCGATGGCGCGAATTGTCGGTGTGGCCGGCGTCCGCGATCCGGGAATAGCGTCGAGCCCTGGTTTCACTTGTGCCGCAAGTGGAACCAGGGCTCAGGACGTGGTCTCGCGCCTGATGCGTCACCTGCCGCTCTCGTCAGCCTCTGCCGCCCGGCGCGCCGTCCGATTTCGCGAGTAACGGAAAGGCCGAGGGATCGCGGATCGACTGGATCGAGAGATCGACATCGAGCTGCGGCCAGTACAGGTGATCCGACGTTGGCCGCTGGACATCCAGCAACTGCTCGATGGTCGCTCGGCGAAACCACGCGAACTCGGTGAACGGCACCAGCAGCTCCTCGTCCTCGACGAGTAGCCAGAAGCCGTGCCTCGAAACATGTGTGATCTCAACGGCCGAAGTGGCGCGTCCGGGGCATCGCGGAGCTCCGTTTCGTGTCGTCGCACGACCGCTTCGGCCTCCGCAAGCAACCGGGGGGCATGCCTACGGCGGTGGCCAGGGCGACGGTGGGCTCGAGCCAGAATTTGGCCTCGCCGTCCGGGTGCGCGACGTGGACGTGCATCCGCGCTACCTCGCGCCAGAAGAAGAACAGCCGGAACGGGCCGTCGCGCGGCACGGTCGGGGACATGGCAGGAATGTATCCCTTGTCCGTGCGCTGGCGAGTGATCGTTGCTGGCGCTCGGAGTCGCTCCAGAGCCCACCCGGCGTGCTCGCGAACGAGCGGCTCCACGTCGTCCAAAGCAGCTTCGAGCACCGGCACGTCGTCCAGGATGCCGACGTTCCCCAGCACGACGGCCGCGTTGCGCTTGAGCCCCGTGGGCGAACTCGCAGAAGACCAGACGGTTAGTCGCAGGACGCACGTGATTCGCCGCTGCGCGCGAGGTGGGATCCGGGAATAGCGCCGATCCATAGTTCCGTCTATGACCTAGGTGGAACCATGGGTCTTGCGTCTCGGGTCGCCGACGGGTATATACGTGTATATCCGTCTGGAGGTCCGATGCCAATCGCGAGGAGTCGCACCTTCCGAAGTGGAAACAGCGAGGCGCTTCGCCTGCCGAAAGACGTCGCCTTCGGTGAGGACGTGGAGCTCGTGATCGTCCGGTCCGGAGACGTCCTCACGATCTACCCGGCGGCCATGACCATTCCCGAGATGGCCGCCCGGCTGCGCGCGCTCCCCGCGCCACCGGTGGTCGAGGACCGGGACACCGAGGAGCTGCCGGAGCGACCGGGCCTGTAGATGGCCTACCTCCTCGACACGAACGTCGCCATTCACTTGCGCGATGGAGACGTGTCCATCACCGACCGGGTCGCGGCACTCGACGGGGCGGTGCTGATGTCAGTCGTCACGCGCGTGGAGCTCGAGGGGGGCGTGTACCGCGAGCCGGTCCATGCCGCCGTCCGGCGGGCGAGGCTGGACACGATGCTGGCGGCCATCCCCACGGTGGCGTTCGACGACGCGGCGGCCGACGCGTACGGCTCCATCGTGGCCCACGCCGGCTACTCGCGCCGGAAGCTGCTCGACCGCATGATCGCCGCACAGGCACTCGTGCACCGCGCGACGCTGGTCACGCTCAACGCCGGCGACTTCGGCGACGTTCCGGGACTGCAGCTGGAGGGGTGGTGAGACGGCCGACAAGGCGCTGGGCCGACTCATTCGTGAGCACTGGGGCCAGTACCTTCAGCAGCAAGATCTCGTGGCGACGCTGCGTAGAGCGGGTGTGCGGGTGCCTCACGTGTTCGGATAGCGATCGATCTCGATCTCCGACCATCTTGGCGACGCGCCCGATCCGCATCACGACTTTGCCCTGTGCCTATCCGGCGAGTGACCCGGGACTCGGGATGGCTCGTGAAGCGTCCCGAATCCGCGCGAGCGCCCACTCGGCGTGCGCACGCACGAGCCGTTCAGGATCGTCGAGTGCTGACTCCAGCACCGGGACGTCTTCGTCCGTCCCGACGTTCCCCAGCACCACGGCGGCATTTCGCTTCAGTCCTCGCAGCTTCGCGCGTTTCATCGGCGAGCCCTTGAAAGCGGCGCTGAACTCCGGCTGCGTCATGCCTAACAGCTCGCGCGCGAGCTGCCGCGCGTCCTTGCCCGCGAGTACATCCCGTGCCGCGTAGGGCGAGTCGGACGCGAGCGCCTGCGAGAACTTGATGTTGAACGGGCACACCTCCTGGCACACGTCGCACCCGTAGACATGCTCCCCGATCCCCGCCCGCAGCTCCTCCGGGATCGCCCCCTTCAGCTCGATCGTCGAGTACGAGATGCACCGCGTCGCATCGAGCTCGCGCGGCCCGACGAACGCCTGCGTCGGGCACGCGTCGAGGCAGCGCGTGCAGCTTCCGCAGCGGTCCGCCTCGAACGGCGCGTCGCTCGGCAGCTCCAGATCCACGAACAGCGCGCCGAGAAAGAAGAACGACCCGAGCCGCGAGTTGATGAGGTTCGTGTTCTTGCCGAACCAGCCGAGCCCCGCGCGGCGCGCCAGGTCGCGCTCGAGGATCGGGCCGGTGTCGACGTAGGCCTTCCCGTGCACCTCGCGCCCCACGCGGTCGCCGAGCCACCGCTGGAGCTCGCGCAGGCGGTCGACCATCACGTCGTGGTAGTCCTCGCCGCGTGCATAACGAGCCACGGGGCCCGCGGGCTCGCGGCCGCCGTAGTTCATGCCGACGACGATCGCCGTGGTCACGCCGGGGAAGGGGAACCGGGTGTCGTGCCGCTTCTCGGCCCACTTCGGGAGGTAGTGCATCTCGCCGGCGTATCCCTGCTCCACCCACCGGTCGAACGCGGGCGCGGTCTCGACGGGGCCGAGGCTCGTGATCCCGACGAGGTCGAAGCCGAGGCCGTACCCCTGCGCCTTGACGAGCGTCGCGAGGCGGGCGTCCTGCGCGACGCTCACCGCTTCGTCGCCCAGCGCGCGTAGCGGACGAGGTCCGCGGCCGGCGGGACCGCGTCGTCGTCGCCGTAGGCGGTGTGCATCCGCCAGCGGACGTAGTCGCCGGCGGGGAGCGGAAGGAAGGGGAAGCGCCGGTACCAGCCGCGCCGGCGGAAGCGCCACAGGACGCGCAGCAGCTCCACCCCATCCTTCGGGTGGACGACGCCGTGCACCCCGAGGCGGGCGGCGAGACGGGTCCAGCTCATCGGATCGCGGTCGCGCTGCATGCGTGGAAGTTACTCGGTGCGCCGGACGGCGGCGCGCCGTACTTGCGCCTCGGCGTCCAGGCTAGGCGCGGCGGCGGATGCGAACGTGCTCCGCCGGCACTTCGAGGAAGGAGCGTCCGTCGAGGCCGGGCGGGATCTCCCGGCCGAGGGCGGCGAGGGCGCTCGGCATGACGTCCACGGTGCGCCGCGGCGCGCGCGCCGGCGGCCGGTTGAGGAGCAGGGGCACGAGCATGTGGTCGCGATGCAGCGCGCCGTGGGAGCTGACGTGCGGAATGGGCTCGTGCTTCGCGCGGAAGTCCCAGTCGCGCGCCGCGGAGAGGATGATGTCGCCGCAGCGCGACGAGCCGACGAGCCGCGCGACCTGCACGATGGAATCGGGGTAGTCGGTGTCGATCGTGGCGTCGTAGGCCTCGTCGTCGCCGACGTCGTGCAGGTCGCGGCCGACGTCGAGGGGGTCGCCGGTGAGGCGCTCGTAGTCGTACCGCTCGCCGCGCCGGCGCACGATGGCGACGCCGCGCCCGCGGGCGCGCACCTCGCAGCTCCGCGCGCTGCGCGGCAGGATCACGAGATCGACGCTGTCGCGCGCGAGGAGGGCCTGGACGAGCGGCTCCCACTTCGGCGCGAGCGCGGGCCAGAAGGGGCGCTCGCGCCGATCGAGCTCGACGTAGAGGTGGGCCATCGCGTTCCCGCTCACCATGACGGCGACGTCGGGACGGATGGCGAACACCCACGGGTGCGCGATGACGCGATGGCCGAGCGAGGCGACGAGGCCGGCGAGGTCCTCGTGCGTGCGCACGGGCGAGTGGCCGTGATCGCTGGCGATCCACAGGTGCAGGTCGTCCCAGTAGCCGTGGCGCTCGGCATCGGTGCGCAGCCGCCAGACGAGCTGGTCGACGATGCGCAGCGCCTCGCCGACGATCGGCGCGGTGTGGCCGGCGGCGTGGGAGGTCTTGTCGATGCCGGTGAGGGCGGCGAAGACGAACTCGGGGCGCTGCTCGAGGATGCGCGCGGCGACCTCGGCGGCCACCATGCCGTCGATCTCCAGCCAGCCGGCGACGTTGCCGGTGAAGTGGGTGTGCGCGGCTCGGATCATCGACCCGACGTTGGCGATGGAGATCGCGCCGACGCGCGCGCCGCGGTCGAGGCCGCGCGTGATCACGCTCAGCGCGCCGAGGCTCGAGTCCACGCGCTCGAAGATCGTCGGCGCGTCGGCCTGGAGGTCGGGGTCGACCTTCGCCATCTGGTAGCCGACGTAGCTGCGCGTGTAGTCGGGGAACGTGCACGTCGTACGCGCGCGGTCGTACCAGCGCAGCGCGGGCAGCCCGATCGGCCCCGGGTAGCGGCCCATGAGGAAGGGCGTGTACGCGGGGCCGGTGACCGACGGGAAGCAGGTCGACACGGTGTACAGCCCGCCCTCGGCGCGCAGGCGCGCCATGGATGGGAGCGAACCATCGTCGATTCCCGCCTGGAGGGTGTCCGGCCGCACGCCATCCGCGAGGATGACGACTACCGGCATTCGGAGGGCGTTTCGGGCATCTGACCTATTCAAACCGCGGCTGCGTCCGGATGGAAGAGCGGCTCGCCTCGATCTTGCTGGCGCTGCCACCCTCGAACCGGGTAGACTTGCAGTCCTGAAGAGCAAGGCCGGGGCCGTCCGGCACTGACCCACGACGAGAAGGCAATGGCACAGACACGACGCCCCGGGTCGCGCGCCGCTGGGGCGAGCGAGGGGGCGGGACGAACGAAGGAGCCGCTGTCGGCGAAGCGGGCGGAAGAGAAGATCGCCGCCGCGCCGCCGGCTGCCCGACCCCGATCGGGGAAGGGGAAGGCGCCGCGCACGGCGAGCGGCAAGAAGTCGGATTCGAAGCTGCTCGCCGAGGCGGCGCTCGAGGCGCAGGAATACCTGCGCGAGCGCACGGAGGCGGGGCATCTCGCGGCGGGGCGCACGCCGCCGTCGCAGCGCGCGCCCGCCCGACAGACCGGCGCGTCGCGCGTCGTGGACGACGCGATCCGCAGCGACGTTGGCCCGGTCACGGAGGACCAGAAGCTCCTCCAGACGCCGAGCGACGCCACCGATTTCACGCGCACCGACCCGTGGCGCGTGCTGCGCATCATGGGCGAGTTCATCGAGGGCTTCGACAACCTCGCCGACGTCCGGAAGGGGGTGACGATCTTCGGCTCGGCGCGCACGCACCCCGACGATCCGCAGTACAAGGCGGCGGAGGAGACGGCGCGACTGCTCGCCGAGGCGGGGTTCGCGATCATCACCGGCGCTGGTCCGGGCATCATGGAGGCGGCGAACCGCGGCGCGCGGCAGGGGGGCGGGCGCTCGGTCGGCTGCAACATCGAGCTGCCGTTCGAGCAGGGCGCGAACCCGTACGTCGACACGCTGATCAACTTCCGCTACTTCTTCGTGCGGAAGACGATGTTCATGAAGTACTCGTCGGCGTTCATCATCTTCCCCGGCGGCTTCGGCACGCTCGACGAGCTGTTCGAGGCGCTGACGCTGATCCAGACGGGGAAGATCTACCAGTTCCCGGTGATCATGTTCGGCCGGCACTACTGGGCGGGACTCATCCGCTGGCTGCAGTCGCGGGTGCTCGTCGAGCGGAAGATCTCGCCGGGCGACATGGACCTCATCCTGCTGACGGACGATCCGGCCGAGGCGGCGCACGCGATCATCGAGGCGTACGAGGCGCAGACGGCGGTCTCGGACGGAAAGGCCCGGCTGAGGAAGGTCTGATCGCCGAGTGGCGTGATCGCGGGACTCCCGTGCACGACCCGAGCAGAACTCGAACGTTGGACCAATCAATGGCAAGCAAAGACTCGAACGGTAGATCGCCCAGCCGGGCATCCGCGGCGGGCCCGAAGGGGGAGCAGAAGCGCGCGGCCGAGGAGCGCGAGCGCATGGGCCGGCAGCACACGGCTCACGAGACCTCGCGCTTCCTCAAGGGACAGCGCATCGATCCGACGCCGATCACGGGGCGCGAGACGGCGGCGGACCTCATCGACGGCACCTTTCTCGCCTACAACGCCGCGCGGCTGCGCGAGGCCTGCCAGCTCTTCACGCAGAAGATGCTGGACCGGGACGTGACGGTCGGGATGACGCTCACCGGCGCGCTGACGCCGGCGGGGCTCGGGATGGCGGCGATCATCCCGCTGATCGAGTCGGGGTTCGTGGACTGGATCATCTCCACGGGCGCGAACCTGTATCATGACACGCACTTCGGGCTCGGGCTCGCGATGCACCGCGGCAACGCGCAGGAGTCGGACCTCGTGCTGCGCGAGGAGGGCGTCGTCCGGATCTACGACATCTTCTTCGACTACGACGTGCTGCTGTCGACGGATGCCTTTTTCCGGAAGATCATCCAGGGGCCGGAGTTCCAGCGCGCGATGTCGAGCGCGGAGTTCCACTATCTCTGCGGCAAGTACGTCGCCGAGCGGGAGAAGGCGTTAGGCATCGGCCAGAAGTCGCTGCTCTCGGCGGCGTACCAGGCGGCGGTGCCGATCTACACGTCGTCGCCGGGGGACTCGTCGATCGGCATGAACATCGCCGCGCTCGCGCTGGAGGGGAACCGGTGCACGATCGACCCGAACCTCGACGTCAACGAGACGGCGTCGATCGTGCTCGAGGCGAAGGGCACGGGGGGGAAGTCCGGGGTGCTGATCTGCGGCGGCGGGAGCCCGAAGAACTTCATGCTGCAGACGGAGCCGCAGATCCAGGAGGTGCTCGGGATCGACGAGAAGGGCCACGACTTCTTCCTGCAGATCACGGACGCGCGCCCGGACACGGGCGGCCTCTCCGGCGCGACGCCGGCGGAGGCGGTGAGCTGGGGAAAGATCGACCCGGACCGCCTCCCCGACGCGGTGGTGTGCTACCTCGATTCGACGGTGGCGCTCCCGCTCCTCACCGCGTACGCGCACGCCCGCCACGCCCCGCGCCCCCTCAAGCGCCTCTACGCGCGCCGCGGCCAGATGATGGAGCGGCTGCGAAACGAGTTCCAGAAGTCCGGGCACGAGCCGGCGGAGTCGGAGGCGACGGATTCGACGCTGCCGAGGCACCGATAGGGGCGAGGGGCGACGGTCGAGGGTCGAGAGGCATCGAGGCCACACGAGGCATCGATGCCACGCGCGCGTCCCGCGTCCCCTCTCGACCCTCGACCCTCAACCCTCGACCCTCGTCCGCGCTACCGCGCGGACGAGATTTCGCCTCGCGTACTCCCCTCTCGAGAACCACGCCGAGCGCTCCTCGCCGCCGAGGACTTCGCGGACGATCGCGCGCTCGCTCCAGCCGGCCGCCAGGTGCCGCTCGATCGCGCCGATCGTGTCCGTCAGCCACGCGGCCTTCGCCTCGAGCGCCGCGACCGGGTTCGTCACCAGGCCGCGGTGCGCGTCGAACATGCGCTCGGGATGGAGCGCGGCGACGCAGCGGAGGCTCTCCACGATCTGCCGCGGATCCTCGCTCGCGTGCATGACGCGCGCGCGCACGCCGAGCCAGAGGTCGCCGGAGAAGAGCGTGCCGCGCTCGGCATCCCACACCACGTGATGCTCGGGGCTGTGACCCGGCGTGGGGATGAAGCGCAGCGCCGCGTGCTCGAACGGCTCGTGGCGCGCCGTGAAGGCGGGCGGCCGTCCCCACGCGAGCCGGCGATACGCGCGGATCCGCGGCCGCGCGCGCAGGCGCTCGAGCGTCTCGCGCGCGAGCTGCAGCGGGATCCCGCGTTCGGCGAGGAGCTGCACGTTGCCGGCGTGGTCCTCGTGCCAGTGCGTGACGATCGCGCCGGCGATGCGGAGTCCTTCGATCGCGTCGGCGAACTCGGTGCGGAGGTGCGGGAAGCCGCTGTCCACGAGCACGCCGCGGACGAGATACGCGCTCACGTCGAGCCCCGCCAGGCGGCTGCCGGGGCTGGACATGCGGATGCGCGTGACGTCGTCGAAGCGCTCGATCGTGATCATGATCCGGCGCGGCGCAGCGCGCGGAGTGGCGGACTGGCGCAACAGTTGCACCAGCCGTAATATGCTCGAGGAGCTGTCCCTTGCGGCGCCCGGCCACGTGGTCGGGCGCTCCGGTTTTGTTGTCCCCGGTCGGCCGAGTGTATGATCGAAGCCCTCAAACAGAAGCTCAGCGAAGAAGTCGAGAAGCTGCAGTACGAGCTCAACGTCACGCTGCCGAACGAGATCCGCAAAGCCGTCGAGCTTGGCGATCTGCGCGAGAACAGCGAGTACAAGGCCGCCCTGGAGCGCCAGCAGTTCGTGCAGGCGCGCCTCGGCCAGCTGCGGCAGCGCCTGAGCAAGCTCTCGTCGATCGATCCGGCGCAGATCCCGGCGGACAAGGTGGGGCTCGGGTCGAAGGTCGTCGTCATCGACCAGAAGACCAACACGCGCGAGACGTACCACCTCGTCTTCGGCGACGCGCTGGAGTTCGAGGAGGGACACGTCACGATGTCGTCGCCGATCGGCCGCGCGCTGCTCGGCAAGGGTGTGGGTGACGTGGTGCAGCTCCGGCTGCCGACGATGGTGCGCTCGATGAAGGTCGTCGAGCTGCAGACGATTCACGACATCCAGGAACCCGCCGGGCGCTGAACCTCCTCGCGGCCGAAGAGCCGCGCGGCCTCCTCGCCGTAGCGCTCCACCTCGACGGCGACGCGCCCCGGCGACCAGTCGAGCAGGTCGCGCACCGCCGACGCGACGCTCGCGGCGACCGCGGTGCCGTGATCGCGGGTCTCGAACGCGAGATGGCTGCGCCTGACGAGGAGGTCGGCGAGGGTGCAGGCCATCTCCTCGCGCACGGCGTGGCGCATCTCGCCGATCGTGTACGGCAGCGCCGGGACGACTCGCCCGGCGCCGTCGCCACGGCGGATCTCCTCCCAGACCGCCGGCCAGCGGCTCCCGTACGCACCGACCAGATGCCGCGCGAGCGCCTCGTCACCGGTGGCGGCGATCGCGGCGGTCGTCGCGGCGGCGACGTCCACGTCCCCACCGGGCAGCGGTCGGCGCCTCGTCGGCGGGCGGTCCACCGGCCGGCCGAGCGCGCGCTGCACCGCGTCCATCACCTGCGCCGCCATGACGCGGTACGTCGTGAGCTTGCCGCCGGTGATGGCGATCACACCGCTCGGGCTCCGGGTGATGGCGTGCTCGCGCGAGGCGCTGCCGGGGTCCTCGGTGCTCGTCGCCATCAGCGGCCGGATCCCCGCCCACGCGCTCACGACGTCCTCCCTCGTCAGGCGGGCCGTGGGGAAGTACGCGTTCGCCGCGTCGAGCAGGTAGGCGACGTCCGCGTCGCTCGCGCGCACCTCGTCCGGGCCGGCCGCGGTGTAGGTGTCCGTGGTGCCGACGATCGTGTGCGCGCCCGCCGGCAGGATGAACATGACGCGGCCGTCCTGCGGCGCGAGCAGGGTGAGCGCGCCGTGGTTGCCGATGCGCTCGCGCGGCAGCTCGATGTGCACCCCCTTGCTGCCCCGCACCGCCGGCGCGCGGCGTGAGCGCGCCGACGGCTCCAGGTCGCGAAAGAGGTCGCTCCACGGGCCGGTCGCGTTGACGACGACGCGCGCGCGCACCTCGATCTCCTGGCCGCCGATGCCGTCGACGACGATCGCGCCGGCCGCGCGGTCGCGCACGACGCGGAGCTGCCGCGCGGCGGCGTGGTTGACGACGACGGCCCCGAGCTCGGCGGCGCCGAGGGCATTCGCGAGCGTCAGCCGCGCGTCGTTCGTCGCCGCGTCGTAGTAGCGGGCGCCCCCGCGCAGGTCGTCGCGCCGCAGCGCCGGCTCGAGCGCCAGCACCTGCTCCCTGCCGAGCGAGCGATGCCAGCCGACGTTCCGGAAGAGCGCGAGCGCATCGTACAGCAGCAGCCCCGCCGACAGCTTCCACCGCGGCACGCGCGCCCCCGCGTAGACGGGCCAGAGGAACGCGAGCGGATGGACGAGGTGCGGCGCGAGGTGGAGGAGCCGACGCCGCTCCATGCTCGCCTCGAAGACGAGGTGGAGCTCCCCGTGCTCCAGGTAGCGCAGCCCGCCGTGCACGAGCCGCGACGACCGGCTCGACGTCCCGCTGGCGAAGTCGTCCTTCTCCACGAGCGCGACGCGCAGGCCGCGCAGCACGGCGTCGCGCGCGATCCCCGCGCCGGTGATGCCGCCGCCGACGACCAGGAGGTCGAACTCCTCGCTCGCGAGCGTCGCGAGGCGGAAGGCGCGGTCGGCGATGGGAGACGTCGGCACGCCCGGAACGTACGCGCCGGGCGCACGCCGCTCAATTGTCGGGTGCCGGACGAGCGCTGCCGTGCCTCCTGTCCCGTGCGCCGCGCCTCGCGTAGCTTTCGGCGTATGGCACCACTCGGAACGCCCGGCAGGCGCGTCGCGATCGTGGCGGGGGTGCGGACGCCGTTCGCGAAAGCGGGTACGGTCTTCAAGGACCTCTCGGCCATCGACCTCGGCAAGTTCGCCGTCGCCGAGCTGCTGCAGCGGACGCAGCTCGAGGGCAAGCTGGTCGAGGCGATCATCTACGGGACGGTCGTCCCCTCCGTGCTCGCGCCGAACATCGCGCGCGAGGTCTCGCTGCTCCCGATGCTGCCCAAGGGGTGCGAGGCGTACAGCGTGAGCCGCGCCTGCGCGTCGGCGAACCAGGCGATCACCGACGCGGCCGACCAGATCCTGCTCGGCCACCACGACATCATCGTCGCCGGCGGCGCGGAATCGCTCTCCAACGTGCCGATCCTCCACTCGCGCGGAATGGCGGAGAAGCTCGTCGCCTTCTCGCGGGCGAAGACGGTGCCGCAGCGCCTCGGCATCCTGGCGAAGCTCCGCCCGAAGGACCTCATCCCGATCACGCCGGCGATCGCCGAGCCGTCGACCGGCGAGACGATGGGGCAGTCGGCGGAGAAGATGGCGAAGATCAACCACATCCCGCGCGAGGAGCAGGACCAGTTCGCGGTGCGCTCGCACCGGCTCGCCGCCGCGGGCACCTCGGATGGGCGCCTGACGGCGGAGATCGCGCCGGTGTACGTGCCGCCGCGCTACGACGTGGTGGTCACGACGGACAACGGCGTGCGCACCGACAGCTCGATCGACCAGCTCCGCGCGCTGAAGCCGGTGTTCGACCGGCGCTACGGGACGGTGACGGCCGGCAACTCGTCGCCGCTCACCGACGGCGCGAGCGCGGTGCTGCTCATGAGCGAGCAGGCGGCGCGGAGCCTGGGGTACGAGCCGCTGGCGTACATCCGCTCGTACGCGTACGCCGCGCTCGATCCCGGGGAGCAGCTCCTCATGGGCCCCGTGCTCGCCGCGCCGGT
>CAMLIT010000123.1 GCA_946480295.1 uncultured Gemmatimonadota bacterium
AGCGCGCGGCCGTGGATGCCGTGGAAGCCGTACGTCTTCAGGTAGTGCGGGAAGCGGCTCGAGCAACCGATCCCGGAGACGAACATCGTCTGCTCCGGCTTGAGCTGCTCCGTCGTGAGCAGCCGCTGCACGGCGGTGAGGATCGAGTGGTCGCCGCAGCCGGGACACCAGCGCGCCTGCGCCCCCTCGTAGTCGCTCAGTTCGAAGCTGCGATCGTCGTCCACGTCGCAGCCGAGGAGCGAGCAGCTGAAATCGGTCATTGGGCACTCCGGGCGCCGAGCGCGCCCCTGATCACATTCAGGATCGTGGCGGGGCGCAGCGGCTCGCCGGGCACCCGGGTCCAGCAGTCCACGTCCACCAGCGTCTGCGCGCGCAGCAGCCACGCGAGCTGGCCGCGCCGGCGGCTCTCCTCGGTGATGTACGGATCGGCGGGATCGTCGCTGTAATTGATCTCCACCGTCATCACCTTCCGGTACCGGGCGAAGATCCCCCTCAGCCCCGGCTCGAGCGGCGACAGGAAGCGAAGGTGCAGCGAGGCGACGGAGAGTCCCTCGGCGTGCGCGCGCTCGACCGCCTCGTCGATCGCTCCCATCGTGCTCCCCCACCCGATGAGCAGCAGGTCGGCCGACTGCGGCCCGTTCACGGTCGGCGGCACGAGCGTCTGCTGGAGCACCGCGAGCTTGCGGCTCCGCATGGTGGAACTGCGCTGATGCACGCCGGCGCTGTACGCGACCTTGCTGTTCTCGTCGTGGGAGAGCCCGGTGAGCGTGTGCATCCCGCCCGGCTGGCCGGGGATGATCCGGCGCGAGAGGCCCGTCTGCGGGTCCCACCCCATCGGCTTCTGTCCCGGTGTGACCGGCGCGAGCTCGGGCTGCGACGCCTGCCACTCGGGGAGGAGCCGCGGTCGCGGGAAGGGCTGCACCCCCGTCGCCAGGTTCGCGTCGGAGAGGACGAACACCACCGTGCGAAAGGTCTCGGCGATGCGACGTGCCGTGACCACCGCGTGGAAGCACTCCTCGATCGTCGCCGGCGCGATCACGACGCGCGGTCCGTCGCCCGGCTGCGCGTACAGCGCCGCGAGGAGATCGGACTGCTCGACCTTCGTCGGGAGTCCCGTGCTCGGACCGCCGCGCTGCACGTCGATCACGACGAGCGGGATCTCGGCCATGATCGCGAGTCCGATGAACTCCGTCTTGAGCGCGAGCCCGGGGCCGGAGGTCACCGTGAAGGCGACCTTGCCCGCGTACGACGCGCCGATCGCGACACCGGCGGCGGCGATCTCGTCCTCCGCCTGGTGCAGCAGGCCGCCGAACTTCCCGATCACCTCGCCGATATAGTGCGACACCGACGTCGCCGGCGTGATCGGGTACATCGCGCACAGCTCCATGCCGGCCGCCATCGCGCCCATGCCTAACGCCTCGTTGCCGTTCATGACCACCATCGGCACGTCCGACGGCGTCGGCGGCACGTCCACCCGGAAGTCGAGGTTCTCGAGCGCCCAACTGTGGCCGAGGTGCAGGAGGGCGACGTTGGTTGTGTAGACCTCCTCCGACTTCTTGCGGAAGGCGTAGGCGATCTGCTCCTCGATGCGGGCGAGGTCGCGACCATAGATCGCGGCGAGCACGCCGAGGGCGAACATGTTCTTCCCCTTGCGGGGATTGTCGACGAGGGTGAGGCACTGCTCCTCCATCGGGAGGAGCACGAGGCGGTAGGCGCGGGTGGAGAGCTCGTCGAGGGCGGCAGCCCATGCCTTCTGGATCGTGGGGTCGTCGGAATCGGCCCACTTGCTCTCGAGGAGGACGATGGCGTCGGCGGCGAGCGCGCCGAGGCGATGCCGGCCGAGGAGCACCTGCTCGTTGAAGGCGATGACGAGGTTCGTCTCGTCCCCCCAGTTGGTCACCGGCCCCGAGCCGAGGCGAATGCGATTGCCACTGGCGCCCTCCGGCTGGCGCGGCGGCGGCTGGATCTCGGCGGGAATGATCTCGACCGTCCAGACGCCGTTCCCCATCTTCGCGGACACCGCGCCGAAGATCTGGCCGCACTTCTGCGCGCCCTCGCCCGCGTCCGAGACGATCTCCAGCGTGTGCTCCCTGACGTGGAGCACGGTGGGACTCGGACGGGCGAGGGGCGCGACCTCTGACTCGGGGGCAGTCAAACTTGGCATGAGACGACGTGAGCTCCTGTGGTGGCGCGTCTCGATCGATGTGCTTCAACAGGCTGTCGCAGCACGCGAGGATGGTTACTCGCGCCAAATGGGAGTGTCAGTCGGGAGCAACAAGGGCCTTTGTCAGGGATCGCCCGGGGCCGGCTACAGGCGTTTGGGGACAGGGATCCGGTGCGAGCGCGGGGGCTCGGCCGCGCCCCTCGCAGCGTGCGTCGCGCTTGGCGACCGGTCCGGCATCACACGAGGTGGAACACGGATTGGGCGGATGAACGCGGATCGGCGCGGATCGCCCCGTGTGGCGCGACGGCGCCTCTCGGCCAGCGGCCGGTCGGGGGCCCGGCTCCCGCCCACCTCAGCCCATCCGCGCCGATCCGCATCTTCCGTGGAATCCGCGTCGACTCTCCTGGAGCTGGCCGGGTAGAGCGGCCAGCGGCGGCGCGAGGAGACCGGAGCGGCAACAGGGTCGCGCGCGTCCCTCGTCCCGACGCCTCCCGCCTCCCTCCTCCCGCCTCCCCCCGCTTACCTTCCTCCCGCACCCTCATCCCATCTCCCCCCGCATGCTCAAGCTCGGAATCGTCGGCCTCCCGAACGTCGGCAAGTCCACCCTCTTCAACGCCCTCACCGCCGCCGGCGCGTCGGCGGAGAACTATCCCTTCTGCACCGTCGAGCCGAACGTCGGCATGGTCGAGGTCCCCGATTCGCGACTCCAGGTGCTCGCGGACATCGTGCAGCCGAAGAAGGTCGTCCCCGCCGTCGTCCAGTTCGTCGACATTGCCGGGCTCGTGAAGGGGGCCGCCGAGGGGGAGGGGCTCGGCAACAAGTTCCTCGCGAACATCCGCGAGACCGACGCGATCGTGCACGTCGTCCGCTGCTTCGAGGACCCGGACGTCACGCACGTGATGGGCGAGGTGGATCCGCAGCGCGACCGCGAGGTCATCGAGTTCGAGCTCGCCCTCGCCGACCTGTCCGTCGTCGAGAAGCGTCTCGATCGGGCGCAGCGGGCGGCGAAGACGGGGGACAAGGAGGCGAAGCTCGAGGTGGAGTCGCTCGAGCACGCGCTGGGCTTCCTGCGCGAGGGGCGCGGGCTGTGGGAGGCGCGGCTCACGCCGGCGCAGCTCGACGTGCTGCGCCCCCTCGCGCTGCTGACGACCAAGCCGGTGCTCTACGCCGCGAACGTCACCGACCACGAGCTGGCCGGCGACGAGGGCCCGCACCTGAAGAAGCTGCGCGCGGCCGTCGCGGCGAGCGGCGAGCACGCGGAGGTCGTCCCGTTCTCGGCGAAGATCGAGGCCGAGCTGTCGGAGCTGCCCCCGGAGGACCGGACGGAGTTCCTCCAGTCGTTAGGCATCGAGTCGGCGGGGCTCGACCGGCTCATCCGCGCCGGCTACCACCTCCTCGGCCTCGAGACCTACTTCACCGCCGGCGAGCAGGAGGTCCGCGCCTGGACGATCCACAAGGGCGACACCGCCCCCGTCGCCGCGGGCGTCATCCACTCCGACTTCGAGCGCGGCTTCATCCGCGCCGAGACGGTGGGGTACCAGGAGTTCGTCGCCAACGGCGGGTGGAAGGGCGCGCGCGAGAAGGGCGTCGTGCGTTCCGAGGGAAAGGAGTACGTGGTGCAGGACGGGGACGTGATGCTGTTCCGGTTCAACGTCTGAGCCGCGGCGCCCGTCTCCCCGAGTCTCTTCCCTTGCCCGCCGCGAGCACGACACGTATTCCTGGCATGTCCGCCGGGGGCCACGGCCCTGGCGGCTGAGCCGCGGGACGCACGATCCCGCTCGAGATCCCCGCACGCTGCGCCAGTCGCATCGAGTGCCCGATCGGAGAGGCCGCCTGATGTGGACGTCCATGTCTTCGCACCGCGGGCCCGCTCTGCTGGTGCTCGCCGTCGTGTCGCTGGCGGCGTGTGGCGGCACGACTGCTCCCGATCGGCCCGTGGACGACGGCCCCGTGATCCTGGCAGCAGGCGACATCGCCGACTCGACGCTGAACTACGACTCCCTGACGGCGAAGCTCCTCGACCTCAACCCCGGGACGGTGCTGCCGCTGGGCGATAACGCGTACAACGTCGGCTCGCTCGCGGAATACATGAACTTCTACGATCCGACCTGGGGGCGGGCGAAGGCGCGGTCGCATCCGGTCCCGGGCAACCACGAGTACGGCACGCCGGGAGCCGCCGGCTATTTCGACTACTGGGGCGCTCTCGCCGGCGAGCGGGGCAAGGGCTACTACAGCTTCGACCTCGGGACCTGGCATCTCGTCGCCCTCAACAGCGAGGTGCCCTACTCCGATGGCTCGGAGCAGCTGTCGTGGCTTCGCGGCGATCTCGCGGCCACCAGCGCCCGATGTGTGCTGGCCTACTGGCACCGTCCGCGATTCAGCTCCGGCGAGCATGGGAGCGACGCGAGCTTCCAGCCGCTCTGGCAGGTGCTCTACGACGCGGGCGCGGACCTGGTCCTCAATGGCCACGACCACGATTACGAGCGCTTCGCGCCGCAGGATCCGGCCGGCAACGCCGACCCGGCGCGCGGGATCCGCGAGTTCGTCGTCGGGACGGGCGGCACGGGCTTCCGCGATTTCGTGACGGTGCAGCCGAACAGCGAGACCCGGCTGCACTACCACGGCGTGATCAGGATCGTACTCGGCGACGGCGGCTACAGCTGGAAGTTCATCGGCATCCTGAAGATCGCGCGGGATAGCGGCAGCGCGCGCTGCCACTGAACACCGGACGGCGGCGCAACCGCGCGATCGCCCGCACCAGCGAGCGCAAGGCGCACGTAGTTGTGCGCCCACGGGTTGTAGTTGTGTCCCCACACATTGTACCCCTTTCGCCCCACCACCCGCCGCGCTCCGGCGGCGCTCCAGCGCGACCGTGAACCGGTAACAGGTTGCGAGCAGCGCAGATGCGTGTCATGCGCCGAAACGTGGCGCATCGAGCACGATGACTGCGCTCGGCCTTCCGCGCAGTACCGCACCACAGCCCTCGAATCCATCGATCGTCCGGGGAGGTGTCATGGAGCTCCGCCCAGCGAGAGCATCGATCCCGACATCCGGTGAGCCGCCGTTCATCTCGATTCTCATCCCGTGCCGGAACGAGGCCTCCTACATCCGGCCGTGCCTCGCCTCGATCCTGGAGAGCGACTATCCGCAGGATAGGCTCGAGGTGCTGGTCATCGACGGCTGGAGCGACGACGGCACGCGCGAGATCATCGTCGAGATGGCGAGATCGCAGCCGAGCATCCGGCTGCTGGACAATCCACGCCGCATCACCCCGGTCGCCCTCAACCTGGGAATCCGCGAGTCGCACGGCACGATCATCGTCCGCATGGACGCGCACGTGACCTATCCCCCCGCGTACCTCCCGCTGCTTGTCCGGGGGTTGCTCGAGACGGGCGCTGACAACGTGGGCGGCGTGATCGTCACGCTGCCGGCCAACGAGAGCGCGACGGCGCGCGCGATCGCGATCGGGCTCTCGCACCCGATGGGCGTCGGCAACGCCTACTTCCGCATCGGAGTGACGAAGCGTCGCGACGTGAAGACGGTGCCCTTCGGCTGCTTCCGCCGCGAGGTCTTCGACGCCATCGGTCTCTTCGACGAGGAACTCGCGCGCAACCAGGACGACGAGTTCAACTTCCGCCTCGTCAGGCACGGTCGGCGCGTCGTCCTGCTCCCCGAGGTGATCGCATACTACTATGCTCGCCCGTCGCTGCGGCTGGTCGCGCGCATGTTCTACCAGTACGGCTGGTTCAAGCCGCTGGTCGCGCGGAAGGTGGGGGGCATCGTCACGTTGCGACAGCTCGCACCGGCAGCCCTCGTCGCGAGCCTCGCCGGCTGCGCGGTGCTCAGCCCATTCGCGTCCGCGGCCGACATCTCCTGCGGGTTCATCGCCGGAGGCTACGCCGCGGCGGTGCTAGCCTGCGCGGCCGCGCAGCTCCCGCGCCACGGTGTGCGCTGCGCGGCGATGCTGGCGGCCGTCTTCACGGTGCTTCACTTCAGCTACGGATTCGGCTACCTGCGCGGGCTCGTCCACGAGGTGACCCGGCGCCCGGCCGCCGCGCTCGGCGGCCCGCCGCTTCCGCTCTCGCGATAGCCGTCACATCGGCGCCCGCCAAAGGACGGCGCGCCGTGCTCAGTGGCACTTCCCGCTCCCCGCATCCGTGAACGTCGCGCCGGGAATCGGGATGAACTGCCAGTCGTAGCTGCTCGCGTGCAGCGTCAGCTTCAGCACGCCGAACGAGGTGTTGTCGCGCACCTCGAGGTTCGGCGCCGGCGGCAGGAGCTCGTAGTGGCTCTCCCCGCCCGTGCCCGCAGTGAACTGCCGGATGCCGCGCACCGTGTCCACCACCTCGCCCGGCGTCTGCGGCGCGTAGCGCTCGTAGAGATGCCAGTGCCCGTTGATCACGATCTCGGCACCGTACGCGTACAGGTCGTCCCAGAAGGGCTTCACGAACCCGTTGATGTGCCAGTCGCCCTCGTAGAAGAGCGGATGGTGCCACATCGCGAGCGTGCACCGCTTCGTGTTCGCGGCGAGGTCGGCCCGCAGCCACAGCTCCTGCGGTGAGCCGCGCGACGTCGCCACCGAGTCCTTGTTGCTGTTCAGGACGATGATGTGCCACGCCCCGACGTCGTAGCTGTAGTAGCCCTTTCCGCGATCGCCCGCCGCCGCGCCGAAGTAGTTGAAGTACGCCTGGGAGTCGGTGAGGTAGTCGTGATTCCCCAGCGTCGGCTTCGTGCGGCTCTTCTGCCGCCCCCACGTCGGGTCGTAGCAGTAGGTGAAGGTGGAATCGGTGGCGGGATAGACGTTGTCGCCGAGCGTGAACACCGTGCCGGGGATGCTGTCCAGCAGCGCCGCCGTGGCCTTCGACGCCGAGCCGTTGCAGTGGACGATGTCCCCCGCGCCGACGATCGTGACCGGAGCGAGTGCGGTGACGACGACGTCGCTCGCGCCGGTCGCGCCGTCCGCGTCCGTCACGATGACGTGGACGGTGTAGCTGCCCGACGCGGCGTAGCTGTGCGCGGCGGAGATCGCGCCGGGCTCCGTGCCCGCCGTACCCGTCGCGATCGGCGTGGCGTCCCCCCAATCGACGGCGTAGCGCCACGGCCCGTCGCCACTCCCCGCGTCGGTGAAGGTCGCGGCGAGCTGCGCGGCGGTGCCCGTGTCGATGGTCGTGTCGTGCCCCGCCCTCACCACCGGCGCGGCGTTGGCGATCGTCACCGTGCTCGATGCCGTGTCCGTCCAGCCGCCGGGATAGGTCGCGGTGAGGATGACGGTGTACGTCGAGTCGTGGGTGTAGGCGTGCGTCGGCTTCGCGCCCTCGCCCGTGCTCCCGTCGCCGAAGCTCCACGCATAGGACAGCGGCGCCGTCTCCGAGTCCGCCGACGCGCTGCCGTCGAACTGGACGACGCTCCCCTCGATGCCGCGGTACGGACCGCCGGCGTTCGGCACGGGCGGCGCGCCATGACACGCGGTGTACCCGGAATCCGAGAAGGTCCGGCCGCGCACGGGGACGAACCGCCAGCGGTAGCCGCCCGATTCGAGGGCCACCTCGAGGACGCCGAACGAGCTGCGATCGCGCACCTCGCTCGTCGGGTACGGCGTGCCGAACGCGCTCCCGAGGTCGTAGCCGCCGGTGCCGACGATGAACTCGCGGATGCCGTACACCGAGTCGGCGACGCCGTCCGGCGTCTGCGGCATGAAGCGCTCGTAGTTGCGGGCGTGCGCGTTGAGGACGACATCCGCCCCGTACGCGTACAGGTCGTCCCACAATGGCTTGATCGTCGGACGCGTGTAGCCGCTCGTGCTCGACCAGAAGAGCGGATGATGCCAGTAGGCGAGCGTGCAGCGCCGCGTGTTCGCGGCGAGGTCGGCCCGGAGCCACTTCTCCTGGCTCGAGCCGACGTTCTTGGCGGCGTTGCTGTTCAGGACGACGATGTGCCAGTCGCCGACGTCGTAGCTGTACCAGCCCTTCGTCGGATCGCCGGCGAGCGCGCCGTAGTACGCGTAGTAGCCCGGCGCGGTGCTCGTCGAATACTCCACGTCGCCGGGCGTGGGCCGCGTGCGGGCCCGGTGCCGCCCCCACGCCGGATCGTAGCAGTACGCGAAGGCGCTGTCGCTGCCGCTCGGGTACGCGTCGTCGCCGAGCGAGACCACGGTGCCGCTGATCGTGTCGAGCAGCGCCGCCGTCGCCTGCGCGCCCGTGCCGTCGCAGCGCGCGATCTCCCCGGCCCCGACGAGGATCGGCGCGCCCGGGTCGATCATGTCGAGCGAAGGCTTCGCGGACGCTCCACGCAGCGCCAGCGGGTGATCCGGCTGGCCGCAGCTGCCGACGAGCGCGGCCAGCACGGCGAGGGCGAGGACGATACACGATCCGATCGCGGACACACGCGGTGCTGGCATCGGCGTCGAGCCTCCGGGGTGCCCGAGCGATGCTCGGGTCGGAAACATGGCCTGGGTGGAGCCGGGCAGGCACCACGCTAGCGAGCGGCGTTTGGCGCGGCAATCAGGAATTTTTTCGCGCAGCTCACTTCGGCGCCCTCACGATCGACGGTGTCACGCACGAGGTCGCCTGGCCATACGCGCGCCGTGCGGAACGCCCCGACAAGTCGGACGCGACTCCCCGACTGTGCCGTCGCCGACATCTCATATCGTGTCCTCTCGGCGATCCGGCGGTGCCGCCGTCGATTCGCCGCCGTGAAGCCGCGATGGCCCGGGTGTCGACGACGTCGATGCACTCCGGCGCGCCTGCCCGCGGCAGCGCTGGCCGATGTGATCAGTGATCGCTGATGGCGCCCCCGATGCCGGCGGCGCCATTCGACGATCGTCGCCGCGCTGGGGGTGGGCTGGCAGCGAGGGTGCCCGAACGGGCACGCGCACACTCCCGGATCAGAACTCACACGCGGAGTGCGCCATGCACCGCCGAGCGTCGGGAATCCGGAGCCGATGGCTTTCCATCCTTTCGATCACGCTGCTCCTCGCCTGCACCGACAACATGGGGCCGACGCACCGCCTGCGCATGCCGGGCGGCCCCCGCTTCGCCTCCACCGGCGCGAGCGTGGTCCGGCTGATCGGCGCCGGCGACATCGCGAGATGCGATCCCGCGGTCGTGCAGGACTCCGAGACCGCCGTACAGGTCGAGAACTATCTCGCGCAGTGGCCGGACGCGATCGTGTACACGGTCGGCGACAACACGGGTGAGAGTGGCACCGCCGCGGAGTACGCCAACTGCTACGATCCGACGTGGGGCCGCTTCAAGGCGAAGACGCGCCCGGCCATCGGCAACCATGAATACACCCTTGGCAACGCGACGCCGACCTTCGACTACTTCGGCGCGCTCGTCGGCCCGCGCGACCTCGGCTACTACAGCTACGACGCGGGCACCTGGCACGTCGTGGTGCTCAACAGCAACTCGGAGTACGTGTCCACCGACGGGGGCTCGACGCAGGAGACGTGGCTGAGGAACGATCTCGCGGCCAACACGAAGTCGTGCATCCTCGCCTACTGGCACCACCCGCGTTTCTATTCCACCTCCAGCGGGAGCTGGGGGCTGTCGGAGCGGATGACGCAGGAATGGCGCGATCTCTACGACGCCGGCGCCACGCTCGTCCTCAACGGCGACCGGCATCTGTACGAGCGCTTCGCGCCGCAGGACCTGTACGGCAATCCGACGCCGCGCGGCATCCGCGAGATCATCGTGGGGACGGGCGGGCGCTGGTACGACTCGCAGCCCACGACCGTGGCGCCGAACAGCGAGGTCCAGAAGGGCGGGGTCTACGGCGTCATGGAGCTGCAGCTCGGCGACGGCTGGTACTCGTGGAACTTCATGCCCGTCCCCGGCACGTCGTCGTTCACCGATTCGGGTACCGGCCAGTGTGTCGACAGGAGCGCCGCGTACGCGCCGGTCGCGAAGGCGGGTGGACCGTACTGGGGCAGCGCCGGGACGGCGGTGGCGTTCTACGGCGGCGATTCCTTCGATCCCGGCAGCGCCCTCCCGCTCACGTACGCGTGGACTTTCGGCGACGGCGGTACCGGCACGGGCGCCGCGCCCACGCACACGTATGCCGCGGCCGGGAGCTACACGGTCACGCTGACGGTGACCGACGGCTCCGGCACCACGAGCACGACGGCGACGTCGACGGCCACCATCGCTCCGGCGAGCCCGCCGCCGACGGGATCTGTCGCGCGGCTGATCGGCGCCGGCAACATCGGCAACTGCTCGAGCAGCCACGACTCCGTCACCGCGGTGCAGATCGTCAACTACCTCGCACAGTGGCCGGACGCCGCCGTGTACACGTTGGGCGACAACGCCGGCGACGACGGTTCGGCGCAGGACTACACGAACTGCTACGCCCCGACGTGGGGCCGGTTCGAGTCGGCGACGCGCCCGGCGTTAGGCAACCACGAGTACACCCTCGGCAACGCGACCGCGACCTTCGACTACTTCGGGGCCAACGCCGGCCCGCGCGACCTGGGCTACTACAGCTACGACGCCGGCGCGTGGCACGTCGTGGTGCTGAACAGCAATGCGGACTACGTGCCCACCGCCGCCGGCTCCGCGCAGGAGACCTGGCTGAAGAACGACCTGGCGGTGAACACGAAGCCGTGCATCCTGGCGTACTGGCACCTGCAACGGTTCAACTCGACCTCGAGCAGCACCTACGGATCGTCGAGCCGCATGCGGCAGATGTGGGTCGATCTCTACGTCGCCGGCGCCACGCTCATCCTGAGCGGCGATGCGCACCAGTACGAGCGCTACGCGCCGCAGGATGCCGACGGGAATCCGTCTCCGCGCGGCATCCGGCAGTTCATCGTCGGCACGGGCGGGAAGACCGTGAACGCACAGCCGACGACGATCGCGCCGAACAGCGAGGTGCGGATCGGAGGCGCGTACGGCGTCCTGGAGCTGCAGCTCGGCGACGGCTGGTACGGCTGGAACTTCATGGCGAGCCCGGGGAGCTCCGGCGCCGATGCCGGCACCGGCAGGTGCGTGGACAGGAGCGTCGCGTACGCGCCGATCGCCAGGGCCGGCGGTCCCTACCCCGGCACGGCGGGGGCGGCGGTCACGCTCTACGGCGGCGGCTCCTACGATCCCGACGGGAACCTCCCGCTCACCTACGCGTGGGATTTCGGCGACGGCACGACGGGAACCGGCCAGACGCCGGCGCACGCCTACGCGGCCGCGGGGAGCTACACGATCTCCCTCACGGTCACCGATGCCACGGGCACGGTGAGCACGCCCGCCGTGTCGACCGCGACGATCGCTGCAGCGGCCAACTTCGCGCCGCGGGCGGACGCGGGCGGACCGTATTCGGCGGGCGTCGGAGCGTCCGTCGCGTTCGACGGCAGCGCCTCGCTCGATCCCGACGGCGATCTCCCGCTCTCGTACGCGTGGGACTTCGGCGATGGCTCCACGGGTGCCGGCGTCGCGCCGACACATGCCTACGGCGCGAGCGGCACGTACACCGTCTCGCTGACCGTGACGGACGCGAAGGGACTAGCGAGCGCTCCCGCGACGGCGACGGCGACGATCGGCGGCACGACCAATCGCGCGCCGGTCGCCGCACCCGGCGGCCCGTACACGGGCACGGTGGGCAATGCCATCACGCTCGACGGCAGCGCATCCTCCGACCCGGATGGAGACTCGCTGACCTACGCCTGGACCTTCGGCGACGGCACCAGCGGGACGGGCGTCAGGCCGACGCATACGTACGTGAGCGCGGCGACCTTCACGATCACGCTCGTCGTCACGGATTCGCACGGCACGAGCAGCCCGGCCGCGTCGACGACGGCGAACATCACGACACCACAGAACCAGCCGCCGATCGCGAACGCGGGTGGTCTCTATGCGGGGCGCAAGGGCATCTCCGTCAGGTTCGACGGCAGCGGATCGACCGACCCCGACGGCAACCTGCCGCTGACCTACGCCTGGCGCTTCGGGGACGGCGCCACCGGAAGCGGCGCGACGCCGACGCACACGTACGCGAACGTCGGAACCTACACCGTGTCCCTGACCGTCAAGGACGCCAAGGGAGCGGCGAGCGCGCCAGCCACGACCACCGCCACTATCACCACGAACCAGGCCCCGGTGGCGAATGCGGGAGCCGCCGCCTCCGGCGTCGAGGGCACGGCCGTGAGCTTCGACGGCACGGCATCCACCGATCCCGATGGCGACCTGCCGCTGACGTACGCGTGGAAGTTCGGCGACGGCGCGTCGGGCACGGGCGCCACGCCGACGCACACCTACGCCGACAACGGCACGTACGCGGTGACCCTCACCGTCACCGACGCGCTCGGCGCGCATAGCGCGGTCGCGTCCACCACGGCCAGTGTGACGAACACGGCGCCGGTCGTGGACGCGGGGCCGGACACGACCGCGACGATCGGGAAGGCCTACACGCTGAAGTGGATCTTCCGGGACGCGGGGACGAAGGACGCGCCGTGGACCTACACGATCGATTGGGGCGACGGCACGACCTTCAAGGGCTCGTCCAACAAGCAGAGCGCGTATATCAGCAACGGACACACGTACAAGAGCGCGGGCACCTACGCCATTCGCGTCGTCGTCACGGACAAGGACGGCGCAGTCGGCACGGGAGGACACAACGTGGTCGTGAAGTGAGCGCATAGCCTCGAGCGCAACTATGAAACGGTGGAGCCCGTCCGGACTCGCTTGGCGAGATCCGGGCGGGCTCCATTCCATCGGTACTGCGTCCTGCGAACGGTCACGCGGCCGAGCCGCGAATCACCTCGCCGATAGCGAAGTCGGATTCGGCTGGGAGGCCGGGATCGCGCCGACACTCCTGCTCACGCAACTGCCCGTCCCGGCATCGGTGAACGGGCGCTGCGGGATCGACATGTAGTTCCACGCGTACGTGCCATCGCCGAGCTGCAGCT
>CAMLIT010000124.1 GCA_946480295.1 uncultured Gemmatimonadota bacterium
GCATAATATCGCCGGATCGCCGCGGCCACCCCGTCGAGATCCGGGAACAGCCGCCGCTCGTCGATGCCGACCATGTCGAGCTGGTCGCGCACGAGCGACACCGCCTCGGCGGGGATGACGAACTTCGTCAGTGCATGGCCGAGGTCGTGGTCGAGCAGGAACTGGTCGAACGACGTCCACTTGTCGGAGCAGAGCGTGAACGCCGCCGCCTGCGCGACGATGCGGTTGTCGAGCGACGGCGGCTCGAGCAGGCACGCGAACGCCGGCGCGTCTTTCGACCGCGCGAACAGGCGCCAGGGCGTGAAGTGCCCGTCCTTCCCGAAGAGCGCGTCGAGGTCGGTGATCAGGAGCGCCAGCGGCGAGAACCGGAAGGCTTCGTGCACCGCCCGCCAATCGAGTCGCCAGACCGCGCGCGCGTGCTTCTCAATCTTCGACGGCCGCGAGGCGAAGAACGCGGCGACGAGCGGTGAATACGTCCAGTCGAGCAGCCGCGTCGGCGCGCCGTGGTGCTGTGCCGAGATGAGCTGCTCCCAGTCGTTCACCGGCTCCGTGCCGAGGTATGGCCGCGAGTAGCGGATGTAGTTGCGGAGGATGTGCTCCTCGAGATCGGCCTTCGTGTGCGGCGGGTGCGTCCCGCCGAGCCGATCGAGGCTCGTGAGGAGCGGCGACGACGCGATCGAGGAACCGCGATACACTCCGGTATCGCGGTAGCGGCCCGTGTTCGGATCGGGAGCGGCCGGGGTGGCACGCTCCATCAGGTCCGTCAGGCTGTGGATCTCGAATTCGGTGATCTTCACGCGGTGCGAAAGGTTCGATGGACGTTGACGCAAGCCGCTCGCCGTCGGGCGTGCACGGCGAGTGGCCGCCGTGCGCGCACGCGGGGTGGTGTCGCGCCCGGCATGGCACATCTCCTGCCCCCTGCGCGTCGGCACCCGCGAGGATCGATCATGGCGAGAGAATCGGATCGCAGCCGGCCCGCCGAACAGCAGGGCGACGGACAGCCGGAGAACCAGCGCGAGCTCAAGGACGGCTCGAGCGGCTCGGCGCGCGCGGAGCCGCCGGAGAGCGGGATGGGCGGCACGTCCGACGCGGGCTCCGCCGCCGACGCGGCGATGGAGAACGCGCTGTTCGATCGCGGCCTGCCCGACGACCGAACCAGCCAGAAGGGCGGACAGCGCTGATGCCCATCCTGACGTGGATCATCGTCGGGCTGATCGCCGGCGTCCTCGCGTCGATCGTGATGGGCGGCACGGGCTACGGCCTCGTCGGTGACATCATCATCGGCATCGTCGGCGCGTTCGTCGGCGGCTGGATCTTCCGCGCGCTCCACACCAGGTCCCCGTTCGCCGGGCTCGCCGGCGTCATCTTCGTCGCGTTCATCGGCGCGGTGGTCCTCCTCTTCATACTCAGGCTGATCCGCGGCATCACGTACCGATGATGCGCCTGCGGCCGCATCCCGCCAGCGGCGCGCGAGCTCACCGAGCTCTGCAATAAGAATCTCGCCATCGGCACTGGCGAACGCGATCGCTCTCTTTCGCTCCACCTGATCGTAGCATATAGATGTGTTCGCCGCCGTGCCGTTGCCGGCGCGGTGGCGGACTCGTCTGACTTCGACGTTCGGCATCACGCCGACACGTTGTCCGAGCGCTCCTCCTTCCCGAGCGCATCGCGTCCAACCACTCAATCAGGCGGCTCGCTGGTCGGCATACGTGTGTCGCCGCCGAGCGGCCTCGTCAGGACCGGCCCGAGGGTCGGGCCGAAGGATGTAGCGATGGACCAGTGGGCGAAATGGATCGCGATCGCGGGGCTCACGGCGCAGCTCGGCGAGCTCACCTACCTGCACCGCGTCCGCGAGCTGCACCACGGCTACTACGGCGCGGCCATGATGGCGCTCGGCGCGCACGTCGCGCCGGGCCACAAGGTGCTCGGGCACTCGTTGGAGATCTCCGGCGGCGTGCTCCTCGGCGACGATCTCTATCAGCACGGCGTCCAGAGCTACGAGAAGGCGAGCGGCGAGCCGGTCCGCGCTGACTTCACGCCGATTCATCGCATCGGCGCGCACGTCTACGGCATCATCCTGCACTGGGGTCTCTGAGCGCACGCCGACACGTGCCATGTGCGGCATGGCCGCGCATGGCACGTCGCCTGCGACCGCGGTACGCCAGTCGTACCGGGAGGAGACCGTGGCCACGCCGAAGGAGCAGCACGACGTCCGCACCGACGCCATCACGACCGGCACGGACCAGCCGACCTCCAGCCTGCCCGCCGGCAGCGCGCATGCATCGGGCACCTTCCGCGAGCCCGTGGTCCGCGGCGAGACGCCGCGCGAGGAGCGAAGCGCCGGCCAGGGACCGCGCGACGCGAAGGCGGCATCCACTCCCGCCGATCCGTCCGTGTCGTCGAGCGACGAGCCGTAGCGCCGAATGCCGCAGCGTGTTCACCGGGCGCGTCCCCGGCGTGCCGTCGCGCCGCGACGTGCCCTTCACCGTCGACGAGGCGGCGGTCGTCGAGTTCCACGCGCGCTGAGCGTCTCCGCCCGACGTCACCGCACGTCGAACACGTAGCCGTTCAGGTACTCGATCGTCGCCTGCTGGTCCGCGACCTGATACGCCATCAGGTCGCCCGCGGTGACGATCCCGCAAACACCGGTCGCGTCGATGACGGGGAGGTGCCGGACGCGCTGCGTGGTCATCACCGCCGAGCACTCCTCGAGCGACGTCTCGCGCGTGCAGCTGATGACCGAGGTCGTCATCACCTCGCCCAACGGCGTCGACGCGGGATCGCGCTGTTCCGCGACGACGCGGCGCAGGACGTCGCGCTCCGTGAAGACGCCGACGAGATGCGGCCCATCCGTGACGAGCACCCCGCCGATGCCGCGCTCGTTCATGAGCCGCGCGGCCTCGAGCACCGTGCCGGTGGTCGGCATCGTGATCACGGCCGTTCCCTTCCGCGCGAGAATCTCATCGACGGTCGGCATGCATCCTCCTGGCTGGGCTCCATCACGACGTGCGCCGACTCGATAGTAGGAGCCGATGCCGATCGCCGCCAGCACGAGGTGGCGTGCTCCGTCGCGCGCCGATCAGCGGTTGACGTCGGGCTCGAGGGGCGGCCGGCGGCGCGCGGAGCGGATGTTCATGTAGCCGCGCACGAAGAACACCAGGGCGAACGCCAGGTCCAGCCAGACATAGCCGGTGATGGGGCGGTGCGGTGGCCACAGCAGGTGGAGCACGACCACGGCGCCGAGCAGAGCCATGACGACGCCGAGAACGAAGACGAGTTTCGAGCGCACGTGTGGGGGTGGTGAGTGTAGCAGCGAAGATGACGGGGTCGGCGAGCATCGTCCAGCGGGCACGTCGAGGACACGCCGTGGCAAGCGCCTTGCACTGATCATCCACACGTCCGGCGCGATCCTTCGCCGGGCGTGATCCCGACCCGCGGGACGCCGCGCGGAAGGGTGCTCACCGCGCGTTCGGCGACGGTGAGACGATCGCGAGGTCGCTGGACGCGATCGCGCCGCGGATGCACTCCGCGGCACCGGTTCCGAGGATCGTCGGACCGTGAAGGGAAGTCGATTCACCACGCACGTGTGGACCCGAACTACGAATCGAATCCCGCCAGCGGAATCAGCCCTCCGGGCGCGGCGTGCCGCCGCCCGCGAGGGCTTTTTCTTTTCCTCACCACGGCGCGCGGCGGGTCACGGGCCGGCGCGGTACCGCTGGACGACCCAGCGCCCGATCGGCCGGCCGATCTTGCGGTTGGCCGGCGTGTCGTCGTAGTAGACGAACGTCACGTCCACGTAGCGATCGCCCGGCCGGTGGAGCAGTGAGAGCAGCTGCATGCCGGCGACCTGCTGCTCGTGCACGGCGACGGGCTGCCCGTAGCGCCCGAGCGTCGCGCAGATCGGCGTGCCGGGGGCGACCGGCGCGAGACGATGGCGCGTCCAGTTCGACTGCACCCTCTGCTCGCTGCACCCGTACTGCTTCGCGAGCTCGTTGAGCGCGGGCGGCCGGTCGCGATGGCGGAACATCGCGCAGGCGGAGAGCGCCAGCGCGAGGGGCACGGCGACGAGTCGCGATCTCATCTTTCCTCCAGCGAGAGTTCGGCAGGCGTTCACGGCACGTCGTGCACGTGCCGTGGTGGACTCTGCGCTGGAAGAGTCACGCCGCGACTTGGTGACTTCGATCACGCGCCGATTCTCTCGGCGCGCGCGTCAGGCGATCGCCGCGCGCCGCGCTGTCAGGCGAGTGCGGCGATGCGGATCGCCATCTGCACCGCGGCGCCAGCATCCCCGTCCACGTGGAGCACGAAGGTGTAGCGGCCCGGCGCCGGGATCTGGAACAGGTCGAACTGGAGCGGCAGGTCCACGGCGAGCGATTCGATCCCCGGCGGCGGCGGCGGGAGGGTGATGTCGCCCGCGGGGCGACCGATCTCCTTGCCCGCCGGATCGGTGATCGCCACCTCGACGTGGTGATCGCGCCCGGCCTCCTCCGCCGTGAAGAGCATCCGCGCGGCGAAGGCAAGGCGCGGGATCGTGAAGGGCACCGCGGGGACCTGCAGGTCGTTGAACACCCCGATCAGCGACGGCCGGGCGTCCTGGCCCATGACCACCTGATCGCAGAGGGCGACGTACTGGATGTGCATCAGTCGGCTTTCTCCTCGGCTTCCTCGCCGTGTTCGACGATGGGACCGCTGCGGAACAGGATGCCCTGCAGGATCTCCTTCCACGTCGGCGAGCGCCGGAGGAGGAACTCGAGATCCATCCCGAAGTGCTTGTACTCCTCCTTCTGCGCGTTGCGCATGATCGCGCGCGCGTCGCGATCCTTCTCCACCGCGAGGCGCTGCTCGTACCAGCCGATCGCCTCGGCTTCCTCGATGAGCGACGTGATCATCCGGGCGAAGGTGCGGGTGCGCTCCGGCAGCTCGGAGGGTGGTTCGTGATACTGGTCAGTGGCCATTGGTGGTATCCCGGAAATCGTCAGGCAGCGATGGGCGGACGGCGGGAACGCGCGGGCGGCGCCGCCGCTCCGCGCGCTCGCGCAGGACGCGCAGGACGACGCGCAGCCGTCGCTCGGTCACCGTCGAGTGCGATCCCCAGCGGCGCGACAGCCACAGCACCACCGTGGCGATCGGCAGCCCGATGATGATCGTGCGCAGCTGGTCCACGGCGTCGACCTGGAGGACGGTCGCGAGCGATACGGGGATGGTGCGCGGCAGCAGCGGCCAGAGCGCGGCCAGGCCGACGAGACTGGAGACGGCGAGGATGACGAGCACCTGCAGCGCCCCCTCGATCGCGCTCGTCTGCCGACGGCGGATGGCAAAGATCAGCAGCAGGAGGAACGACGCATAGGTGAGGATGCGCGTGAGCTCCACGCCCCCGATGTTGCGGTCGAGGTACGCCACCGAGTTCGCGACGCGTACCGTCCCCAGCACGGCGATCGCGACCGCCATGAACCCCCACCCCGGGAGCTGATCTATCGTCGATACGATCCTGCGCATGCCGGCGGGCGGGGCAAGTTCCATGCGGCGCATGCGGCGGACCGGGCGCCGCGCCGGAGGGGTTTCTCACCGGGGCCGTCCGCCCCCGCGGGTGCTCGCGCCGCGCATCGCCTCGCGGCGTGCCGCGTGAAAGCGCTTCAGGCCGATGCCGACGACGAGGAGCGTCGCCAGCATCCAGCCGAGGACGAAGCGGGACTGTACGTGCTGCGACGCGTCGGCGATGTCCATCGCGTACCAGACGCCGATGATCGCCGCGTCCAGCACGACGACGGAGAGGACGAGCTCCAGGAAGCGGCGGCGGGCGGGCGACGGCGCGGCCACGGGGCGCGCGCTCAGAGGCCGACCGCGCGCCGCCACTGCTCGGCGATCGCGGCGTGGCCGGCGGGGGTGGGATGCACGCCGTCGATGAGCCAGTGCTCCGGCGGCGCCTTCCGCGCCAGGTCGTCGAACATGGCCTGCAGCGCGACGTACGTGGCGCCCGCCCGCTGCGCCACGCGCGCGGCGATCGCCCGGCGCTCGTCGAATTCCGGGAACCAGCTCGCGTCGACGGCGCCGAATCGCAGCACGAACGGCTCGAGGATCACGAGCCGCACCTGCGGCAGCGCCGCGCGCGTGCGGGCGAGGAGCGCGTCGTATCCCTCCTCGTAGTCCCGCGGCGTCCCCGTATACCCGTGCTTCGATCGCGCCCAGTAGTCGTTGACGCCGATCAGGATGCTCAGGACGTCCGGCCGGAGCGCGATCGTGTCCGCGTCCCAGCGCTTCGCCAGGTCGGGCACCTTGTCCCCGCTCACGCCGCGGTTGAAGAAGCGGAGTCCCGCGTCGGGGTGGGCATCGAGCACCTCCGACGCGACGAGGAGGGGATAGCCGGTGCCGAGGGCCGGCCCGGCGTTGGGCTGGTCGACCTTCCTATTGCGACCGCAGTCGGTGATGGAATCGCCCTGGAAGAGAATCGTCGGTCCGTCGGCCGCGGGACCGCGCTCGTGGCCGGAGGCGCGCCCGCGGGGGTGCAGGAGCGACGACGGGACGAGTGCGGCGCCGAGCAGCGCGCCGGTGGTCGCGACGAATTCTCGCCGGTTGGGCATCGGGTTCTCCTCGCGTGGTAGCGTGACGGGGCGGTGTAAGATGCGACAATCCGTGCGCCGCCGCACGCAAGTACGACAATTGCCCGAGCGTGCGGCAGGCGAGGAGGATGTCGTTCGGCACCAGGGGGAGGACCCAACGATGAAGCACGTGGCGGGAGCGGGCTCGGCGGACGCGGGCGCCGCCTCGGGACTGCACCCGCTCGGGCTGTCCATGGCGGGGTTCGGGGCGGACACGTGGAAGAAGCTCCTCCTGACCCTCCTCCTCTTCGCCGCCGTGCTGCTGGTGAGCCGCGCCCTGCGCTGGCTGCTGCGCGGGGTGCTCCTCGGGATGGCGAAGGACCGACGCTGGTTCTGGTCCCGCGAGATCGGGAAGCTCGTCGCGCTGGTCGTCCTCGCCCTCGGCGTCGTCGGCATCTGGTTCAACGACCCGGCGCGGCTCGCGACGGTCCTCGGGCTGATCGGCGCCGGCCTCGCCGTGGCGCTCCAGCGCGTGGTCACCGCCTTCGCCGCCTATCTCATCATCCTGCGCGGCAAGGTGTTCACCGTCGGCGACCGCATAACGATGGGCGGCGTCCGCGGCGACGTCGTCGGCCTCGGGTTCATGCAGACGTCCGTCATGGAGATGGGCCAGCCTCCCGACGCCAAGGCGGACGCGCCGGCGATGTGGGTCGACGCCCGGCAGTACACGGGACGGATCGTCCGCGTCACCAACGACAGGATCTTCGACTCGCCGGTGTACAACTACACGCGCGAGTTCCCCTTCATCTGGGACGAGATCCACATCCCGGTGAGCTACGGCGCGGACCACGGCCGCGCCGAACAGATCCTCCTCGACGTCGGCCGCCGACACACGGCCGACATCGTCGACGTCGCCCGCCCCGCCCTCGCCGAGCTGCGCCGCGCCGTCCCGCTGCGCGACGACCCCGAGATCGAGCCGCGCATCTACTACCGGCTGACGGACAACTGGATCGAGCTGACGCTGCGCTTCGTCGCGCACGAGCACGGGATCCGCCCGCTGAAGGACGCGATGTACCGGGACATCCTCGCCCGCTTCCAGCAGGCGGGACTCGGCATCGCGTCGAGCACGTACGACGTCGTGGGGCTGCCGCCGATCCGGATCGCCGCCATGCCCGACCCGCCGCCGCGCGCGAACCAGCGCTCCGGCGAGTAGCGCGCGCCATCACTCCGACTCTTCCTCCTCCTCGCCCATGTCGGCCATCGCCTCGCACAGCTCGGCGCAGGCGGCGCACACCTCGGCGCAGTGGACGAGCTGCTCGTCGGAATCGTCGGCGGACCGGCAGCCCTCCTCGCACGACCGACACAGCTCGGCGCACGCGCCGCAGGTGATCGGATGGTACGGCGAGCCGCGGAGCATGAAGTTGGCGCTGGCCTGACAGATCTCCGCGCAGTCCAGGAGGACGCCGACGAGGTTGACGTCGGCCAGCTCGCCGCCCGAGGCGAGGCAGTGCTGGACCGTCATCGTGCAGCTGACGTGGCAGTTCAGGCACTCCTCGATGCACTCCAGCAGCCGGTCCTGCGCCTCCTCGTCCTCGTGCCCCGCGCCGCCGTGGTGGTGAGCGTGCCCGTGGTGCTCGTGATCGTGTCCGTTGCCCCGCGCCATACCGGCCTCCCGTGCGGTCGTGATCCAGCTCGTCCTCGTTCCACCGGCGGTGCGGCACATTGCGTTCCGCTCCGGGCGGCTGGACTCCGGCCCGGCCCGGGGCGATGCTTCACGGAGCGGGCGCTCGCGCCGGAACGCTGGTGAACCGGTGGGGGCACGAAATTGGCGGCTGCCACGTGCGCCGACGGCCCGGTAGCGTCGTACCACTCGGAACCCCGGTCGCCGGGGCCACACCCACTCTCCGCGACACGCACCCATGCCCCTCGTACCCACGCCCCGAGCGCTCGCCGCCGGCGCCGCGCTGTCCGTGCTCGCCGCGTGTGCGCGAGCGACCGTCGCCACACCGCCGGTCACCCCGGCGACGCCCGCTCCCGAGACGACGGCGGCGACGCCACAGCCGTCGGCGGCGGCGCCACACGACCTCGCCGACCTCCCGAAGGACTGGCAGCTCCTCGACGAGCGGCTCGACGGCGTGCCGGGGATCAGCCTCGATCGCGCCCGGCGGGAGCTGCTCGCCGGCAGGACGCCGAAGCAGACGGTGCTCGTCGCGGTGATCGACGGCGGCGTGGACACCGCCCACGTCGACCTCGAGCCGGTCCTCTGGTCGAACCCGAAGGAGACGGCGGGCAACCGCCGGGACGACGACGGCAACGGTCACGCCGACGACGTCCACGGCTGGAACTTCATCGGCGGCGCGGACGGCCGCGACATCCACTGGGAGACGGAAGAGGTCACGCGCCTCTACGCCAAGTGCACCGGACACGGCGCGGCCGCCGGCCCGGACCCCCTGCCGGCCGCCGAGCGGGCGCACTGCCCGGCGATCGAGCAGGACTACCAGAAGAAGCGCGCCGAGACGGACGACGAGCTGCCGCGCGTCAAGCAGATCGCGAGCGTGCTCGATCGCGCGCTCCCCATCCTCCAGCACGCCCTCGGCGACTCCCTGTCCGTGGCGAAGGTGCGGGCGATGCAGCCGTCCACGCCGCAGGAGGCGGGGGCCCGCCAGATCTACCTGCAGCTCGCCGACAACGGCATCAGCCCGCACGACGTCTACGATGCCCGCACCGAGCTGCAGTCGCGGCTCGACTACGGCTTCAACACCGACTACTACCCGCGCACGATCGTCGGCGACGATCCGGGCAACACCGCCCAGCGCGACTACGGGAACGCCGACGTCATGGGCCCGGACGCGAAGCACGGGACGCACGTCTCCGGGATCATCGGCGCGATCCGCGATTCGGCGGCCGGCATCGGCGGCATCGCCCCGGCGGTGAAGATCATGATGGTGCGCGCCGTCCCCGACGGGGACGAGCGCGACAAGGACATCGCCAACGCCATCCGCTACGCCGTGGACGCGGGCGCGAAGGTCATCAACATGAGCTTCGGCAAGGCGTACTCGCCCTACAAGTCGGCCGTGGACGACGCGGTGAAGTACGCCGACGCGCACGGCGTGCTCATGGTGCACGCGGCGGGGAACGACGGCCAGGACAACGACACGCTCCCGAACTTCCCGACGCCGTACTACCTGGGCGGCGGCCGCGCGCAGAACTGGATCGAGGTCGGCGCGTCGTCGTGGAAGCCCGACAGCCTCGCGGCGTCGTTCAGCAACTACGGCCGGCAGCGCGTGGACGTCTTCGCGCCCGGGGTGGACATCCTGTCGACGGTGCCCGGCGGCTACGAGCGGGACAGCGGGACGAGCATGGCGTCGCCCGTCGTCGCCGGGCTCGCGGCGCTGCTCATGGACTACTACCCGCAGCTCACCGCCGCCGACGTGAAGCGGATCATCCTCGCGTCGGCCACGCGGTACGGCGACCGCCAGGTCGTGCGCCCGGGGTCGCAGACGGGCGAGCGGGTGCCGTTCGGCTCCCTGTCGGTGACGGGCGGCGTGGTGAACGCCTACGCGGCGCTGAAGCTGGCCGCGGAGGGTCGTTAGGCGGGTCGGCCCGATCGCGCGAGGAAATCGCGGAGCACCACCGCCTGGTTGTGCTCCGCGTCCTTCGCGCCGTAGACGAGCGTGACGTGGTGCGCGCGGATGGCCTCGCGCAGCTGCGCGACCGCGTCGGGGTTGTGGCGGAGCTCCTGCTCGTATCGCCGCCGGAACTCCGTCCACTTCTCCGGCTCGTGGTGGAACCACTTGCGCAGCTCGGTCGAGGGGGCGATGTCGCGCAGCCAGAGGTCCACCGCCGCCGCCTCCTTCGTCAGCCCGCGAGGCCACAGCCGGTCCACCAGGACGCGGTAGCCGTCGTCCTCCGCCGGCGCGTCGTACACGCGCTTGATCCCGAGTCGTTTGGCGGACGCCATCGTGCGCTGGCCGCCGCTCCTCACTGCATCTCGGACGAGCGGCCGGCGCGCGTCGTGACGATCACGACGCCGCCGGACGCCTCGGCGCCGAAGCGGTCGATCGCCTTCTGCCCCTTCAGCACCTCGACCGTGCGGATCGTCTGCGGATCGAGGCGCTGGAGCGAGGCGGCGATCGCGCCGGTGGAATCGACGCCGAGGGGATGCCCGTCGACGACCCAGTACAACGGGCCGACGGGCAGCTTCGTCACGGCGGACGTATGAACGCGCGCGGGCGCCGGCGCGGCCTCGCGCCGCGAGAGCATCTGCGTCGGCCGGCAGCCGACGACGAGCGCGAGCAGGGAGAAGAGGGTGATCGCGATTCGCATGGCTCGGGAATGCGGTACAAACATAACCACCCGAACCCCTCGCCACGTCACCCCCGGCGGCCTCGTCAGGCAGCCGATGCGCGCTCCTCGTCAGGCGGCAGGTGGCTCAGCCAGCGCCAGTGCGTCGCGAACAGCAGCACGCCGAGGACCAGCACCAGGCCGTTGATCGCCATCCGCTGGTCGGTCTCGAAGAGCACGCGCGCGATGCGGTCGGCCCGCAGCACCTCGAAGCGCTGCCGCAGGGCGGCGGTCGTCAGGGTGTCCCGCGCCGTCCCCTGCTGCTCCACCCCTGGCCGCTCCATCCGCGCCTGATACGTCGCCTGGTAGGCTTCGAACGAGTTCAGCGACGGCTCGTCCGCGAAGCGCTGCGCCCCCGCCTGGATCGGGTTCTGGTGCGCCAGCACCGCCTCGAACAGGTTCGGCACGCTGATCAACATCGCGACGATGGCGACGAGACAGACGGCGTAGCCGTAGATCTGCTGGATCCTCGATGCCCGCCTCATGTGCACTCCCGTTGGTCCGGGCTCCCAGTATAGGCCGCGCGCCCGCGCGAGAGCGTCGGGAGAACCCTGAGGCGGCCTCCGGCCGATGCGTGCTCCGGTCGCGCCTCAGCTCCGACCGCGCGGCAGCTCGTCGCCATCGGACGTGTACGCGGGCGGGACGTACACGTTCACGGTCCGGAGCGGCTCGCCCTTCGACGCGCGGATCTCGTGGGTCTCCCCCGCCTCGATGAGCAGGAGCGTGCCCGGTCGCAGGGGCTGCTTCTTCCCCCGAACCACGGCGGTGCCGGTCCCCTCCACGACGTACCGCCACTGGTCCGCGCCCCGATGCCGGTTGTCCGGGCCGCCCTGAGTGCCGCCGGGCTCGATCACCATCGTCGCCGCCTGGGCGCGGCGGTTCCCCGCCACCACCCGGAATCCCTTCGCGAACCGGAGCTGCACGCGTCGCATCGCTCTCCTCGCCGGTGTGTGAAGCCTGCCTGAAGCGAGCGGCGTGCCGAACGGCCTCAGCGCGGCGGCTCGGGCGGGCGGAACGCGTCGACGGACAGCCGGAGATTCTCCGCCAGCTCCGCGTCGCCGCTGATGATCGACTCCCACGACAGCTCGTGGCCGTGGCGCCGGCCCTTCTCCACCACCTTCACGCCGGCCGGCGAGATGGTCACCATGTACAGCTTGCCTCCGAGCTCCAGCTCGCGTCGGATCGGCCTGTCGAGCTTCGTCGCCATCGTCATCGCCTCCACCGCGGCCGCGGCCGCCTGCCGACGGACCCCCGGGCCCCTCGGTGCAAGGACCGTACGGAACTGGCCAGCCGCTTGCCACATAAGTGTAGGCGGTCCGCGCGGCACGGTGCCGGCGGGATGCAGAACCAGGGACCGGAGCGGACGATGGCGACCGAGCGCGAGGACCGGCGCAACGCGCGCGACCTCAGGGAAGCGGCACACGAGACCGAGGAGCCGCCGGAGGCGGCGCGCCTGCGGGCGGAGGACGTCGCGCGGACGGCGGCGCGCCAGGAATCGGCGGCGCGGAACGAGCGCCAGGCGGAGGAAGCGCTGCGCGCGAACGCGGCAGACCTGCGCGGCACGGGGGCCGAGCTCTCCGAGAGCCGGCGCGAGCTGGAGCGCGCCGAGGAGATGACGCGCCAGGTGGCGGAGAACACCCGGCGGCTCCGCGAGGAGCTGGACGACCTGCACGCCGCGACGCGGGACCGGGCCGGCGGAAATCGTTAGGCAGCGGCAGCGTGGCGCGCCGGACGGCGCCCCTCTAGCTTTCCGCTTCCTTCTCCCCGTCCGTCCGCCATGTTCCACGACCGGCCCCGCTTCCCGCGCGGGTTCCGCTGCGCCAGCCGCAACTGCGGCCTCAAGCCCTCCGCGAAGGACCTCACCCTCTTCGCCAGCGACGTCGATGCCGCCGCGGCCGCGGTCTTCACCCGCAACCACTTCCCCGGCGCCCCCGTCATCCTCGGCCGCGAGACCATCCGCGCCGGCCGCCTCCGCGCCATCGTCGCCAACAGCAAGGTGAGCAACGTCGCCACCGGCGCCCGCGGCGTCGAGCACGCCCGCCGCATGGCCGCCGCCGCCGCGCGCGAGGTCGGCACCACCCCGGACCACGTCCTCGTCAGCTCCACCGGCGTCATCGGCGTCCAGCTCCCGATCGAGAAGATCGAGCGCGGC
>CAMLIT010000125.1 GCA_946480295.1 uncultured Gemmatimonadota bacterium
TCCGCAACGACGGGATCTTCTACGAGCGCGCGGTGAACCGGATCCTCGACGACCTCGCGGCGGCCTGCGCGCCGCGGTGGATGGAAGTGGTCGGGGACTTCAACGTGCGCGGGGGGATCAAGTCGGTGATCACGGCGTGGGCGGGACGAGGGACGAGGGACGAGGGACGAGTCGGGACGCGGGACGCGGGACGCGGGACGCGGCGTGCATAACGAGCGTCGCGTCGGCGCGGTGCTCCTCGCCGCCACGCTCACCACGGCGTGCTCCCCTTCGGCGGTGTCCACCTCGCCTGGCGCTTCCACCGCGTTTCCGGGCGTCGCCGAGATCCGGCAGGCGGAGCTGCGGGCCGACATCTTCTTTCTCGCCAGCGACTCGATGCGCGGGCGGGAGGCGGGGACGCTGGATGAGCTGCGGGCGTCGACGTGGATCGCCGAGCGGGCGCGCGAGGCGGGGCTCGAGCCGGCGGGGGACGACGGCACCTTCTTCCAGTTCTGGCCGATGCACCGCACGCGCGTCTCGGCGCAGAGCCGTGTCTCGCTCGGCGGCCGCGCGCTCGCGCTGGGGCGGGACGTCATCGTCGCCAACCGCGTCACGGCGTCGGTCGACCTGCCGCTGGTGTACGTCGGCGAGGGGCGGCCGGTGGACGTCGCGAACGTGGACCTGCACGGCAGGGCGGCCGTGGTGCTGATGCACGAGCCGGCGCCCGCGCCGCCGGCGAGCATCAGCCTGCGCCCGGTGCGCTACGTGCTCGCCGCCATCGCCCAGGAGTCCGGTGCGCTGCTGCGCGCGGGCGCGGGGGCGGTGATCGTCGTCTCCGATTCGGTGGGCGACGATCCCCTCGGCTGGGGCTACGCGGGTTCGATGCTCGAGCGCGGGTCGTACGGGCTCGACACCGGCCGTGTCGCGCAGCCCGGCGCGGGCGCGCCGGTGCTCTGGGTGCATCACGCGATGCTCGACGAGCTGACGCGCCCGGGGCAGCGACTCGTCGCGAACATCGTCAGCGAGAGCTCCTCGTATCCGTCGGTCAACGTCGTGGGGCGCATCCGCGGGACCGATCCAGCGCGGCGCGACGAGTACGTGCTGTTCAGCGGCCACCAGGACCACGACGGCGTCCGCTTACCGCTCGACGGCGATTCGATCTGGAACGGCGCCGACGACAACGCGTCGGTGAGCGTCGCCATGCTCGCCATCGCGCGCGCGTTCCACGCCCATCCCGCCCCTCGTTCGGCACTCTTCGTCTGGCACGGCGCGGAAGAGCGTGGATTGCTCGGCTCGCGCTGGTTCGTGCTGCACCCCACCGTCCCGCGGAACGAGATCGTGGCGGTGCTCAACGGCGACATGATCGGCCGCAACGCGCCCGACAGCGCGGCACTCCTCGGCGCGCAGCCGCCGCACCGGAACTCGACGGCGCTCGTGGATGCCGCGCTCGCGGCGAACGCGCGGCTGACCCACTTCCAGGTCGATACCACGTGGGACCGCCCGACGCACCCGGAGTTCTGGTACTTCCGGAGCGACCACCTGCCGTATGCCCGCGCGGGGATCCCGGCGATCTTCTTCACGACGCTGCTCCACCCCGACTATCACACCCCGCGCGACGAGCCGCAGCGGATCGAGATCCCCAAGCTGCAGCGGATGGCGGAGTGGATGTACGCGACGGGATGGCTCGTGGCGAACGATCCGGGCAGGCCGGCGGTGGATCCGGGCTTTCGCCTGGAGAGGCAGTAGAGACAAGGGCAGGAGATAGCGGAACAGGAGCGAGTGGCCGAGGAACGAAAGCGGCGGCGCCGAAATTCGGCGCCGCCGCTTTCTCGTTCGAGTCGTCATCCTTCGCCTGCGGCTCAGGATGACTACGGCCTAACCCACCATCTCACTGCAGTTCAGAAGCTGTACCGCAGCGAGAGCTGCATCTGGTAGTTCGAGGACAGGTTGTTGTAGTCGAACACCTGCGTCGTCGGATCGTACTGGACGACCGGGGTGCCCGTCTCGAGCGTCGTGCCGTTCGTCAGCCGCTTGTAGCTGAGGAGGCCGACCTCGCTGTACGTGAACGCCTGCCGACCCCAGTTGTGGTTGACCAGGTTGAGGAAGTTGAAGATGTCGAGCTGCACGGAGATGTTCTGGAGCTGGAGCGTGCGGAACGCCTGCCGGAAGCTCACGTTCATCACGTTCGACCACGGGGCCGTGCAGCTGTTGCGCCCCATGATCTTGCCGCGCTGGCTGCGCAGGCAGTCGTTCGAGTCGATGAAGTGGTTCAGCGCCGCGGCCTGCTGCGCCGCCGTGTACTTCACCGTGCCGCCCGACGTGATGTCCTGGAACTGGATCTCGTTGGGGTCCGCCGCGTCCTTCGGGATGTAGATCGGGTCGTCGTAGCTGAACCCGTTGCCGTTCAGGTCACTGTTGTAGACGAAGGCGTACGGGATCCCCGACCCGCCGTTGTAGATCAGCGAGACCGTGGTGCGCGTCGGGAAGGTGTAGCTCCCCTGGGCGACGATGCGGTGCCGCTGCTCGAACGCGGAGCGCGTGGCCGTCTGGTCCATCTGGTTGCCGGCCCAGATGCGGCCATAGCGGTACTGCGAGTACGCGGTGCTGGAGGTGAGGCTCTGCACGTCCCAGCCGCGGCTGTACGTGTAGGCGACGCTTCCCTCCCAGTTGTCGGCGAAGCGGCGCGTCAGCTCGCCGGTGACGTTGTAGTAGTGATCCTTGTTCTCGTTCGCGACGTCGATCACGGTGCTGCGCCCACCCACGGTGACGGGGCGGAAGGGCGTGTTGCCGTAGAGCACGCGGCCGTGCGGATCCGTACCCTGCGGGCCGGAGAGCGCCAGGTTGTAGTAGAAGGGCGCGTAGAGCGCCTTCGTGTACAGCCCCTCGACGGTGGCGATGAGGTTGTGGCCGAGGTCGTGGTCGAAGCCGAGCGAGCCGCGCAGCGTCTGCGGCATGCGCAGGTCCGACTGGAGCAGGTCGATCTCGCTCCCCGACGCTGCGGTCTGGCCGTCGGCGCAGGCCGTGGGCGGCGTCTTCACGGCGCTCGCATCGAACGTCGGCGCCGGGTGGCTGCCGCTGCAGGTGAGGAGGTTCACGCCCGTGAGCCCGGAGTTCTGGAAGGCGTTGCTCAGCCAGACGTACGCCGGGTGGCCGGTGAAGGCGCCGACGCCGCCACGGAGCTGGTTCCGCTGGTCACCCGTGACGTCCCAGTTGAAGCCGACGCGCGGCGACCACTGGATGTGGCCCGACGGGATGTTCGCCGTGTTGCGGCCGAACTGCTGCAGCACGTCGGGGTTCGTGGGCGGCTTGTTCTTGAAGGTCGGGACGTCGGCGCGGACGCCGTAGGTCAACGTGAAGTTCGGGTTGACCGTCCACTCGTCCTGGATGTAGCCGGCGAGCGTGGCGGTGCGGAAGCGCACGGAGCCGTCGCCCGTGTTCGGGGCGGGGACGCCGACGAAGTACTGGTACGCCTGGCCGTTCTTGAGCGAGTCGAGCGACTGGAAGTTCCAGACGCCGGCCGACGCCTGCGCGAACAGGTTCCGCGCCTTGTAGAACTCGTTCTGCGTGCCGACGACGATGGTGTGCGACCCGACCGGGAAGGTCACGTTGTCGGTGAGCTCCGTGATGTCCTGGTCGACCTCGTTGCCCTGCGAGTAGCGCTCCGTTCCGGCGACGATCGTCGCGTTCGGCGTGACCACCTGCACCTGCGGGGCGCGGACGCCGCTGATCGCGGTGCGGGGATCACGCACGCGCGTGTACGACGCGAGCAGCTCGTTGTACGCGCCGTTGGCGAAGTTGGTGCGGAACTCGAGCGCCGGCGCGTGCTTCGTCGACGCGTACTGGTACTGGTTCGACGAGAGCGCGAGCGTCGGCTGCGTCCCCGTCGAGGTGCGGCCGAGCGCCTCGTTCGTCGCGCTGCCGTAGTTATAGCGCAGCACGAGGGAGCTGTTGAAGGGCAGCTCCGGGAAGTCGAGCCGGCCGAAGAAGTTCGTCAGCGGGTTCTGGAGGTTCACCGGACCGGCCGAGCCGGTCGGGACGCCGTAGCCCTGGAGCACCGACGTCACCGCGTCGACGTCCGCCTGCTGGACCTTGGCGCCGGGCGCGCCGACGTAGACGCCGGTGGCCGGCGTGTTGTACGACTGCCACTCCGGGTTGATGAAGAAGAAGGCCTTGTCCTTGACGATCGGACCGCCGGCGGAGAAGCCGTACTGGTACTGCGAGAAGTCGCGGATGTAGTCCTGCGACCGCGTGAAGTTCTCGTTGCGGCCGACGCCGTACGCCGAGCCGTGGTACTCGTTCGTGCCGCTCTTGGTGACGGCGTTGACGAGGAGGCCGGCGAAGTTGCCGTGTCGGACGTCGAACGGGGCGAGGAGCACCTGGTATTCCTTCACCGACTCGATGCCGATGGACTTGCCGTTCGCCTGGCCGCCCGGCTGGCCGGTGGAGCCGAGGCCGAAGAGGTCCGTCTCGTTCGTGCCGTCGATCGTGACCTGGTTGAAGCGGTTGTTGACGCCGCCGCCCGAGAGGCCGCCGTTGGGCAGCGTCGTCGAGACCTGGGGGGTGAGGGCGACGAAGTCGGTGAAGTTGCGGTTCAGCGACGGAAGGCGGCGGAGCGCCGAGTCGGAGACCGTCGTCAGCACGCCCGTGCGGGTCGGGCTGATGATGTCCGTGGCGGCCGACGCCTGCACCTGTACGCCGGCGAGCTGCGTGGCCTGGGCGGCGAGGTTGAAGTCGGCGCGCGCCGTCTGGCCGAGGGTGACGGTGATGGTCTTGTTCTGCGGGGCGTAGCCGAGGCGGCGCACCGAGACGGTGTAGCGGCCGGTCTCGAGGCCGGAGATCAGGTAGCGACCGCCGGCGTGCGTGGAGACCGCGCGGGAGAAGCCGGTGGCTGCGCTCTGGACCTGGACCTGCGCAGCCTCGACGGGAGCGCCCTGCTCACCGGTCACCGTGCCGGCGATGCTGCCGGTGGTGACCTGCGCCGACAACCTGGTCGTTCCGATCGCGAGCGCCGCGAGCACGAGGGCTCCCAGCGGCCAACGTGGAATTCTCATAGGCGAGGATCTTCTCTGTCTGTGGTGGGGTGGGCCGAACATCCGGCTCGGACGCGAGCCGGATCGCTGGAGGCGACGGGGTTCGACGTGGAACTCGATCACAGCAACCGCCCGCGGTAAGGGAGTTCCGGTTCGCCGCAGGGGAGCGGCGGGTGCGGGGGGACTGCGGAACGCGAGGTATAATGTAGAAGCGGCTCTGTCGGGGCGCGAGCGAACATTTGCCACGATGCGGTCACGGGGGGCGCGGAGCACGGGCAAGCGGGTGGCCGCGGCCGGGGCGGGGAGGGGGGAGCGGGGGGGGGTGGCGGCGGGTTGAATTGGGCTGGACCCGCCGTTTAGTTTTCGAGGCTCGCCAGCGGCAGGGGCGGGGAGAGGGGCCAGGTAGCTCAGTTGGTAGAGCAGCGGACTGAAAATCCGCGTGTCGGCGGTTCGATTCCGTCCCTGGCCATCAAGCAGCACAACGAGTTACGAAGCAAGGCGCGGCAGCTCGCGCGACCCCGTGCGGGAGAACGTGCGGGAGTCGGGTGCGGGGGCCGCGCCTTCGCGCGTACGGCCATCGACAGGCGGGCGCGCTACCGGGCGCGCGCGGACGGCGGCGCGACGCCGAGGGCGTGACACGCGAGCTCCGCGACGCGCCGGGCGATGGCGTTCACCTGCTGTGGGGAGTAGCGCGCGCTCGCCGTTCGGCGAAGGAAGGTCGCGCGGGCAACGGTGAAGGAGAGCGCCATGCCGATCACCGCGTGGGCGTCGACGATCACGGAGCGCTCGGTACTGCGGCGGCCGGACTTCGCGCTGGTGTCGCCGCAGACGCAGACAGCGCGGGGTTGGGACGCGGCGGACAACGACCGCACGCGGCGATTGGGCTCTCCGCTGGCGATCGAGCGGTTGCGTGCGGGGTTCGCGTTGCAGCAGCGACTCGTGCGCGGCTTCCAGGCCGGCGCGGTCATGGTGCTCGCCGGCACGGATGCGGGCGGGGACGTCCCGATCGTGCCCGGATGGGGGCTGCACGACGAGCTCGCGCTGCTCGTGGGCGCGGGGCTGACGCCGTATCAGGCCCTCCGGGCCGCGACGGCCGACGCGGGGGCGTTCCTCGCGGCGCACTTCCATCAGCCGCCGAGTGGGACGGTCACCCCGGGGCGCGGGCGGATCTCGTGCTGCTCACGGCGAATCCGCTCGACGACATTCACAAGACGCGGGCGGTGCGCGGCGTGGTGCTCCGAGGGACGTGGCATCCGGCGCCGCGGCGCAGCCGAGGAGGCGCGGGGCCGACCTGATGTTGGCAGCGCTTTGGGAGGAGGCTGCGAGCTGTTCGGACGGCCCTGCCATACGAGAGCCCCGGGGGTGGTTGTCGGCGAGCTGATCGGCGTGCATCTTCGCCCGCGCTGCTCGTCCTGAACAGACGACCATTGCCCGACAGACCGCCAGGCGCCGCGACGCCCGGTGCGCGCCTGGCGCACCTCTCGGTGGAGGCTCAATGGCTCTTACGCTGTCCGCGCGCGAGATCTCGCAACTGGACCGCGCGATGCGCGCGCTCCTCACGCCCTTCGACGACGTGTCTTCGGATCAGTGGCGGCTGCGCGTGAATCGCGAGATTCGCGCATTCGTGGACGCGCAGAAGGCCGTGTTCCTGCTGCCCATGCCAGGCGCGCCGCCCGTGGTGAGCGAGGACATCGAGGCCAGGGTCCTGGAGAACTACCTCGAGTACTACCACACGGTGGACGAGGGAATGCAGCGGCAGCAGCACACCGGCGAACCCGTGTGGAGCGTGCTGACCCTGGTCGATCCGATACGCCACAAGCGGAGCGAGATCTGGAGCGACTGGAAGGCGCCGAACGGGCTGTGGGGCGCCTCGGGCATCAGCCTGCTGGTGGAGTCGCTCCCGACGTCGTTCGCGTGTTACGATCGCGACGAGGATGCCTCACGTGAGGAGCGGCAGCTCGAGCTGCTGCGCATGGTGCGACCGGCATTCGAGGCCGGCGTCCGCACGTGCATCCGGAACGGAACGCGCATCGGCCGGCTCATGGCGAGCGTGGACCTCCTGCGCGACGCGGTAGCCTTCGTGGATGGGTCGGGGCGCCTGCTGCACTGCAACCCGACGCTGCGCGCACTGCTCGAGGCGGAGCCTCGGCGAGCCGCGCTCGAGGCGACGATGATCGACCTCGGGCGCAGCGTCGCGCGCCTGCGCGGCGGGCGATCGAAGGTCTGGGACCTTCGCGGACCGGGGGCGGTGATGCGACGGCTCGCCGGCAACGCGGGCGAGTATGCCTGCTCGGCCGTGCTCACGGGGGTCCAGGTGACGGGCGGCCAGGAGATCGTGCTCGTCACGGTGCAACCGCCCGGACTGCAACTGCCGTCCGTCCGCCAGCTGCAGCAGCGGTTCGGGCTCTCGCCGCGTGAGGCGCAGGTCGCGCATGCGGTAGCGCGCGGACAGACCACCCCGCAGATCGCCGCGGCGCTTGGCGTGAGCGCGCACACGGCGCGCCATCATCTGGAGCGATTGTTCGCTAGACTCGGCGTGCATTCGCGGCTCGAGCTGACCACGCACCTGCTCTCGACGAACGGCGCGCAGGACGGTCGGAGCGCAACCTCGGACTGACCGGCTTCGCCACCCTGGCCGCTCCGGCGTCCTCCGGCCACCCGAAGGGGCGCCTGCCCTCCCAAGCCCCACTCGTCTCGCGTCGTTAGGACGAACGTCCCATCCCTCCCGCTGTGGGCCGCCATACGTTGGCGGCCCACAGAGAGGCCTGCCAACACCGGCAGGCTCCGGAGAAACGAGGAGGGATGAGCATGAGACGATGGGCTGTTCTCGTTGCGCTCGTCGCCGTGGCGGTGGCGAGCGGCTGCGCAGGCGACAGGTCGACCGGGCCCGCGCACGCCAAGGTCTGGCGCCTGGTGATGGTCGCCAGCTACCCGTCGCCTAACGTCACCTTCGTGGTGAACGGGCAGAGCGCGGGCACGATCACCTCCCAGTACAGCGGGGACATGGGGTGCGGCCCCGTCTTCAACGCGCCGCCCTCGGAGGCGCCGCAGTACCTCGCGGCCGTCGACGACACGTACAACGTTCGCGCCGTCTTCCCCGACGGGAGGTACTACTACTGGGACCCGGTGAGGGTGACCCAGGCGATGGCCGATTCCACCCTGTGCGACGTCTTCAGAGTCCCTTCCTCACTCTGAGCGCCGCCTTCTCTCCCTGGACGCCTCAGCACGTCAGACAACGCACGGAGGACGGATGATGCAGCGCACACACGCGGTCGCGCTGGCGATGTTCCTGCTCGCCGCGGCTCCGCTCTCGGCGAAAGCGCAGGACGATGCCAAGCAGCAGATCGTGGACATCTTCAGCCACGGATCGACCGCGATCGGCGTGACCGCCTCCGGCGGGGGCGCCTACGACTACCTGCGGGGGGACCAGAACGGCTCCACGTACGCTACCTCGAGCTCGCAGCGGATGGGCATCGGCATCGAGGCCCGCCGGATGTTCGGCAGCGAGATGGCGTTCGCGCTCACCGGCGAGTACGTGACCAAGGGCGACAGCGGTGGCCCAAACGAGGGGTATCGCGGGACGTTCGAGACCGACCTGTTCCTCGGCGGACAGAACGTCAAGCCGTACTTCGATGGCTCGCTCGGCCTCACCGACGATTTCTTCGACGACTTCACGGCGCTGAACCTCGACCTGGGCGTCGGCGGTGGAGTCTTCATCCGTACGGGACAGAACGGCTGCCTCGGGCTCGGCTACAACTACATCCTGGGCGGCTCGTCGATCACGAGCGCGTACTCGCAGTACTCCTCGACCACGCCGCCCGAGCTGTACGTGCGGCCGCACGGGCAGTTCCGTGCGCGCTACCTGCTCTTCCTCTTCTGAGCCCGGAGGTCGATCCGATGCGGCACAGGTTCTTCATCGCCGGGGCGCTGCTCGCCGGGCTCGCCCTGCCATCTCTCGCACGCGCGCAGTTCGGCGATCCCAAGGAGCGAAACACGGATCTCGACTCGATCCATACGATGAAGGATCCGTGCACGCACGGGGATGCCATCCAGGGGGAGCTCGACCGACAGGTCGAGGCGATCCAGGAGGCCGGATCGCACCGCCGCCGCCGGCACCGCGACCGGTGTGCCGGCGCGGAGACCGCGACTCGGCGCTGGGGCAATGAGCGCGATGCCGCTCGGCAGACGACGGGCGCGGACGGCGAAACCATGGAGGTGGACCGGCAGAGTGCGGGGGCTGCCGATGCCTCCGCCTCCACGGGAAGTGCGGCGACCTCTCCGACCTCCGTCCCACCTGCCTTCCGCCCCTCGGCGCCGTCGTCTGCAGCGGCGAATGGCGCCGCCACGAGCGGCGGCCCATGGCACTTCGGACCGATCGCCGTCGGCACGTCGCCGGTCTACGTGGGTCGTGTCGGCGCCGTCGACATCTGGGTGCGCAGCATCCCTGGTCCGTCCACAGATCGCGGCGCGCAGCTCGAGTTCACGTTGCGCAATAGCGCCGCGAAGCCCGCCTTTCTCGTCTCGCCAAGGTGGAACGGTCACGGATCACCGATGAGCGGCCACTACATGAACGGCGTCGCGATCGGCCAGACGACGGATGCCGGCACGGTACCCGAGGACCAGATCCCGCCGGGCGGCTCGATCCGGCGGACGAGGTGGTCCGAGCACATGACGGCCGTGACCTCGATCGAGGTGGACATCGACGGCGTCACGTACGGCAGCACCTCGAGCTCGTCGGCACAATGAGCCGCCCCCTCTCGCCCCGCGGCGGCGCGGCGCTACTGCTCGCGATGCTCGCCGTCTGCGCGATCGGTGCACCGCTCCGCGCCCAGAGCTACTACGTCCTGCAGTCGGATGGTTCCGTCACGCCGGTGTACAATCAGGACCCCTCGAGCGTGTCGCCCAACTGGTGGAGCGTGAAGTGCTACCGCCGCGGCACACAGCGAGGCGTGAAAGCCAACGAATGGGGGTCGCTGGACGGCGACTCCCCCGCCGATGCCATGCGCCAGTGGCGAAAGGCGCAGCACGACGAGGAGGTCGGCGACCACTACTCCAGCACTCGTTCACGACTCACGTACTTCAACTGCCTCGGTCCGATCGCCGTCTTCCTGCATCACGCGAGGGGTGCTACGGAGAATCGGCCTCCCGACGTCATCTCGTTCGAGCACCAGCGCCCGGAGCCGTCCCCCTCGCCGCAGCAGCCCACGGGCAGGCTCGCCTTCTGGACCAATGGCCCGAGATATCTGCCGATCACGGTCACCGTGAACGATCGGGTCGTCGGCATGCTGACTCGCTACGTGACGAGCGGCCAGCCCGGCTGCGGGGACGCCGGGACGCTGACGGTCGACGTCCCGGCCGGCACGGCGGTGGACATCTCGGCGCGCGGCAGCAACGTCACCTGGCGACACATGTCGACGACCGTGAGCGCCGGCGGCTGCAAGCCAGTCAACATCGGGAGCGGCCCCCGGTAGCAGGAGCGTGCGCGCGGCCGGGAGTCCCTGCGTGCGCTTGCCCTCCACCTCTCGGAGAGAACTCATGAGACATCGACTCGTAATCGGAGCACTGCTCGCCGGACTCGCCCTGCCGTCACTCGCGCAAGCCCGCACGCGACGCGCGGGCGTGAGCGAGAGCAACCCCGACGTCGCCCTGATCGGGGCCACGCGGGCCAGGTCAGCCGGCACGTGCGCGAACGGTGCCCAGTCGGGGCGCTATCTCTGCGTCGGCGACATGTCGGGGGTCGACTTCTACGCGTTCTTCGGGACGGACAAGTGGGTGTACCTGAAGCTGATCAACACCACCGGCAACCGGCTCCAGGTGGACTTCACCGTCACGCTCTCGTGCCACAACGGCTCCGTCGCCGACCCCGAGTCGCAGGAGGTCTATCTGAAGTCGTACGGCAGCGACGGAGGCGGTCTGGCCGGTCTCTGGTTCGCGGGATGCGGCGATGCGGGCGGCGCCAGCAACGTGCACATCAGCAACGTGTCGACCACGCCGCAGTGACGGCATGCTGTCCGTGAAGGCGAGAACGGCCGCGCGCTGACGCGGCCGTTCTCGTGCTCGGGCGCGTCGTGCTTGCGGGAGCCTCTTTTCCGGCGTCCCGAGGATATGTTACGAGGCGGCGGCCGGAAAAATCGGACCGGCCGCCGCGTTCGTCGCCTCCCCCCCGCTCCGCTCGCATGCTCTCACGCCGGATGCGCCGGCGCCTGATGCGCCACCACCTCGTCCTCGCGGTCGCGAGCGTCGCGGCGCTGCTCCTCACGTACGCGCTGACGCGCTCGCCGAACCCGGTCTTTCGCTGGAGCATGGCGACGGCGTACGTGGGCCTCGCCCTGCTCGGCGCGACCCTCGCCACCGGGCCGCTCAACGCTCTCCGGCGCCGCCCCAATCCGGTCTCCACCGACCTGCGGCGCGACATCGGGATCTGGGCCGGCGTGCTCGCGATCGTGCACTTCATCGTGGGGTGGCAGGTGCACATGCCGCATCGGTACCTGTACTGGCTGCGCGAGGTGAAGGGCGGCGGACTCGCCCCCCGTACGGATCTCTTCGGCTTCGCGAACTACACCGGGCTCGCCGCGGTGCTCGTTGCCGCGCTCCTGCTCACGCTCTCGAACGATTACTACCTGCGCCGGCTCGGGACACCGAAGTGGAAGCGGCTGCAGCGATGGAACTATGCCCTGTTCGTGCTCGTCGCGGCGCACGGCATCGCCTTCCAGGTCATCGAGAAGCGAAAGCTGCCGTACGTGGTCGTGCTCGGGCTGCTGCTCGCCGCCACGATCGCGTTGCAGCTCGGCGGCTACCGGCGGGTGCGAGCGCGCCTTCGGGCGTCGTCGGAGGGTCGGGTGCCGGCCGAAGAGGCGGCCTGACTCGCGACGAGCGGGATTCAAACCCCGCGGCCCAAGCGCCTGTCCAACGGGCGAGGCACCCCATCGCACTCCACACGGTCCCGGAGACATCGCATGTCCGCTCGTTCCCGCGTATCGCCCCTACTCGCCACGCTCGCGGTGCTCGTCCCCGCGCTGCTCGTCCCCGCCAGCGCCGCCCTCGCCCAGGGCTCGCAGCCCCAGCTGTCCTGCGCCGACCGCGACTCCTGGTCGAGCGACGACCGGGCGCGCTTCTGCGAGATCCGCGAACGCACCTTCCCCGCCGGCGCGCGGCTCGACGTGGACGCCGAGCCTAACGGCGGGATCCGCGTGCACGGCGCCGATCGCAGCGACGTGCGGATGATCGCGCGGATCGAGACCTCCGCCGGGAGCGACGCGGACGCGAAGGCGCTCGCGTCGCAGGTGCGGGTCGAGGTGGGGGACGGCCGGGTGCACGCGGAGGGGCCGTCGCAGCACCGCCGCAGCAACTGGTCCGTCAGCTACGAGCTGTGGGTGCCGCGGCGGTCGAACCTCGCGCTCCAGTCGCTCAACGGCGGCGTCGCGATCGACGACGTGGACGGTACGATCCAGGCACGGTCGACGAACGGCGGGATCTCGCTGTACCACGTGAGCGGCGACGTGCACGGCGAGACGTCGAACGGCGGCGTGCACGCCGCGCTCGACGGCGATCGCTGGCGTGGCGCCGGACTCGACCTGGAGACGACGAACGGCGGCGTCACGCTCGACATCCCGCGCGGCTACTCGGCGCGCCTGGAGACGGGTACGACGAACGGCGGCTTCCACATCGATTTCCCGATCACGGTGCAGGGGACGCTCGGTCGGCACCTGACGACGCAGCTCGGCAGCGGCGGTGCGCCGATCCGGGCGGTCACGACGAACGGCGGGGTCACGATCCGGGAGCGGTAGGGCGCGCG
>CAMLIT010000126.1 GCA_946480295.1 uncultured Gemmatimonadota bacterium
CGCCCACGCGCGCCTGCCGAGCGCGCCGCCGCCCGCCGCCGCGCGCGCCGCGCCCGCCGCCGCGGCGACGGCGCGGCGCCGGTCGATCCGCGCGAGCACCGCCGGCCAGTCGGCGTCCGCGTCGAAGCGCGCGGCGTCGTCGGCCGTGCCGGAGAGCACCCACGCCTTGCGCAGGACCTCGTAGCTGCGCCGGTGCTCGGGATCGGCCGCGGTCCACGCCTCGAGCCGCGCCCGCTCCTCGGCGGTGGCGACGCCGGAGAGTGCGCGGGCGATCAGGCAGTACTCCGGAGGGAAGTCGTTCATGGGCGGTGGTGAGCGGTGCCTGGGATCCTCGTCTCGCCCTGAAGACCCCCCAGCGGCGGGTACTCCCTAGTCACGGTTCGGAATCCTCCACGACGATCATGTCCCAGTAGCGGAGCCCGGGGACGGTGAACGACACCCGGCTCCCGCGCTGCTGGAAGGCGACCTCGGTGGGCGCGCCGCCCGTCGCGTCGGGCGACGCGACCCAGATGCGGCGCACCGGGCGGTCGCTCGTGAGCACGAGGTGAAGGCGCGAGAACGGCCGTGGCGCGTGCTGCGTCCCGCGGTCGTCGCGCCAGGCGAGCGTCGTCGCGCCCACGAAGTTGAGGAGGTGGATCACCTGCCGGCCGCCCACGCGCTTCCCGACGACGGCGACGCGGCCGAGTCGCGCGGGCCAGGGCGCGAGGGGCACGCCCGCCGTCGTGAGCGACGGCGTGTCGAAGGTGCCGCCGTCGCGGAGCAGGTTCTCGTAGGCGACGAGAAAGTCGTAGTAGTGCGGGAGCGCCGCCTGGAGATCCGCGCGCATCCGCAGATTGTGGTTCGGGAAGTACTCGCGCCCGAGCATGTGCTCGCCGAGCTCGATGTGGTCGCCGCCGAAGGCGAAGATCACCGCGTCCGCGTAGAGCACCGCCGGCGTGTCGAAGTAGCCTGGCCGGCCGGCGAGGCCGTGGTTGACGTACGCGGCGAGCACGGAGGCCTTGGTGCCGTGCGCCAACGAGTCGTTCTCGCGCAGGATGTCGGCGAGGCTCGCGAAGCTGTCGTGCGGCCCCCAGACCTCGGTATAAAGGAAGTCGGTCGGCGCCTTTGCGATCCCGGGCTGCCCGTACTGGTTCACCGCGTTCATCACGTGGTACTTGCCCGGTTCGTTCGCCTTCATCGCCGCGATGAACGGCCCGAAGGTGGCCGCGAGGTCGACGCGCCTGCCGTCGTACGTGAACTCCGGCGGGCGCTCGCCCACCTGGTCCATGTGGTAGCCGTCGAAGGGCAGCACCGCGTAGATCTTCCGGTTCTGCGCGGCGATGTAGCGCTGCCACCCAGCGTTCGACGGATCGAGGAATTCGATGTCGCTGAGGAAGGGCGGCTTCGAAAGCCGGAACGCGTCGCGCGCGGTGTGTACCGTGTCGGTGTACAGGTACCATCTCGGCGAGACCCCGTCCGCTTCGGCGCCGCTCCACGCGCCGTACACGAGGTTGTAGAACATCGCGGCCATGTTCCGCGCGTGCGCGGCATCGATGTACCCGCGGATCGTCGCCAGGTGGTTGTACCGGCCGCCGATGTCCCGCCACACCGCCGCGGGGTGCGCCACCGTGCCGGCGAGCGGCGCGTGGTGCTCGTGCTGCCAGTCATAGAACTGGAGACCGTCGATGTGGTAGCGATCGAGGCGCGCGATCACCGACGCGATCGAGTCGCTGCTCAGCGCCGGGTACCACGAGAGGAAGCCGTAGCGCGGGAAGCGCGTCCAGCGCGACGACACGTCGATCCCCGTCGTGGCGAGCACCCGATCGCTCCCGTTCGCGGAGTCGTAGACCTCGGCCAGGTAGCCGGTGAAGTCGCGCGCCGGCGGCATCCACGACCAGCTCGTGTCCGCGATCCGCGCATCGGCGACGACGCTGTCGAGATGGAGATAGCGCACGCGCGCCCTCGCGGGCGCGCGCCCGCCGAGCGAGAAGACCACCGGCTCGCCGGGCGCGTAGCGCGCCCGGTCGGTGGAGAGGGTGAGGTCGGGATGGGCATCCTCGGCCCGCGCCGTGCGGGTGACGGCGTACGTGCAGGCCGCACACGCGGCCGCCGCGATCGCGAGCAGCCGCCGTACGGCGCGCATGCCAGGTGATGGGTCGCTCAGGTCGGGCTCCGGGGACGAGGTGGCAGACGGCTCGCGGCGCCGCGGCGGCCGGGACTCCTGCCGGCCATCGTGGCGTCGCTGCTCCCAAGACCCCCCCGCGGCGTGCATCCCCTAGTCGCGCTCGGTCCGCCGCGAAACGCGCCGCGCACCCCGCCCGTACGGCGAGAATGCACCGCTGTCGGACCCCGGAAGGACGTTGGGGGACGCCGGAGCGCGCGTCCGGTCTGCTCATTGCGGGACTGGGCCCGGCGCGGCTCCGCCCGATGGCGGGCGTTCGTCGGTGCCCCGCGAGGACACTCCATCGAAGGAGACGACTGGTGTCGCTCTGGTCGAGGATCGGCCCGGACGTCCGCGGCGATGCGCCGCCGGCATCCGCGGCGAACGGGAACGGGAAGGCCCTCGGGACGTCGAATGGCGTCGGCCCCTCGTACGACCGGCGCGGCGCGGACCGCCGCATGGACCCGTCGGTCGCGCGCTTCGCCGAGCTGGCGCCCGCGGATCGTCCCCTTCCGCTCGGGACACGCCTGCTGTCCGCCCTCTCGTCCGGGCTGCGCGGCATGGCGGGCCTCGTCCGCGCCCCCTTCCGCCCGACGGCGGGGGACGAATCGGGGGAGCGCGATGGCATCGACGACGGCGTCTACGCGGTCACGCGCAACACGACCTACTGGTTCAACCGCGAGGTGTTCGAGGTCGAGCGCGAGGCGCAGGAGCAGGCGCGGGCATGGGCCGAGCGCGGCCTGCCGCATCCGTCCACGGCGGCGGAGCCGCTCCCGGTGGAACAGTCGCTGGCGGCGCGTTGCGGCGAGATCCTGCGCCAGTGGGTCGAGCGCGTGCGCACGCAGATGCAGGACGTCATCGAGCAGGCCGGGCAGCGCGTCGGCGAGCGGCTGGTCGCGCTGCGCTTCGGCCTGCGGCAGCTCGAGGCGGCGCGGCTGGAGCTGGGGACGAAGGAACGGGCGCTCGCCGAGCTGCGCGACGCGCTGCGCGACAAGGCCACGCCCTTCGGCTACCACCGCCTCTTCGGCCGGACGGCGGGCTTCCTGATCGTGACCGGCCTCGTGCTCGTCGAGTTCATCGCCAACTTCCCGATCTTCCGCCTCCTCCTGCCGATGAACGCGTCGCTCGCCACCGTGGCGCGCGCGCAGGCGGACCAGGCGGCGGACCACGGGATCTGGTCGGGGCCGTACTTCTTCGCGCACGACCTCTTCCTGCGCCCCGAAGCGGTGCTGATGTCGCTCACCGTGGTCATCATCCTCGTCCTGCTCGGCGACACGTTAGGCGGCTCGCTGCGGCCGCTCCTCGCGCTGAGCGGCCGGGACAACCCCGGCGCAGCGATCGGCATCCGCACGCATCGGCGCCAGCACGCCGTGCGCGCGGTGCTCAGCGTCGTCGGCGCGGCGCTCGCCGTGTCCTTCCTCTTCTACGCGCGCGCCGAGATCCCGCAGACCGCCGCCCAGCGCTACCAGGCGGACGCGGTGCGCGTGGACAGCCTGCGCGCCGCGCGCGCGGCGGCGGCGGCCACCGGGAGCACGGCCATCGGCGCGATCGACAACGACCTCACCGACGCCATGACCGACCTCCGGCTGCACGAGGACGACCTGGCGTACGCGCGGACGGTGAGCCGGTCCAACGTCCCCATCCTCTATCTCAACATCGCCCTCCTGCTCGCGGCGGCGGTCGTCGGCTACTCGACCAGCGAGGAGGACCTCGCGGATCGGCTGACCGAGGACCCGCGCTACGTCGAGCTGCGCCGCAGCGTCGAGCAGCTCCGGCGCGACGTGCTCGAGCACCGGCAGCGGGTGAGGGAAGCGGCGGCGGACGTGCAGGTCGGGATCGCGCGCGTGGAGCACCTCGCCGCGTCGCGCCCGCTCCAGGAATGGCGCGCGAAGGCCGAGCGGCTGGCCGGCGTCATCCCCCTCTTCCGCGCCGAGAATGCGCGGCTGCGCACCCTCGATCCGCGCGAGATCGCGGCGTTCCGACCCGAGCCGCGGCTCGAGCTGCCGACGGTGGACGAGTCGCCCTTCCGCGAGCCGGCGGGCTTCGCCGCGCACGTGGCGGAGTTCGCGGAGCTGAAGCGCGAGCTCGCGCGGTCGGGGATCTTCAACGACGACACGCAGGAGGAGGAGTCGTGACGAATCGTCTGGCAGGTGCGGTGGCGTGCTGCGTGGCCGCGGCCGCGGCGGTGGTCCTCGCCTCGGGGTGCTCCTCGAGCGACGCACAGGCGAATCCACCCGCGGTCCAGCCGTGGGGCGCGCAGCGCATCGTCGCGATCGACCTCTCGTCGAGCCGCGACTCGGTGCAGCTCGCGGAATCGCAGGGCGTCGCGTCGCGAATCGTCGACGCGCTGCAGAACGGGGACGAGATCGTCTTCCAGCAGGTGTACGAGCGCGGCCTCGCCGGCGGCGCCCGGCAGTGGCACGACACCGTGCCCGCCGCCAGCGACCCGCTGCACCCGCAGCCCTCCGATCGCACGCATGTCGAGCGCGTCCGGCGCGAGGCGCACGCCGAGCTGCCCGTCTTCTTCGACGTGCGCCTTGCCGGCAGGATCCAGGGCACCGACCTCACCTCCACGCTCTATCGCGTCTCGGACCTGGCGCGCACCGCCGGCCATCGGCGCACGACGCTGTACCTGCTCTCCGACATGCTCCAGTGGACGCCGGAGCTCGAGCTGGAGCGCGCCCTCCCGCCGCGCGGCTGGGTCGCGGATCACCAGCGGCGCGGACTCCTCCCCGACCTGCGCAACGTGTGCGTGATCGCCATCGGTCCGGACGTCACGACCGACCATGGCGTCGCCGTGCGTCGCTTCTGGAAGGAGTACTTCACCGCGGCCGGCGCGGTGCTGCGCGACGAGAACTACCTCAACTCCGCGGAATCGCTCACGGGACTCGGGTGTTGAGCGAACGGTAACCCGCGATGTCGTTTGCTGGTCCAGTCCGGTCGCGTCGCGCGGCCCGGAATCGGACGGCTTCTTGCGGGGGTACCAATCCATTGGGCATACATATAGCCCGGTAGGGCTGCGCAGCCCCCACCCGTTTCCGCGGGGAACCCATGGCAGTGTCGAACGTCGACTACGAGCTCGGCGACTTCACGGCCGACACGAGACTTCTCGTCCTCGTGCCACTGGGAGGGGTTGTGGGCGTGATCGGCGCGTTCGTCGCCCTCGCGCTCGTCTGGTTGATCGGCTCGATCACCAACCTCGTCTACTACCACCGGCTCTCCTCCACCCTCCTCTCGCCGGGCGCCAACCACCTCGGCTGGTGGGGGATCCTCGTGCCCGTCGTCGGCGGCCTGCTCGTCGGGCTGATGGCGCGCTTCGGCAGCGAGAAGATCCGGGGACACGGCATCCCGGAGGCGCTCGAAGCGATCCTCGTCGGCGGAAGCCGGATGGACGCGAAGGTCGCGCTGCTCAAGCCGATCGCCTCCGCGATCGCCATCGGCACCGGCGGTCCCTTCGGCGCGGAGGGGCCGATCATCATGACCGGCGGCGCCTTCGGCTCGCTCTTCGCCCAGGCCTTTCACCTGACCGCCGCCGAGCGCAAGACGCTGCTCGTCGCCGGTGCCGCGGCGGGAATGTCCGCCATCTTCGCCACGCCCCTCGCCGGCGTCCTCATCGCGGTGGAGCTGCTCCTGTTCGAGTGGAAGCCGCGCAGCTTCGTACCCGTGGCCACCGCGGCGATCGTCGCCGCCGTGCTGCGCGTGCCGCTGCTCGGCTCCGGTCCCATCTTCCCGCTCGCCGTGCACGCGGTGCCCGACGCGCGCGAGATGATCGAGTTTCTCGGCGTCGGCATCCTCGCCGGGCTCGCCGCCGCGGTGCTCACGGCGGCCGTCTACGGCGCCGAGGACGGGTTCCGCAAGCTGGGCCTGCACTTCATGTGGTGGCCGGCGATCGCCGGGGTCGTGATCGGCGTCGGCGGCCTGATCGAGCCGCGGGCGCTCGGCGTCGGCTACGACGTCATCCGCGACCTGCTCTCGGGACATCTCGGCGGGTTCCTCATCGGGCTCCTCCTCGTGAAGGCGGTGATCTGGGCGATCGCGCTCGGATCGGGCACCTCGGGGGGCGTGCTCGCGCCGCTGCTCATCATGGGCGGCGCGCTCGGGGCCGCGGAGGCCGGCTGGGTGCACGCCGCCGATCCCGGCCTCTGGGCGGCGATCAGCATGGCCGCGGTCATGGGGGGCACGATGCGCGCGCCGCTGACCGCCGTCGTCTTCCTGCTCGAGGCGACGCACGACATCTCGCTCCTGCCGCCGCTGCTCGTGGCGTGCGTGGCGGCGCACACGGTCACGGTGCTGCTGATGCGGCGCTCGATCCTCACCGAGAAGGTGGCGCGGCGCGGTCATCACGTGATGTGCGAGTACTCGGTGAGCCCGTTCGCGCGCTTCCGCGTCGAGGAGGTCATGGAGCGCGACGTCCCGACGGTGCCGGCGGACCTCCAGGTGGACACGGTCCTGCGCCGCCTGCTCGACCACGACCCCGTGCTCGGGCGTCGTCAGGCATGGCCGATCGTGGATGGCCAGGGGCGTCTGGCGGGCATCGTCACCAGGGGCGATCTTGTGCGGGCGCTCGACCGGGAGGACGAGGGGGAGGTGTCGATCCTCGACGTGGGCGCGCACGATCTCGTCGTGACGTATCCGGACGAGCTGCTCGAGGACGCGCTGCACAAGATGGCGCAGCACCGGGTCGGGCGACTCCCCGTCGTCTCGCGCGAGGATCCGACGGAGTTTCTCGGCCTCCTCGGGCGGCAGGCGATCGCCGAGGCGTACGAGGAGGCGCTGCAGGAGGAGTACGTACGCGAGCCGGGCAGCCTGTCGACCGCGTGGCAGCGGCTGGCGCGCCGACTCTCGCATCCCGCGGCCGTGTGGGTGCCCGCGGACCACGCCGACGTGGCCGCGCACCCGGCGACGACGACACGCCATACGACGGAGTCGGTGCGATGACCACCGCGATCTCGATGTATCCCCGTCAGCCGCACGCGACGGTGCGGTACGGCCCGGAGCTGCGCGTGCTGATCGTCGGGGGCGGCGTGGCCGGCCTGACGCTCGCCGCGCTCCTCGAGCAGCGACACTTCGCGCCGACCGTGGTGGAGCTGGAGCGCGACGCGGGGGACGACCACCGGGCGCGGGGGAGCGGCGAGGACCGGCAGGTCCTGGCGGTGTGGCCCGCGGGAAGCCGCGTCCTCAAGAGCCTCGGGCTCTTCCCCGCGTTCTGCCGCGCCGGGCTCGAATGCACGCACTACAAGGCCACCGACCGGAACGGCGATACGCTGCACGCGCTGTCGCTGGAGACCCTGGCGCGGAAGTACGGTCCGCTCGTCGACATCACGCGCGCCGACCTCGTCGAGATCCTGCGCGCGGCGGTGCCCGCGGGCCGCGTGCGCTACGGCGTGACGGTGCGCGGGCTCGCCGAGAAGACCGACGGCATCGTCGCCCTGTTCGACGACGGCAGCTCGGCGACGTACGACGTCATCGTCGGCTGCGACGGCGTGCATTCGCGCATGCGCAACCTGCTCTTCGGCGAGACGCCGCTGCACGACTCCGGCATCGCCGGCTGGACGTTCTCGCTGCCGCTGCCCTTCATCCCGCCGCCGGAGGTGATCGAGTACTGGGGGACGGGGAAGTTCTTCGGTTTCTATCCCGCGCGCGACCGCGTGTGCGCGCACATGTGCGCGCGGGTGCCGGCGGGGACGCCGGATCCGGTCGAGACCCGGGTGGAGCGCGTCCGCGAATGCTTCCGCTCGTTCGGCGGGATGGTGCCGTGGATGCTCGGCGAGCTGACGCGCGGCGAGGACATCGGCCACGACGAGTACCTCGACGTGCACACCGACCAGTGGTTCCGCGGCCGGGCGGTGCTGATCGGGGACGCGGCGCACGCCATCCTGCCGATCGGCGCGATGGGGGCGATGGGGGCGTCGCTGGCGATGGAGTCGGCGGCGGTGCTCGCGGACGAGCTCTCCCGTGCCGACTCGGCGTCGATGCCGCAGGTGCTGGCGCAGTACGCCGCGCGCCGGCGCGCCCGCGTCGACCGGGTGCAGGGGCAGTCGCGGCGGCTCGGGCGGCTGATGTACACGGGCAACGGCCTGCTCGCCCGGCTGCGCGACGCGGCGGCGAAGATGATCGCGGACGACCAGTTCCTGCACCTGGTCGACGGGATGATGGCCGCGCGGATCTGAGCGGCGCGCCGCGCGTGGCGGCGCGGGTCGGGCGCGCGTAGAATTCCGCGATGCCAGACCGCGCCACCGCGCACACCCAGCTTCTCCAGGGCCCGATCCTCCGCTCCCTGATCGCGCTCGCGGTGCCGATCACGCTCGCGAACGTGCTGCAGGCGGGCTACCAGGTGACCGACGCGTTCTGGGTCGGCCGGCTGGGCGGGAGCGCCGTCGCGGCCGTGTCCGTGTGCACGCCGATCATGTTCCTCACGATCGGCCTCGGCGCGGGGCTGGCGATCGCCGGCTCGACGCTCATCGCGCAGTACTTCGGCGCGCGCGACCAGCACATGGTGGACCACGTCGCGGCCCAGACCCTCCTCATGGTCGTCGTGGTCTCCCTCGTCCTCGGGGCGATCGGCTACGCGGCGGCGCCGGCGATCCTGCGCCTGATGGGCGTCGCCCCCGACGTACGCGCGGGCGCGATCGGCTTCATGCGCATGTCGTTCGTCGGGCTCGTGTTCAACTTCTTCTTCTTCATGTTCCAGTCGCTGATGCGCGGCGTGGGCGAGGTGCGGCTGCCGGTGGTGATCGTGCTCGGCACGGTCCTGCTCAACTTCGCCTTCGATCCGCTGTTCATCTTCGGCTGGGGGCCGCTGCCCGCGCTCGGCGTGATGGGCGCGGCGGCGGCGACGGTCGGCACGCAGAGCGTCGCGGCGCTGATCGGGCTCGGCGTGCTGCTGCGCGGGCGGTACAGCATCCATCTCGTCTGGCGCGACTTCGTGCCGGACCTGCCGTACGTCGCGCGCGCCTTCCGCCTGGGGGTGCCGGCGTCGATCGAGCAGTCCGCGCGCGCGCTCGGCCTCACCGTGCTGACCTTCCTCATCGCGAGCTTTGGCACGGTGACGATGGCCTCGTACGGCGTCGGGTCCACGGTGCTCCAGGTGGTGATGATCCCGGCGATGGGGCTCTCGATGGCGGTCGCGGCGCTCGTCGGGCAGAACATCGGGGCGGGGAACGTGGATCGCGCGGCGGCGATCGCGCGGCTCGGGACGTGGATCGGCTTCGGCGTCCTGACGGGGCTCGGCGTCCTGGCCTTCGCCTTCGCTCCGTATCTCGTGGCCTTCTTCGTGCCGCACGACCAGGCGGTGATCGCCGAGGGCGCCGTCTACCTGCGGGTGATGGCGCTGTCGTGGGGGTTGGTCGGCGTGCAGTTCTCGCTGAACGGCGTCCTGCGCGCGGCGGGGAACATGGTGATGACGATGCTGCTCACCCTGACGTCGGTCTGGGTGCTGCAGTTCCCGCTCGCCTGGGTGTTGTCGGAGAAGACCGCGCTGCACCAGCGCGGGATCTGGTGGGCGTTCCCGGTGTCGAACGTGCTCATGGCGGCGATCACGGCCGGCGTGTACGCGCGCGGCGACTGGAAGCGGAAGCGGCTCGTCGGGCGCGAGGAGCGGCTCGAGGAGCAGGTTGCCGCCGAGATCATCATCGAGGAGGGAGCGCGTTAGGCGCGCCGGACATGGTTCGTACGGATTCGTCGGACGCTTCGCGGCGCGGCGCGGCGGTGGCGTCGCTCGCCGTCGCCCTGCTGGTCGCCCTCTCGCTCGCCGGGTGCGGCGGCGGCGCGCCGGCGTCGCCCGAGCCGCCCGCGCCCGCGCTGAATCCGGTGCGCGGCGTGCACGATCCCGCCGCGGCGGTGGAGGGCGGCGTCGTCTGGCTCTACTCGACGGGACGGGGGATCCCCATCCGCCGCTCGCCGGATCTCGTGCACTGGGATACGGCGGGCCGCGTCTTCCCCGACGGGCTCCCGTCGTGGGCGACCAGCGCCGTGCCGGGCGTGCAGTTCCCGTGGGCGCCGGACATCTCCTTCTTCGCCGGGCGCTGGCACCTCTACTACGCGCTCTCCACCTTCGGCAGCCAGCAGTCGGTGATCGCGCTCGCCACGAACGCGACGCTGGATCCGGCGGACGCGCGCTACCGCTGGGTGGACGAGGGACCGGTGGTCGAGTCGCAGCCCGGCGTCAGCTCCTTCAACGCCATCGACCCGAACGTCGCCTTCGACGCGCAGGGGCAGCCCTGGCTCGCCTGGGGCTCCTTCTGGGGGGGCATCAAGCTGCGGCGGCTCGACGCGGCGAGCGGCAGGCTGTCCGCCACCGACACGACGACGTATTCGCTCGCCGCGCGCACCGACACCGGGGCGACCCAGGGCCCGCTCGACAGCCAGGCGATCGAGGCGCCCTTCCTCGTTCGGCACGGCGACTGGTTCTATCTCTTCGCCTCGTTCGACCTCTGCTGCCGCGGCTCGGCGAGCACGTACAACGTGCGCGTCGGCCGGGCGCGCGCCATCACCGGACCGTACGTCGACGCGAGCGGGGTGCCGATGACCGCCGGCGGCGGCACCGTCGTCCTCGAGAGCATGGGGCGCGTGCGCGGACCGGGGGGCGAGTCGGTGCTCTCCGACGGCGGCCGCGACTTCCTGGTGCACCACTTCTACGACGACCTTGCGCACGGCGCGCCGACGCTCCAGATCAGGCCCATCACCTGGGACGCGGACGGCTGGCCGCAGGTCGGCGAGCCGATCGCCCCGCCTCCCGCCGCATCATCCATCACACGCTGAACCAACTGCACCTCATGGCAACGATCTCCCGCCGGGCGATCCGGCTCGTCGTCGGCGCCGCCGTCGTCCTCGCCGGCGCGGGGCGCGCCCTGCACGCGCAGGTGGGCGACGTCCGCGACGTCCCCGATCCGGCGGTCATCAAGGCCGGCAACGCGTACTACATCTTCGCGACGGGGGAGGGGATCCCCATCCGCCGGTCCACGGACCTCGTGCACTGGACGCGCATCGGCCGCGTCTTCCCCGGCGCCGGGCCCTCGTGGGCGCAGCGGGTGATCCCCGGCACGCTCTATCCCTGGGCGCCGGACATCTCGTTCTTCGACGGCCAGTACCACCTCTACTACGCGCTCTCGACGTTCGGCAGCCAGCACTCGGTCATCGCGCTCGCGACGAACGCCACCCTCGATCCCGCGGATCCGCGCTATCGGTGGGTGGATCGCGGCGTCGTGCTCGAGTCGCACCCGGGGGTGAGCACGTACAACGCGATCGACCCCGCGGCGATCGTCGACGAGCACGGCACGCCCTGGCTCACCTGGGGCTCCTTCTGGGGCGGCATCAAGCTCCACCGCCTCGATGCGGCCACCGGCAAGCTGTCCACGACGGACACGACGACGTACTCCATCGCCGCGCGCGCGGGGACCGACGTGACCAGGGGGCCTAACGACGCGCAGGCGATCGAGGGGCCGTACATCGTGCGGCACGGCGGGTGGTACTACCTCTTCGTGTCGTTCGACAAGTGCTGCGAGGGCGCGAAGAGCAACTACAACGTCCGCGTCGGCCGCTCGCGCTCCATCACCGGCCCCTACGTCGATCGCGCCGGCGTGCCGATGACGCAGGGGGGCGGCACGCTCGTCCTGGCGAGCTACGGCGTCGTGCGCGGTCCCGGGCACAACTCGGTGCTCACCGACGGCGACCGGTCGTGGATCGTGCACCACTACATCAACGCCAACTCGGGGCCCGCGTCGCCCGACCGGCCGCTCGCCATCCCGCGCAGCCTGGAGATCCGGCCGCTGTACTGGGCGTACGGCGACTGGCCGATCGCCGGCGAGCCGCTCACGCCGCCCACCGCGCAGGCCGCTGGCTCGGCGGCTTCGCCGACGGCGAACGCCGCGGCGGCGGGCGCGGCGCCTGGCGAGTGGATCGACGTCACCGCGCCCCTCGATCCCGCGACCACGCCGGTCTACGCCGGCGATCCGCCGATCAGGCTCGGTTTCGTGAAGGACATGCGGAAGGGGGATCCGCTCACCCTCTCCTCGTACACCCTCGGCGCGCACAGCGGCACGCACGTCGACGCGCCGATGCACTTCATCCGCGGCGGCGCGTCGATCGACCAGGTTGCGCTCGATCGGCTCATCGGCCCCGCGCGCGTGATCGAGATCCCCGACAGCGTGCAGGCGATCGACGCGGCGGAGCTCCAGCGCCACGACTGGCGCGGCGCGCCGCGCATCCTCTTCCGCACGCGCAGCTCCACCCACGGCTGGATGACCTCGCCCGGCTTCCATCGCGACTTCGCCTACATCACCGCCGACGCGGCGCAGCTCCTCGCCGACGCCGGGGTGCAGCTCGTGGGCGTGGACTACCTCTCCGCCGAGCAGTTCGGCGCGAAGGTGCCGCGCGCGCACCAGATCCTGCTGGGGCACGGCATCCCGATCGTCGAGGGGCTTTCGCTCGGCGGGGTGCGGGGCGGGGACTACGACCTCTTAGTGCTCCCGCTCAGGGTGGCGGGACACGAGGCCGCGCCGGCGCGCGCGGTGCTGCGGAAGCTGGTGCCCTGACGCGGACGAACCCCCGGCCGCCAGGTTGAGCGGGCCCGCGGGCGGGCCCAGCCGGCCGTCCGCGCCGCGGCGGGGGGATT
>CAMLIT010000127.1 GCA_946480295.1 uncultured Gemmatimonadota bacterium
CGCCGGCGCCGGCGCCCGCGGCGAGGCGGCGGCCGGGGCGGACCGCCCCCGGCGCGGTAGGCCGCCCCGTCAGGCGGCCGCCGGCATCTCCTGCGCGAGGTCGATCCCGCTGCACGCCTCGAGCTCGCAGCGGAGCGACATCCCGGCGCCGATGAGGAACGTCAGCCACTGCTCGAACACCCGCGGCGCGGGATCGAGCGGTGGCGTCTGACCGCCCACCCGCCAGCCGTCGAACGGCGTCCCGCTCTCGGCGTCGAGCTCGCGCGTGTGGTGCACGTCCACGTGGTAGTCGGTGTGCGTGCGCAGCCACGACGCCAGCCCACGCGCCGCCGCCTCGTCGGGCGCGTGGAAGTTGAAATCGAAGGGGCGCGCGCCCTCCGCCGGCACCTGGAACTCCGGGCGCTCCGCCGCTTCACGAAAGAGGTCCATCCATCGGGCGACACGCGCGTCGCGATCGTGCCTGGAAAGCTCGTCCATGGTGCGATCCTCCGCTTGTCGGGAAGGCAGACAGGAGGGAACTGCTGGGTCTGCCGTCCACCCAGTATCGCTGATCGGCGAGCCGGAATCAACGATGGTCGCCGAGATCGCCGAATCGCATGTGCGGCTGGCGCCCGCACTTCCCCGCCGCCGCACCCCGGATCACCGTGCACGACCCGGTGCCGCACGATACGTTGCCTACAATCATGACGACGGACTCCTCCTCTCGCCCCATCGCCGTCCTGTTCGACCTCGACGGCACGCTCATCGACTCGATCGAGCTCATACTCAACGCCGCGGCCCACGCCTTCCGCGACTGGCCCGGCGGGGGACCCACCGCCGCCGAGTGGCTGACCGGAGTGGGAATTCCCCTGGATACGGCCCTCCGGCGCTACACCTCGAACGACGACGAGGTCGCGCGGCTGTTCGCGCGGTATCGTGAATACCAGATGGAACACCACGACCGGCTGATCCGCTGCTACGACGGGGTGCTGGAGACCGTCGCCGAGCTCCGCCGGCGAAACCACCCGATCGGGATCGTCACCTCCAAGTCGGACGCGCTGGCGCATCGCGGCCTCCAGCACGTCGGGCTCGCCGAACACATGACGACGATCGTCGGCTGCGACTCCTGCACGCGACACAAGCCGGAGCCCGAGCCCGTATTGCTGGCGTTGGAGCGGCTCGGCTACGAGCCGGCCGAGGCGGTGTTCATCGGCGACTCGGTGCACGACATGGAAGCGGGCAATGCCGCCGGGGTGACCACGATCGCCGCGCTGTGGGGACCGTTCACGCGAGCGGATCTGGAGCCGGCAGAACCAAAGCACTACCTCGACAGCATCGCAGGACTACCTGCACTGCTCGACGAGATGGCCGCGCCGGTTCCTGGCAGCCGGTAACTCCCGCCCCTCGCCGGCACCGCCGGCGAGGACGCGCCCGGCAGCCCTTCAAACCTTTGACCCGTTGGCGGTATCTGATCCGGTGCACCACCGGACAGACACCCCACGGACCTCATGGCTGCTGTGGCGATCTTCGAAGCGACCGAGACCTCGTTCCAGAACGGCGAGACCGACGTGGCCCTGGCCACCGCCGGCGACCGCCGGGCCTTCGAACGCCTCTACCGCCAGCATGTGAGCCGGGTCTACTCCCTCTGCGCGCGCATGGTCGCCGACCGCGGGCGCGCCGAGGAGCTGACACAGGACGTGTTCGTCCGGGCATGGGAGAAGTTGCACCTGTTCCGCGGCGAGAGCGCGTTCGGCACCTGGCTCCATCGGCTGGCGGTGAACGTCGTCCTCAACGCCCGGAAGACGGAAGTCCGGCTTCAGTCGAAGCAGGCCGAGACCGACGAGGAGGACGGGATGGACGCGCTGCCGGGAACGGTCGGATCGCCGCTGGCGCCGGGCGACATGCTCGACCTCGAGCGGGCCATCGCCGCGCTCCCCCCCGGTGCCCGTCGCGTTTTCGTGCTGCACGACGTCGAAGGCTACAAGCATGAGGAGATCGCCGAGCAGCTCGGCGTGACCACGGGAGCGACGAAGGCGCAGCTTCATCGCGCGCGCCTGCTCCTCCGGGAGGCCCTGGATCGATGACGACGCACGCTCTCACCTGCGAACAGTTCGCCGATCGGCTGGCGGACTACCTCGAGCACGACCTCGACGAGCCGACGCGCGGCGCGCTGGAGGCGCACGCCGCGGCCTGCGCGAGCTGCGGCACGCTCCTCGCCGATGTGCGCGAGCTGCGGGTCGCGGCGGCCGCGCTGCCGCCACTCCACCCGGACCACGATCTCTGGAGCGGCATCGCGGAGCGGATCGCCGCCCCGGTCGTGCCGCTCGATCGGCGCGACGGCGCCCCGACCCGGCGCCCCGGCCGCTTCGCGGCGCCCGGGACACGGTGGGCGCTCATGAGCGCCGCGGCCGTGGCGCTCATCGTGGTGTCGGTGGGTACCACGTACGTCACGATGCGCGGCCGGTCGGGCGGGCAGCCGCTCCGGCAGGTCGCGTCGGTCACGGAGCCGGTGAAGGCTCCGTTCCCTGCGGTGTCGGCTTCTCCCACTCCGCCGCAGCAGGGGGCGGGCGCCTCGCCGGCTTCTTCCGTCTCGCGGGTCGACTCTCCCGCGACCGGCACGCCCGCCGCTCCGACCACGGGCCGCCCCGCGGTGCGCCTGGCCTCGAACACCGGCCAGAAGCCCAGCGCCGAGGACACCTACGGGCGCGAGATCGCCATGCTGAAGGCCATCGTCGCCCAGCGGCGCTCCACCCTCGACACGGCGACGATCGCCGTGATCGAGAAGAACCTCGCGGTCATCGACAGCGCCGTGGCCCAGTGCCGCGCGGCGCTGGCGAAGGATCCGGCGAGCGGCTTCCTCCTGCAGTCCCTCAACAGCGCGCTCGAGGCCAAGGTCGAGCTGCTCCGCACGGCGGCGACGCTGCCGGCACACACCTGATGGCGACCCTCATGACTCGCACTGCTCATTCCGGCGCGGCGATGCTGCTCGCGCTCGCGGTCTCCTCCCTGCTCCTGCCGGCCGCCGCCAGCGCCCAGCGCCGCGACCGCTGGTCCGACGACGACGGGGAGAGCCGCATCGACACCACCGTTGCCTTCTCGCGCAACGGTACGGTCGGCGTGACGCTGCCGAACGGCGAGATCATCGTGCGCGGCTGGGATCGCGCCGAGGTCCGGATCCATGCGACGAGCGAGGACGGCGACATCCGCTTCAGCCTGGCCACGTCGCAGGTCATGAACGCGGGCAGCAGCTCGCGCCTCACGCTCGGCATGGCCAACGGCGGCTCGCGCGAAGGGCATTTCGAGCTCACGGTGCCCTACGGGGCCCGGCTCAGCGTGCACTCGCAGTCGGCGGACATCGACGTGCGCGGCACGCGCGGCGACGTCGAGGCCAACTCGCAGAGCGGCGACATGCACGTCGAGGACGTCGGCCGGCTCGACCTCGGCGCCCTCTCCGGCGACGTCCAGGTCCGCGACGTCAACGGCGACGCCGGCGTGCGCACGATCAGCGGCGACTTCCGGCTCGACGGCGTGAAGGGCGACATCGACGTGGAGACGGTGAGCGGCGAGATCGAGGTGCGCGACGCCACGTCGAAGTTCGTCCGCGCCCACTCGGTCAGCGGCGACGTCACCTACGTCGGCACGATCGACCCGGCGGGGCGCTACGAGCTCACGACGCACTCCGGCGAGATCCAGGTCACGATGCCCCGCGCGGCGAGCGCGCAGATCGGCGTCTCGACCTGGAGCGGCTCCGTGGACAGCGACTTCCCGATCACGCTGAAGCCCGGCGAGCACGGCTTCGGCAACGCCAAGCGCTTCACCTTCGACGTCGGCCGCGGCGAGGCGCGCGTGAGCCTCGAGAGCTTCAGCGGCGACATCACCATCCGCCGCGCCGGCGGGAGCGGGAACGATGATCGTTAGGCAGCACCTTCCTCACCATCCAGCGAGCACCCCGATGCGTACTCTCGCCATCCCGACGTTGCTGGTCCTCAGCGCCTTCACCGCCGCCGGTGCCCAGGCCGGCCAGGGCGACTTCCACTGGGACAGGGCCCTCGCCGCCGGCAGCGAGGTCCGCGTCCACAACATCAGCGGCAACGTGGACATCGTCCCGTCCACGAGCGGCAAGGTCGAGGTGACCGGCCATCGGACGGGGCACGCCGATCCCGACCTCCACGTCGTCGTCCAGCAGGGGAGCCGGGGCGTCGACGTCTGCGTCGTGTACGAGGACGACGAGTGCGACGACCGCGGCATCCACGGCCATCACGACCGCTGGGGCGGCGACCACGGGGACATCGACCTCCGCGTGGCGGTGCCGGCCAACCTCCAGGTGGACGCGAACTCGGTCAGCGGCGACGTCGGCGTCGACGGCGCGCAGGGCGACATCCAGGCGCACTCGGTGAGCGGCGACGTCCGGCTCGAGCACCTGCGCGCCAGCTCGCTCCAGGCGAACAGCGTGAGCGGGGACATCGAGGCGCAGCTCGACGCGCTCACCGGGAGCGGCGACCTCGCGTTCCGGAGCGTGAGCGGGGACGTCACGCTGAGCGTTCCGAAGGACTTCGCCGCCGACCTGCGGATGCGCACGGTCAGCGGGGAGCTGACGAGCGACTTCCCGGTGACCCTGAACGGCGGCTTCGGGCGCCGGCAGATCGACGCGCGCATCGGCGGCGGCGGCCGCCGGCTCGACATCTCGACCGTGAGCGGCGACGTCCGCATCCGCAGCGCCCGGTAGCATAACGACAGCCGAGGAATCGACGATGATGCGACATGTCCTGGCGGCGCTGGCGCTCGCCATCGCGGCGGCACCGATCGGCGCCGGTCCGGCCGCGGCGCAGCAGGCCGGCGGCGATCACTTCACCTGGAACGGCCGCGTCCCCGCCGGCCGCTGGATCCGCATCCGCAACCTGAGCGGCGCGATCACGGTCGGCGAGGCGAGCGGCGACCAGGTCCAGGTCACCGCCACGAAGCATTACCGCCGCGGGAATCCCGACGAGGTGCACTTCGACGTGCAGCACGTCGGCCCGGGGGAGCAGGACGTGCTGATCTGCGCCCTGTGGGGCGACCGCACGACGTGCGACGAGGAGGGCTATCACGGCCACGACTCCCGCGACTCGCGCAACAACGACACGAGCGTCGAGTTCCAGCTCCTCGTGCCGAAGGGCGTGCGCGTGGCGGTGGGCACCGTGAACGGCGACGTGCGCGTGGAGGGCGCCAGCTCCGACGTCGACGCGTCGAGCGTCAACGGCTCGGTGGAAGCCACGTCGAGCGGCGGCCCGGTGAACGCGTCGAGCGTCAACGGCGACGTGCGGGCGCACATGGGCCGCTTCCCGCTGAAGGACGACCTGAGCCTGACGACGGTGAACGGCAGCGTGTCGGCCGAGTTCACGGGCGACCTCGACGCCGACATCGAGTTGAGCACCGTCAACGGCCGCTTCTACACGGACTATCCCGTGACCATCAACGGCCGGCTCGAGCCGCGCAACGTGAGGGCGCGCATCGGCCGGGGCGGCCCGCGCATCCGGCTCACGACCGTCAACGGGAGCGTGGAGCTGCGCCGCCGCGGCTGACGGAAACGCTCGTGGGGGCTCGCGCGTATGTCTGGAGACAGCACCTTCCTCCAGGAGATCACGATGCGAGCCTCCCAGTGGTGCGCCGTCGCCTGCGGCGTGTTCGTGCTCGCCGGGTGCCGCAGGAGCGAGCCTCGCGAGGTCACCAACGCCTTCCAGTGGGCCGACCAGATCCCCGCCGGCGCCACCCTGCACCTCCGGGACATCAACGGCAACATACGCGTCGAGCCGACGTCGGGCCCCACCACCCAGGTGACGGGCTCGAAGCGATGGCGGCGCGGCCGCGAGAGCGACGTGCACTTCGTGGCGAACCGCGTCGGCAACGACGTCTACGTCTGCGCGATGTGGGGAAAACGCGGCCGCTGCGACGAGCACGGGTACACGACATCGAACCACGGCTCGATCCTGCAGATCTTCAGCCTGCGCCGCCACGACACGGACATGAGCGCGGACTTCGCCGTGCAGCTCCCGGCGGGCGTGAAGCTGGACGTGATGACGATCAGCGGGAGCACGACGGTCGAGGGCGCGTCCTCCGACGTGCAGGCCCGGGCGGTCAACGGCAGCATCACCGCGCACAACGCCTCCGGCGCCCTGCGCCTCGAGACGGTGAATGGGAGCATCAGCGCGGGGGTGGACTCGCTGACCAGCAATGCGCCGCTGCACTTCGCCTCCGTCAACGGCTCCATCCACGTCGTCCTCCCGGCGAGCCTGGAGGGGAACGTGAGCCTCGAGACGGTCTCCGGGCGCGTGACGAGCAACTTCCCCCTCCAGGCCACCGACGCGCCCGCCTCGCACAGCATGCACGGCACCCTCGGATCGGCGACGCGCTCCGTCACCCTACGGACGGTGAACGGCGCCGTCGAGCTGCTGCGGAAGGGATGAGTCGCGGGCCGGGGTCGCCTTCAGTCGGCCCCGGCCTGCTGGCTCCAATGCGCCCCAGCCGGGTATAATTCAGCGTCACCTCCAACCGGAGTCAGAGTTCTCCATGGGCTTCTCGTACTCGACCGCCCTCCCCGTCAGGACCGGGGCCGAGCGCGCCACGCTGGTGCGCCGCACGTACGGCCTCGTCTTCGTCAGCATCATCGTGACGATGCTGGGCACGGCGTTCGGGCTGACCCAGCCGGCGCTCCTCACGGCGACGATCCAGCACCCGATCATCGCGATGCTCTGCATGTTCGCGCCGCTGTTCATGGTCATGCGCGCCCCGCGCGAATTTCCGCGCAACATCGTCCTGACGCTGCTCTTCACCTTCGTCGAGGGCATCATTCTCGCCCCGGTGATCGCGCTCTACAGCCAGACGCAGCCGGGGATCGTCGGCCAGGCCGGGCTGCTGACGCTGACCACCTTCGGCGTGCTCTCGCTGTTCGCGGTGTTCAGCCGCCGCGACTTCAGCGCGTGGGGGAGCTTCTTCGGCGTCGGGCTCTGGGTGCTGCTCGCCACGATGCTGCTGAACCTGTTCTTCCAGAACCCGACGGCGTCGCTGTGGATCTCGGCCGGCGTCGTGTTCGTCTTCAGCGGCCTGCTCGTGTTCGACACCTGGCGCATCGTGCGGTCGGGGACGTACGGCGAGGACGACTACGTCGTCGCCGCCGTGCAGATCTACCTCGACCTGCTGAACATCTTCCTCGCCATCCTCAGCCTGCTCGGCGGCGGCCGGCGCCGGTAGCACGCCGCGGGCGGAGCCCGCATGCCGCGGTCGCTGGCATTCGTGTTCGCGCACCCTGACGACGAGACCTTCGCCGTCGGCGGGACGATCGTGGCGTACACGGCGCGCGGGGTTCGCTGCGATCTCTTCTGCGCCACCAACGGGGACGCCGGACGCAATTCCGGCGTCCCCGTGTCGTCCCGGGAGGAGCTGGGCGCGCTGCGTCGCAACGAGCTGATCTCGGCGGCGCGGATCCTCGGCATCCAGGCGCTCGACATGCCGGGACACGCGGACGGCGCGCTCGCCGCCGCCGATCCCGACGTCCTCATCGGCCAGATCGTGCGCCGCCTGCGCGAGTGGCGGAGCGACATCGTCGTCACCTTCGGCCCCGAGGGCGGCCGCAACCTCCACCGCGACCATCGCGCGATCTCGCGTGCCGCGACCGCCGCCTTCTTCCTCGCCGGGATCGCCACGCAGTACCCGGAGCAGCTGGGCGAGGGGGGACTGCAGCCGCACCAACCCTCGCGGCTCTACTACTGCGCCTGGCAGCCGCCCCGACCCGACGAGGAGCTGCGCGGCACGAGCGTGCCGCCGACGGCGGGGATCACCGTCGGCGCCGAGGCGGAGGCGGCGAAGCGCAGCGCCTTCCTCGCCCACGTGACCCAGCGGACGCTGCTCGACCGCTTCGAGACGGCGGAGGGGCCCGTGGAGTGGTTCGCGCTCGCCGCCGGGACGCCGCAGCCGGCGGCGATGGTCGAGGACCTGTTCGCCGGATTGTGACCGCCGTGGCGGCGAGGGCGGTAGGCGCGCCGTACATTGCGCGCATGCATCGCCGCCTTCGCCCCGACGTGCTCGTGTTGCTCGCCGCGGCCACCCTCCTCGTCGCTCCACAGCGCGCCCGCGCGCAGGCCCACGCCGCGGATCCCGAGCCGCACGACCGCGCCTACTGGCGCGCCTTCGTCGAGGGCTTCGCCGCCAGCCTCGGCCTGCACGAAGCGGGACACATCACCGCGTCGTTCGCGCTCGGCAGCCATCCGAGCTTCGGCTTCGACAAGGGGCGCCCGACGGTGTACTCGGGGATCGACTCGCGCACCGAGCCGCGCAAGCAGTTCGTCTTCTCCAGCGCCGGGCTCACCGCGCAGGCGCTCCTCGACGAGGGGATCCTCGACGTGCAGCACGAGCGCGGGTCGGCGTTCGAGCGTGGCGTGCTCGCCGGCGGCATCGGCACGGCGCTCTTCTACGCGACGATCGGCCGCAACGGCTCGGTGAGCGACGTGGACTTCATGTCGCGCACCTCGTCGCTGTCGAAGAACGACCTCACGCTCGTCATCGGCGGGATCGCGCTGCTGCACACGGTGCGCGTCGCGCACGACGGCCACTACGCGCACTTCTTCCTCCGCCCGGCGGCGAGCGGCGGGCTGCGCATCGGGGTCTGGACGGAGTGAGCGCGACGCTCGCCCGCGGCTAGCGCCTCCTGCCGGCCGGCGCCGGCCCCGGCGCGGCGAGCACCTCGCCATCGGCCAGGCGCCGGACGACCACGAGCCCGGGCACCCGATCGAGCGTGTCCTGGCGCGCGAACTCGGGGTTCTGCACGCTGAAATCGAGGATGAGCGCGCGGCGCGCGCGGACGGTATCGGCGAACGCGTCGTCCGTCACCCGCTCGCCGACGAGCGGGAGCTGCCACGCCGCGCGATGGAGGATGATGTCGACGGCGGCCGGCCAGTTGGAGTAGAGCGGCGCGCCGGCGGCGTGGGTGCGCGCCCACCCGAGCAGCTCGGAGCCGCGCCAGTCAGCGCCGGCGAAGTCGTTGCCGTTCGTGAGCGCCCAGTGCACCACGTCGCCATCGACGCCGAGCGCCGCCGCCCACCAGATGGCGACGGCGGAGAGGAGGGCGATGCGCGACAGGTCGGCGCCCGCCGGCCACCACATGCCTAACGAGACGGCGGCGGCCAGCTCGAGCACGACGATCAGCGGCGAGAGGATGCGCTCGTCGAAGGGAATGAAGGGATCCGCGAACAGCCGCGAGAAGACGAGGACGAGGACGTAGCAGGCGACGAACACGCCGCAGGCGGCGAGCAGCCGCGCGGCGAGCACGGGACCGGCTTCGGCCGGCTCTCCGTCCGCGGCGGCGCGGCTGGCGCGCCAGGCCGCCCACGCACGGCGCGCGCCGGCCGCGACGACGATCGCCATCGCGGCGAGGGCGAGGATGGCGATGCGCGGGGGATGCAGGTGCTTGACCTCCTCCGTGTGGGGCACGAGCCAGTCGGTCACGGTGGCCCACCCCTGCGCGAGGTCGCGCCCGAAGCCGGCGCGATAGATGGCGAACTGCCGCACGGCCCTCTTCCCGCCGACGGCGCGCGCGTGCGCGACCCACGCCCCCTCGATGAGGAAGGTCGGGAGAGCGGCGAGGGCGGCGCGCCGCACGCGATCGCGGAGCGCGCCGCGCTGGCCGAACGCCCAGAGGATCGCGGCGCCCGACACGGCGACGCCGGCGTAGCGCACGATCGCGGCCGCGGCCGCCGCGAGGCCGGCGAGGAGCGGGCGCCGCGGCGCGCGCACCATCGCCAGCAGGGCGAGCATGGCGCACGCGAGGAAGAGCGGCTCGCTGAGGACGTCGAGGTGATCGCTGACGAGCGCGGGGGTGACGACGAGCGCGGCGGCGAGCAGCAGCGCGGCGAGCGGGCCGGCGGCGATCGCGGTGAGGTACGCGGCGGTGCCGACGGTGACGAACGCCGCGAGGGCGTCGACGAGGCGCCCCGCCTGCGGGGGCGCCATGCCGAGCGCGATGGGCAGCGCGAGGGTGGCGGAGAGGCCCGGGGGAAAATGGCTGATCGGGGCGGTGCTGTCGCTCGACGCCCAGGGCGCGATCGGCACGCGGAAGCCGTGGCCGGCGGCGAGCGACGCCGCCCCGCCGAGGTAGGACGCGCTGTCGGGGTCGAGTCCCGGTCCCGGCGGCTCGGTGACCGGGAGGACGAGGGCGAAGGCGAGGATGCCGAGGACCGCCGCGATCAGTCGCGGCGTGCGGCGGGCGCGCGCGAGCCGGGCGTAGAGCGCCTCGATGGCGAGCGGCTTGCGACTTCGGTGTATGTTCGGTATATACGATCCCCGCGAGAAGGCGATCCGTAGGGCTGGAGGGCGCGTCAGATGCCAGTGCAGCAGATCACGTTGTTCGACGAGGGGAGCGCTGGTCCGCGGCGGCTGCCGGTCGTCGGCGAGCAGAAAGATATCAGCTACTACGGGACGCGGGCGCGGTCGATCCTGAACGGGCCGGAGACGACCGGGATGGGGTTCTGGTCGATCAATCCGTACGTCGGCTGCGCGTTCGGGTGCACCTACTGCTACGCGCGCTACGCGCACCGGTACGCGCTGGAGCGGTCGGCGGCGGCGCACCCGGAAGACGCGGCGCTGCGGGCCGACCGCGAGACGATGCCGCCCTGGCTGGCGTTCGAGCGGCGGATCTTCGTGAAGCAGAACGCCGCCGAGGTGCTGCGGCAGACGCTGCGGCACGGATCGGAGCGGCACGTCGCGCTGGCGCAGGGCGAGACGATCGTGATCGGCACGGCGACCGATCCCTACCAGCCGGCGGAGCGGCGCTTCCGGCTGACGCGCGGGGTGCTGGAGGTGCTGGCGGAGCACGAGGGGCTGTCGGTGTTAGCGCCGGTTGAATACTGGACACTTCACCGGTTGAAAATGGGACACGGTTTCTGAGCCGCCAGGGTGCGCGGCGGCTCCCCGTTTTCGACCTTAGGGCTCTCGATCTTCAGCGAGCCCGCTATGCACGGAGTGTTCACTCGCATGCTGCTGCATCAGTTGCTCGAGGAGGTGGGCGGCGATCGCGCCGAGGCCGCCCGGCGCGCTGGCGTGGGCCGGAGCACGATGTACCGCTGGATTGAGGCCGGGCTCCTGGATCAGCCCCTCGACGCCATTCAGGCGCGCTACGGCCCACGCGCCCCGAAGCCCGGGAAGCTGGAGCGCTTCAAGGCGCTGATCGAGACCCGGCTCGCCGAGTACCCGCGCCTGAGCGCCACGCGGCTGTTCGCCGAGTGTCAGGCCGGGGGCTACACCGGCGGGATCACGCAGCTGCGCGCCTTCGTCCGCCACCTGCGCCCCGCGCCCGAGCCGGTGGTGCGCTACGAGACGGAGCCGGGGCACCAGGCGCAGGTCGATTTCGCGCACTGCCGGCTGCCTTGGGGCGTGCGCTACGCGCTCGTGGTGGTGCTCGGGCACTCGCGGCTCCTCTGGGTCCAGTTCTACCCGCGCCAGGATCTCCGGACGCTGCTGCACGGGCTGGAGGCCTGCTTCACGAGCTGGGGCGGCGTCCCGCGCGAGCTCCTCTTCGACCAGATGCGCGCGGTGCTCACGCGAGACGACCGGCTCACCGGGGGCGGCCTGGTGCACAATCTCGAGCTCTCGCGCTTCGCCCGGCACCACGGCTTTCGCGTGCGCGTCTGCCGGCCGTATCGCGCGAAGACCAAGGGCAAGGTCGAGCGCCCGATCCGGTATCTGCGCGAGAGCTTTCTCTACGGCCGCACGTTCCTGAGCGATGCGGATCTCAATGCGCAGGTCCTCGACTGGCTCCGGAACGTCGCCAATGCGCGCGTGCACGCGACCACGAAGTGGATCCCGGCTGCGCGCTTCGCCGAGAGCGAGCAGGCGCTGCTCCAGGCGCTGCCGGTGCGGCCCTATCGTTCCCTCGTGCTGCCGTCTCCCGCACCGGCCACGCCCACGAGCCAAACGAGTCTGCCGAGCGTGGCCGTAGAGCGCCGTGGACTCGAGGCGTACGCCGCGCTCGTCGCGGGAGGTGACGCATGAGCCACCCATCGAAGGCGCCGGCGAGCGAGTCCCTGCGCGAGCGGCTCCGCGCGCAGCTCGCCGATCTCAAGATGCCCGGCGCGCTGGAAGCGCTCGACGACATCCTGCGCCGCTGCGACTCGGGCCAGGTCACGGCGGGCGAGGCGCTGGAGCAGCTCCTGGGCGCGCACATCCAGCTCCGCAACGCGCGTCGGCTGCAGACCGCGATGCGCTCGGCCCGACTCCCGGCGGTGAAGACGCTCGCCGACTTCGACTTCAGCTTCCAGCCGTCGGTGAAGCGCGAGCAGCTCGAGAGCCTGCACACGCTGGGCTTCATCGAGCGCCGGGAGAACGTGGTGCTCCTCGGGCCACCGGGCGTGGGGAAGACCCATCTCGCCCTCAGTCTCGCCGTGGCCGCCGCGGAGCACGGCCGGCGCGTCTACTTCACCACGCTCGCTGATCTGCTCCACTCGCTCGAGGAGGCGCAGGCCGCCGGGCGTCTCCCGCACCGGCTCCGCACGCTCGTCTTCCCGAGCCTCATGATCATCGACGAGATCGGGTATCTGCCGATCACGCGGACCGGGGCGATGCTCTTCTTCCAGCTCATGACGCGGCGCTACGAGCAGGCCTCGACGATCCTCACGAGCAACAAGGGCTTCGAGGAGTGGGGCGAGATCTTCGGCGACGAGGTGATGGCGGCGG
>CAMLIT010000128.1 GCA_946480295.1 uncultured Gemmatimonadota bacterium
GGGTGCCGGGTGATCGGCATCGACCGCAACCCCAGCCGCCTGGCGCTGGCCGAGGAATTCGGGGCGATCGCCGTCGATGGCTCGTTGGGCGATCCCGCCGCCAGCGTGCTCGCGTCGACTGGCGGCATCGGTGCCGACGCCGTCCTGCTGACCCTCGCCGCGGACAGCGACGAGCCGGTCCGGCAGGCGGCCGCGATGAGCCGCAAGCGCGGCCGGCTCGTGCTCGTCGGCGTGACGGGCCTCGACCTGTCGAGAGACGACTTCTACAGGAAGGAGCTCTCGTTCACGGTGTCCTGCAGCTACGGGCCGGGGCGCTACGATCCGACGTACGAAGAGGGCGCGCAGGACTACCCCATCGGCTTCGTGCGCTGGACGGAACAGCGGAACTTCGAGGCGGTGCTGGCTCTCATGGCGGACGGGAAGGTCGATCCGCAGCCGCTCATCACTCACCGCTTCGACTTCGAGGACACGCCCAGGGCGTACGACCTGATCGCGAGCACGGCCCCCAGCCTCGGCGTCGTGCTTCGTTATCCCGGCCACGGCGGAGTGGCACCGTCGACCGAGACGCGCGTGCTGGAACGCCCGCGCGTGGCGGCGCGAGCGACGGCGTCCGCCGGCGCGATCGGCATGATCGGCGCTGGCAACTTCGCCGTCCGCACCCTGCTGCCACTCATGCGCGGGGCGGGCTTCCGGCTGCGCACCATCGCCGCGACCGGCGGGACGAGCGGCGCCGTGGCCGGCGAGAAGTTCGGCTTCGAGCGCGTCACGACGGACGTCGACGCCATCCTTGCCGACCCCGAGATCGACACGGTATTCGTGCTGACGCGCCACGACAGCCACGCGCCGCTGGTGCTGCGCGCGCTCGAGGCGGGGAAGAACGTGTTCGTCGAGAAGCCGCTGGCCCTCGCCGAGGAGGAGCTGGATCGGATCGTGGAGGCCGCGCGGGCCAGCGGTCGGATCGTGACCGTCGGCTTCAACCGCCGCTTCGCGCCCCTCGCACTGGACGCACGACGGCACCTGGCCGGCCGCGCCGGCCCGGTGTCGATCGTCGCCACCGTCAACGCTGGCGCCATCCCGCGCGACCACTGGACGCAGGATCCCGCGATGGGCGGCGGCCGGATCGTCGGCGAGGCCTGTCACTGGATCGACCTCGCGCGCGCGCTCGTCGGCGCGCCGATCAGCGACGTCCGGGCCACCTCGGCTCGCGACCGCGAGGGCCGGCGGATCGACGACATCGCCCACCTGGCGCTCGAGTTCGCGGACGGATCGACGGCCGTCGTGCACTACCTGGCCTCCGGCGCCCGTTCGTACCCGAAGGAGCGCATCGAGTGCTTCTTCGACGGGAAGACGATCGCGATCGACAACTGGCGCCGTCTGAGGCGCTTCGGGATCAGGGGTCCGCTCTTCGAGTGGGGGAGGAAGATGGACAAGGGGCACGCGGCGGAGCTGCGCGCGCTCGCGTCGTCCATTCGCGAGCGGAAGCCCGCGCCAATTCCCCTCGACGAGCTCATCGAAGTCTCGCGCTGGTCGATCCGCGCGGCGGCGCTCGCGCGCGGCGATGGCGCGGTGATCGGAGGAGTCTGAGGCCCATGGCTTCGCCCGCCGATGTCGCCCATCGCGATTCACGCCGCTCGTACGATCGCGTCAAGCGGCTGGTCGATGTCGTCGGCGCGGGCGTGCTCCTCCTGCTCCTCTCGCCGCTGCTGCTCGCCGCCGCCGTCGCGGTGAGAATCGCCCTGGGTTCGCCCGTGATCTTCCGCCAGGTGCGCCCTGGGCTGCACGGCAGGTCATTCGTGCTCTACAAGTTCCGCTCGATGCTCGACGCGCGCGACGCCTCTGGCGCGCCGCTCACCGACGCGGCTCGGCTGACGGGATTCGGGCGACTCCTTCGAAGCACGAGCATCGACGAGCTGCCGGAGCTCTTCAACGTGCTGCGCGGCGACATGAGCCTCGTCGGCCCCCGACCGCTGCTCATGGAGTACCTCCCGCGATACACGCCGGAGCAGGCGCGCCGTCACGAGGTGCGCCCCGGCATCACTGGCTGGGCGCAGGTCAACGGCAGGAATGCCGTCTCCTGGCCGGAGCGCTTCGCGCTCGACGTCTGGTATGTCGAGAACCGCTGCTTTTTTCTCGATATGAAGATCCTCATCCGCACTCTTCGGAGCGTCGTCGTGCGGCATGGGATATCGGAGCCGGGCAATGCGACAATGTCCCCCTTTCGCGGATGACGCGCGTCGACTGGCTGGCGGACCGCCGCGCGTTGCGCGCTTCCGTGACCCAATTGTCCATCGGCTGCAACCGCTCGACCCAGGAGATGTGGAATGGCCCCAGAGCAAAAGCTTGTGATCTATGGAGCGGGTGGATTCGCGCGCGAACTGCTGGAGCTCGTCCGCGACATCAACACACGGCGTTCGCATTGGGATGTACTCGGCTTCATCGATGACAATGAAGGGAACTGGGGTAAGGTCATCAACGGCCTCCCTGTCCTTGGCGGATTATCCTGGGTACGAGAGCAGTCATCCAAGCCTGCCGCCGTTCTCGGAATCGGCAGTCCCGCCACGAGGATGCGAGTCGCGCAACGCCTGCGGGATCACGTGGGTGGCTTCCCGTCGCTCGTGCACCCGTCGGTCGTCATGTCCACGCATGTGACGATCGGCGAGGGCGTGATCATCACCGCGGGCAACATTCTCACGGCCAATATCGAGATCGGCGACTTCTCCCTCCTGAACCTGATGTGCACCGTCGGCCACGATTGCCGGCTCGGCCGGTACGTCACCGTGTCTCCCGGTGCGAGCATCTCGGGCAACGTGCACATCGGCGACGGATGTGACGTCGGCACAGGCGCAGCGATCGTGCAGGGTGTCGAGATCGGCGAGTGGTCGGTGCTTGGCGCGGGAGCGGTGGTGGCCAGATCGCTGCCGGCGAACTGCACCGCGGTCGGGGTACCTGCGAAAGTCATCAAGGAGAGACAGCCCGGATGGCAATTGACGTGAAGCTCCCCACCACCTTCGCTCCCGTCGGCGCGGACTCCGGTGACGCGATGCGCCATCGGGTGCTGCTGTCCGGTCCGCACATGAGCGGTACGGAGCAGCAGTTCGTCGCCGAAGCCTTCGCCTCGAACTGGATCGCGCCCCTCGGGCCGCAGGTCGAGGCGTTCCAGGAGGAATTCGCCACGGCGGTCGGCGCGCCACACGCGCTCGCGCTGAGCTCCGGGACGGCGGCGCTGCACCTCTCCCTCGTTCTCGCGGGCGTCGGCCCGGGCGACGAAGTCCTCGTCAGCACCCTGACCTTCTCCGCCTCGGTCAATCCCATCCGCTACCTCGGCGCGCGGCCGGTGTTCGTCGACAGCGAGCCGATGTCCTGGAACATGGATCCCGCGCTCCTCGCCGAGGCGCTGCACGACAGGGCGCGAGAGGGCCGCCTCCCGCGCGCCGTCGTCGTGGTCCATCTCTACGGCCAGTCCGCCGACATCGACCCGATCAAGGCGGCCTGCGACGAGCATGGCGTCTGCCTCATCGAGGATGCGGCCGAGGCGCTCGGCGCGACCTACAAGGGGCGGTCGCCGGGCACCTTCGGTCGCTGCGGGATATTCTCGTTCAACGGCAACAAGATCATCACGACATCCGGCGGCGGGATGCTCGTCAGCGAGGACGAGGCGCTGATCGAGCACGCCCTGAAGCTCGCCACGCAGGCGCGCGAGCGCGCGGCGCACTACGAGCACACGGAGATCGGCTACAACTACCGGATGAGCAACATCCTGGCGGGGATCGGCCGCGGCCAACTCCGCGTCCTCGAGGATCGGGTCGCGGCGCGGCGCTCCAACTTCGAGTACTATCGCCGCGCGCTCGCCGACGTGCCGGGCATCTGCTTCTCCTCCGAGGCGCCGTGGGGCAGGCACACGCGCTGGCTGACCACGATCCTCGTGGACCCGGCCTCGTTCGGCGCGACGCGCGAGGACATTCGCGTCATCCTCGACGCACTGAACATCGAGACGCGACCGGCCTGGAAGCCGATGCACCTCCAGCCCGTGTTCCGCGAGTTCGAGGCGATCGGTGGGTCGGTCGCCGAGGGCATCTTCCGGGACGGGCTCTGCCTCCCCTCGGGCTCGAACCTCACGACCTCCGACCTAGATCGCGTGATCGAGGCGATCAGGGGCGTGCCCGCGTACTTCCGCGTCTCGTCCCGCGCCCCGGCGCATCGCGCGGCAGGCTGACGCGGGCCCGGATTGCGCCCTTTCCGGTCCGTGACCGCCGTCACGCGACGAACTTACCTTCCCGCCTGTCAATCGTCGGTTTCTCGACAGCCCCGCAACCATCGGGGCGAACGTCGGTCGAAACGACACGGAACGAGGATACCCCGATGACGAGGTGTGACAGGCTGTTGCTGCTCGCCGGTGCGGTGATTCTTGCCGGTGCCCCAATGACCGCATCGGCGCAGCAGACGCGCCGGCGCAGGCCGAGATCGGACGTCCGCATCCCGATCGGGAAGGATCGCCGCCTCCGCACGGACACGACCATCGTCGCGCGCGTGGACACGGTGCGCCTCCCCGGGCGCGTCGACACGGTCAACGTGACGCAGCGCGTCGTCGATACGGTCAACGTCGTCCGCGTCGACACGGTGGAAGCGCCGATCCGGATCCGCCAGGCGGGCGGATTCTACGCCGGCATCGCTGGCGGCGGATCGCTTCCGCTGCCAGAGTTCAACGACGCCAGCGTTCCCGGGTGGCGCGTCGAGGTGCCGATTGGCTTCGATCCCGTCGGCCAGCCCGTCGGCATCCGCGTCTCGCTCGGCTACGGCCAGAACTCGCCCCACGACTACTTCGCGAGCGCCGGCAACGCGCAGATGATGAACGCCGACGGCGATCTCAAGATCCGCCTGGTTAGCGTGACTCCCGCCGAGCAGCGCGTCCAGGTGTACGGCGTGGGCGGCGTGTCGTACGTGCGCTATCGCGACATCGTCGAGCATGGTCCGAGCGGCTGGTCGGTCGGGAACAACGCGCCGATCACCACCGGCACGGTGGCGCCGAACACGACCTGGTACACCGGCATGGGCTGGAACGCCGGCGCCGGCTTCGAGGTCGGCAAGGGCCGCACGAACCTCTTCGTCGAGGCGCGCTACGAACGCTTCAGGGGACAGGTCGCGAACCAGTCGACCCTGCCGATCATCATCGGCCTGACCTGGTACTGATCCGGTAGCGAGGCACATGATGACTACCGTACGCCGTCGTACGCGGCATCTCCTCGCCCTCCTCGGCGCCGCGGCATCTCTCGCCGCGGCGCCGGGCGCCCGCGCCCAGGCCCCCCGCCCCTCCGTCGTCGTCGCCCGCGCCGACAACGACCTGTTCGACATCTCGCGGCCGGAGTCGCGCACCCTCGACTCCCTGAGCCGGGAGGCCGCGCAGGACTCCGCGGACGCGCCCCCGCCTGACGAGGCGCGCCCCTACGTCTTCAAGTCCCTCGACGACAGCCTCTCGTACCTCGACCACAAGGCCGTCGCCGACCGCTCCGGCGGCTTCCGCATCGTCGTCTCCCTCGAGCAGCGCCACCTCTGGGTGCTCGCCGGCCCGGACACGGTGCTCAGCGCCCCCGCCGCCGTCGCCCGCGGCACGACGCTCGACTTCGGCGGCCGCGAGTGGACCTTCGTCATGCCCCGCGGCGTCCGCACGGTGCTCGGCAAGACGGCGGACCCCACCTGGCAGCCCCCCGACTGGCTCTACGCCGAGACCGCGTCGGAGTACGGTCTCCAGCTCGTCAAGCTCGACGTCGACCAGCCGTACCGGCTCGCCGACGGGCGCCTCCTCAGCATCGAGAACGACGAGGTCGGGATCGTCGACCACGACGTCTTCACGCCGCTGCCGATCGGGGAGCACATCGTCTTCAACGGGGTGCTCTTCGAGCCGCCGCTCGGCACGAAGAACCGCGTCGTCGCCGGCGAGCTGGGGAAGTACGCGCTCAGCCTCGGCGACGGCTTCCTCATCCACGGCACGCCGGAGAAGGAGTCGATCGGCCTCGCCGCCACCCACGGGTGCGTGCGCCTGCGCGACGAGGACATCGAGTGGCTGTACGACCACGTGGCCCCGGGGGTCAAGGTCTACGTGTACTGAGACGCGGCTGGCGTCACCGCGCGCACGACGGCGCCAGCCGCGCCACCAGCGCCACCGCCCGTCCCCCGGGCACCCCCCGGAAGCCGTGCCACCCTCCGGCCTCGACGATCGCGTTGCGCATCTCGCGCTCCGCCACCGTCACCCCTGACTCCTCGCGCACCCCGGTCACCGCGCCGTCCTCCTCGACGACGAACCACACCGCGCGCCCCGCGTCGTCAGGCGTCCCGGCGAGGGTCGCCAGCCGGATGTCGATCTGCTCGCGCACGCGGTCGAGCCACAGCGCCGCCGAGTCCCTCGGCGCGAGCCGCTGCCCCGGCGCGACCGCCACCGTGACCCCGAGCGTGCACGCGCTCCCGCCCGCGTTCCGCGCCATCGCCCGCGCCGTCATCTGCCGCGAGACGCGCGCCGCCGCCGCGAGGTCCTCGAGCAGCGCCTTCGCGTCCTGCGGCCGCAGCACGAGGGAGATCTTCACCCCCCGACCCACGGACACGATGTACTCCTCCCCCTCGCTGTCCACGGTCCCGTAGAGGAAGAGGTCGGGGCCGGCCGCCGAGTAGGTCCACTTCGTCCCCGGTCGCCGCGGGTCGTGGGCGGTGGTGACGACGAGCGCGGTGTCGAGCCAGGCGCGCAGGTCGCCGAGGCCGAGCAGGGTGCTCGTGTCGAGGTGGTTCTGCACGGCGACGATCGCCACCTTCGCGTCGCTCGTCGCGTCCACCGCGATCTGGGCGGAGCCGAGGGTCAGGGTGGCTACCCTGGTGCGGGACTGCGCGAGCAGGGCGGCGGGGGCGAGTGCGAGAGCGAGCAGGAGCCCGCGGGAGCCGGCGAGCCGGAGGCGATGCGCCACGTTTGTCATGCTGCGGGAGCCGGCGAGCCGGAGGCGATGCGCCACGTTTGTCATCCTGAGGGAGCGAAGCGACCGAAGGACCTGGCTCAGGCGATACGAACCAGCGTGTCCCTTCCTGTACCCCGGACCCGCCCCGTCGGCCCCTACCCCCTGCGCCGGATCCTTCGCTTTCGCTCAGGATGACGAGCGCGCGCCGCGCGTCCCTCGTCCCTCGTCCCTACTGTTCCCTCTTCCCTCCCCCCTCCTCCCTCGGCAGCGCCACCGTGAACGTCGACCCGTCCCCAACGACGCTCTGCACGTACACGTCCCCTCCCATCGCCCGCGCCAGCTCGCGGCTGATCGCCAGCCCCAGCCCCGACCCGTGGCTCGTCCGCGTCAACGCGGGCTCCCCCTGCACGAACGGGTCGAAGATGAGCTGGAGCTTCTCCGGCGGGATCCCCACGCCGGTGTCCTGGACGTGGATCAGCACCTCGTGCTCCCGCGGCTCCGCGCTCACGGTGATCGTCCCCTTCTCCGTGAACTTGATCGCGTTCGTCAGCAGGTTGAGGACGATCTGCTCCACCTTCTCCGGGTCGGCCCACACGGTGACGTGCGGATCCACCGGCTCGTACTCGTACGCCAGCCCCTTCTCCTTGAGCTGCGGCGCGACGAGCGACTCGAGCGACGACAGCAGCTCGTTCACCACCACGCGCGTGAAGCGGTAGGAGACGCGCCCCGACTCGAGGCGCGCGAAGCTCAGCACGTCGTCGATCAGGGCGAGCAGCGTCTTCCCGCTCCGCTGGATGCGCCGCACCGCGTCGCGCTGCTGCTCGTTCAGCTCCCCGTGCAGCCCCATCTCCAGCAGCTCGGCGTAGCCGCCGATCGCGTTGAGCGGCGTGCGCAGCTCGTGGCTCATCCGCGCCAGGAACTGGCTCTTCGCGCGGTTCGCCTCCTCCGCCTCGGCGCGCGCGCGCTCCGCCTGCCGGAAGAGCCGCGCGTTGTCCACCGCCACCGCCGCGCGCTGCGCCAGCGACTCGGCCAGCTCGCGGTCCTCCGCGTCGTAGTGCCGCCCCGACTCGGAGTACACGAGCGTCAGCGCGCCGAGGGTGAGCCCGCGCGCGACGAGCGGTGTGACGATCACCGAGGAGAAGCCGATCTGCCGCATCATCGCCAGCTCCTGCTCGTCCCGCGCCGACTGCACGAGCAGGTCGTCGCCGACCGTCGGATAGAACTCCGTCACCCCCTCGCGCAGCACGCGCGGCAGCCCGCCCGGCGACTCCCAGTTGGTCGGCACCTGGTGAGCCAGCTCCTGCGCCCACTGCACCTTCTTCGGGTCCTGGTGCACGACGGCGAGCCGCTCCATCCGCGGCGGCCACTCGTGCTGCTCCGGGTCGACGATCATGTCCACCGCGCACCAGTCGGCGAGCTGCGGCACGCACGCGCGCGCGAGCGACGCGAGGGTGTGCTCGTAGTCGAGCGACGCGCCGAGCAGCCGTGCCGCCTCGGCGAGGAAGGAGCTCGACTCCAGCGCGCGACGCAGCGCGTCGTTCGCCCCCTGCAGCTCGGAGTTGGACTGCTCCAGCTCCTCGGTGAGCGACTGCGCCTCCTCCGTCTGTGCCTCCAGCTCGGCCGCCTGCTGCTGGAGCTGCTCGTTCAGCTCCGTCAGCTCGTCGCTCCGCTTCTGCGCCTCGGCGCGCGCCGCCTGCTCCGCGGCGAGGGTGCGCGCCTGCTCCTCCGCCTCGCGCCGCTGCGTCAGGTCGCGCGTGATCTTCGCGTACCCGATCACCTGCCCCGACTTGTCGCGCAGCGCGGTGAGGACGACGTTCGCCCAGAACCAGGTGCCGTCCTTCCGGACGCGCCAGCTCTCCTCCTCGAACCGCCCCGTCTCGCGCGCGGTGCGCAGCTCGCGCTCCGCCTTGCCCGTGTTGCGCTCCGCGGGGGGATAGAAGATCGAGAAGTGCTTCCCGATGATCTCGTCGGCGGTGTACCCCTTCAGCCGCTCGGCGCCGGGGTTCCAGCTGCGGACGTACCCCGCCGCGTCGAGGACGAAGATCGCGTAGTCGGTGACGCTGTCGACGAGCAGCCGGTACAACGACGCCACGCTCGGCAGGGGCGGTGGCGAGTGCGGGGATTGGGGATGCTCGGAGCTGGCCGGCTGCTGGTGGTCCAAACGGAGCTCCCGGCGTGATGAAAACGGGCGTCGTCGCGGGCGAAATAGAAATGGCGCCCGACCGGATAGCAAGTTTCGCGCACGCCAGCACGTGGGACCGCTTCGTGCAACGCCCCAGGGGCATGCGATCCGACACGAGCGAGCCGCACCCTGGCGGCGCGACCTCCTCTCTCTGGATGGCCGTCCCCGTCCCCGACTTCCCCCCGCTCGCCGAGTCGGTGGAGGCGGACGTGTGCGTGATCGGCGCGGGGATCGCCGGCCTCACCGCCGCCTGGCACCTGCTGAAGGCGGGGAAGTCGGTGGTCGTCCTCGACGACGGCCAGGTCGCCTCGGGGGAGAGCTGCCGCACCACCGCGCACCTGTCGAACGCGATGGACGACCGGATCTTCGTCCTCGAGGCGGTGCACGGGGAGGAGGGGGCGCGCCTCGCCGTCGAGAGCCACGGCGCGGCGATCAACCGCATCGAGGAGATCGTGCGCCTCGAGGACATCGCCTGCGACTTCCAGCGCCTGGACGGCTGGCTCGTCGCGGCGAGCGCCGACGACCGGAAGACGCTCGAGCGCGAGCTGGAGGCCGCGCACCGCGCCGGGCTCGCCGACGTCACGATGCTCGACCGCGCGCCAGTGTCGGCGTGGGAGATGGGCCCGGCGCTCCGCTTCCCGCGCCAGGCGACCTTCCACCCGGTGAAGTACCTCGCCGGCCTCGCCGCGGCGATCGTGCGTGACGGCGGTCACGTTTTCTGCGGCACGCACGTCTCCTCGGTCGAGGGGGGCGAGCGGTGCGTCGTCGAGACGGAGAGCAAGCACACCGTGCGCTGCGGCGCCGTCGTCGTCTGCACCAACGCGTCGATCACCGACCTCGTGGTGACGCACGCGAAGATGGCGCCGTACCGCACCTACGCCATCGCCGCCCGCGTGACGCGCGGCGCGGTGGCGAACGCGCTCTACTGGGACACCGCCGACCCGTACCACTACGTCCGCCTCCAACCGCTCGACGAGGAGTCGGGTCCGACGAAGGGGGACGTCCTCCACGACGCACTCGTCGTCGGCGGCGAGGACCATCGCACGGGGTATCACGGGAGCGAGAGCGACGCCGCGCTGCGCTGGCGCCGGCTCGAGCAGTGGATGCGCGAGCGGTGGCCCGAGGCGGGCAACGTGATCGCCCGCTGGTCGGGGCAGGTGCTCGAGCCGAACGACTACCTCGCCTACATCGGTCCCAACCCCGACGGCGCGCGGAACGTCTACATGTACTCCGGCGACTCCGGGCAGGGGATGACGCACGGCACCATCGCCGGGATCATGCTCACCGACGCCATCGTCGGCCGCGAGAGCCCGTGGGCGAAGCTCTACGACCCGAAGCGCGTCTCGCTGCGCGCGCGCCCGATCGAGGAGCTGGCCCTGCATAACGCGGCGGCGGCGTTCGAGTTCGTGAAGGATCATCTCGTGCCCTCCCTCACGCGGGAGGGCGAGGTCCGCCCCGGCGAGGGCCGCGTCATCCGCCGCGGCGTCCACCGCATCGCCGCCTATCGAGACGCGTCCGGGACGCTGCACGAGCACTCGGCGGTGTGCACGCACCTCAAGTGCATCGTCCACTGGAACGCCGCCGAGTCGAGCTGGGACTGCCCGTGCCACGGGTCGAGGTTCGACCCGTACGGGAAGGTGCTGAACGGGCCGGCGGTCAGGGATCTGGACGAAGCGCCGGAGTGAGCGGGCGCGGAGCCATGCGCCGAGCAGGAGCCGTCATCCCGAGGAGCGCAGCGACGAGGGATCCGGCGTCGGCCGTCTAGTGGCCGGCCTGGTGGGCGCTCTCGCGCGCCAGTGACTTGTACATATATTCGTACAACTTGCGACGGCGAGGTTCCGTGGCCCGCACCCTCAAGATCTCGGAAGCGCGCAGGCGCCTGTTCGATCTCGTGAACGAGGTCACCAGCGACGACCAGGAAGTCGTCCTCATCGAGCATCGCGACAACCCGAAGCGGGCCGCCCTCGTCAGCGAGGAATACTTGCACGGGCTGGAGTCGAGGATCGCCGCGCTCGTGAAGGAGCGTGCGCCCGAATTCCGGCTCGCCGGGAGTATGCGTCTCCTCGTCGGCGAGGACGAGCTGGAGGCTGCCCTCGACCGCACCCGAGCCGACCAGGCGGCCCTCGCGTCCGGGAAGTTCCGGAACCTCTGATCCGTGACGAGCCTCGCCGTCGCGGACACGCATGGACTGATCTGGTACGCGACCGGCGCACATCGAAAGCTCGGTCGCCGCGCCCTGCGCTTCTTCCAGCGCGCGGACGAGGGTCGCGCGACGATCTTCGTACCGACGATGGTGCTCGTGGAGGTGGCGGAGAACGCACACGCCGGCCGAATCGACCTCGGGCGGCCCTTCGCGGAGTGGGAAGAGGAGCTGTTCGCTTCCGGCAAGTATGTCCCCGCGTCGCTCACGCGTGACGTGGTTCGCGCAGCCACTGGTCTCCACCGGATTCCCGAACGGGGGGATCGCCTCATCGCGGCTACCGCGGTCACGCTCGGCCATCCGCTCCTCAGCCGCGATCCGGCGATCGGGAGGACGGCCGGCATCCCCGTCGTCTGGTGACCGATGACCGGCTGGCTCTTCCACGCCGCCTGGTCCCCCGCCCTCGTCCTCGTCGCCGGCCTCGCCACCGCCGCCGCTCTCACCGGCGTCGGCCTCCTCGCCCTCGAGGTGGTCGGGATCGACCTCCCCTTCCCATGGCGCCTCCCCACCGGCCTCATCCTGGGCGTCGAGATCCTCGCCCTGGACGTCGAGCTCCTCGGCTGGACGCACGCATCGGCGCGATGGGTGCTGATGGCCGGCTGGTGGCTCTACGCTGTCGTCGGCCTGCTCTATCTCTGGTCCGTTCGGCCGCGCGATCGGCGCGAGATCCTGTATCCGCGCCCGATCCTCGCCATCCCCGCCGTCGCGACCCTCGCCACCCTCCTCGTCGCCCTCGCCCCGAGCACCAAAATCGACGAGATCTACTACCACATGCTCCTGCCGGGCCGAGTGGTGACCGACGGGGCGCTCCGCTTCTACCGCTACCCCTGGGAAGGCGCCGCCTGGCCGCAGATGCACTTCCAGCTCGCCTCGGCCCCCCTGCACGCGATCGGGGTCCCGGACGCGCCGAACGTGCTGAGCTGGTGCATGAGTGTCGCGCTGCTGCTGTTTGCATGGCGCGCTGCCGCCTTCTGCCATCCGCCATCCGCTCTCCGCGATCTGTTCGCAGTCCGCAGTGAGGTCCGCGTCCGCAATCCGCAGTACGTCCGCAGTCCGCAGTCCGCAGCGAATCCGGGTCCGAACTCCGCAGTCCTCCTCCTCTCCGCCGCCGCCGTGGGACTCTACCCAGCAGTCTGGTGGCCCACCGCCGGCGCCCACGCCATGGGCGACCTCGCCGTCACCT
>CAMLIT010000129.1 GCA_946480295.1 uncultured Gemmatimonadota bacterium
GGGGGTGTCAACGTTTCATTCACACCCCCCCGGGACGGCCAGTTTTAATTACTTGGGGGGGTATGGCGGGCCGCCGCGGGCGGCCGGGGGGGGGGGGGCCACGGCCGGGGCCGACGCGTGGAAGCGCGTCGGCGTCCGGCCGTGCTGGTGGTTGGTCTTTCGGGCGTGCGGACTTGCGAAGCGGCGATCGAGACGGCCGTCAGCGGTTGAACAGCCACATGATGCCGGTGCCCACGGTGGCGATTGCCATCGAGCCGAGGGCGATGTTCCTGTGCCGCCGCCACGTGGCCGTGGTGGCGTTGCGTGCCCCGCTGCCCACCGTGCCCGCCCAGGCGAAGCCTGCGTCGGACGCGAGCATGAGCGCGGTATGGACGTACTTCAGCGGGCGCCCCGAGGTATCGTGCCGCGAGTCCCACAGGTTCCACGCGCCGGTCACGGTGTTCACCGCGAACAGCGCCCCGAGCCCGTACGCGACGCCGCGGTGCGTGGGGCGCACCCAGCTCGCCGGCGGCGTGCGGCTCGTGTACAGCGTGTTGCCGAGCAACCACTCCGTCCCGAACAGCGGGAGCTCGATGTAGCTCCCCCAGCGGTGGATGGTGAGACGGGTATTGTATGCATCGCTGTACTCGATCGCGCGCGGGCGGGCGCGCGGCGTGTCCAGCGGGGCGAGCGGCCCGGCCGTCGGAAGCGACGGCTCGGCGACGAGCGCCAGCCGGGCGATCGAATCCGATCGGACCGGCTGTCGTGCGCGAACGAAGGTGGTCTCGGCGCCGGCCTCCGCCGTCGGACGAACGTGCGGCCGGACATCGCGGGACGGTTGCGCGACGGCGAGTGTCAGGAGCAGGACGAGCATGCGGATCCTCTGGGTGCGGTGGAGCAGCCCTGCACTAATCCTGCCCGCGTGCGAACCGGTCCCGTGCCTCGTTTGGCGGCGGGACCGGCTGCCGCCTCACGCGTGCCTCACGCGAGCTTGATGACCGCCGCGGCCCACGGCCCGGGGTCCTTGTCCTGCTGGTACAGCTTGTCGAGGTCGATCGCGACCGATGCGCCCGCTCGCTGGATGGCGAACCGGTCCATGCCGCGCGTCGCGCGGCCGCGAATGAACGTCCCGTCCGGCTGGTACTCGGAGTGGTGCTTCGGGCAGTGGAAGTGATGGTCCGAGTCGTCCCACTTGAGGGCGGTGTTCTGGTGCGGACACGCCAGGTTGAACGCGTACACCGCGTCCTGCCAGCGGACCAGGATGATCTGATTGTCGTGATCGATCTGGGCGCCGTCGGTGGCCGGGATCGCGTAGCTGCGCATCGTCCCCGTGCGCGTCTGGGCGTGCGTGAACTCGAGCGGCATCGCGAGCGCCGCCGACTTCGTCATGCCGAGCGCGACCATCGTACCGGCGACCGTCATGAACGAGTCGCGGAGAAAGCGACGCCGGGTGGGAGAGACCGGGCAGTCGTGCTGCCCGTCGCAGGCGGAGTCGCTGTTGTGTTCGTCAGCCATACTGCTGTACCTCGAGAGATGAATCGGTCCGTCTGGCGGCCCGAGCGTCACCGGGTCAGGTGTTTCCCGTGCCTTTGGTAGACGCGTGGACAAGCCATTGGTTAACAACACATTAGCCGAGCTTGCCGAAGCCCTACCCCGCGCTCACCGTCGTTCGAACGGGAGGTAAACGTCTGTGGCCAACGACGCGCTTCCCCCGACCCGCGAGACGGAAAAGCCTGCAACCACGTGCGGGCGCGGTGGATTGAACCACGCCGCTCCGTGATCGATCCTGTGACAGGACTCCCGAGTGCGGTTGTACCCCCGATGCCTCTGTCTCGTTCGCTCGCCCTCGGCACTGCGCTGGCGCTCGGCGCCATGATCGCCGAGGGGCAGTCGCGCCCGGGAGCGTCGCCGGCACCCGGCGATGGCACCGCACCCGTCTCCACTCGCCAGGCCGCGGCGGCCGCATCCGGTCTGCGCATCGTCGTCTCCCTCGCCGCGCGGCGGCTGTGGGTGGTCGTGTATCGGGACACCGTGCTATCCGCCCCCGTCGCGGTCGGCATGGGCACCACCCTGCGCTACGGCGAGCAGCAGTGGGTGTTCAGGACGCCGCGCGGTGTGCGTACCGTGCGGGCAAAGTCCATCGACCCGGTCTGGGTTCCACCCGACTGGCTCTACGCGGACGCGGCGGCATCACACGGCCTCCGGCTCGCCCGGCTGGATCCGCGCACGCCGGTGCGACTCGGCGACGGCCGGCTGCTCACGATCAGGGGCGGGAGCGTCGGGCTCGTGGATGCGGACGGCATCTTCGACGAGCTGCCTCTCGACGAGCACATCGTGTTCGATGGCACGCTCTACATCCCGCCGGCGACGACGCGCAATCGCCACGTGCGCGGCGAGCTCGGGGCGTACGGGCTGGACCTCGGCGACGGCTACCTGCTGCACGGGACGCCGCACCTGTCGAGCATCGGCTCGGCGGCGACGCACGGCTGCCTCCGCCTGCGCGACGACGACATCCACTGGCTCTTCGATCACGTGCCGGTGGGCACGCGGGTCTACATCTACTGAGACCGGTCGGCCTGCCACGCGGGCTCGACGGAAGCGAAGCAGCCGCGGCCGCCTAACGACGGCATGGAGGATGCGACCCCGGAGATCACAAGGCCGCGGCCCGGGCACCAGGTGGGAGCACGAGCGGCGGCCACAGCAGGGAGAGTCGCATGGCACACACTCACGAATACGACTGCAAGATCTGCGGAGCGCACCTCGACTCGAAGCAGGAGCTCGACCGCCACAACCAGGAGCACCACTCGCGCAACGCGAGCAGCGGGTCGGACATCTCCTCCCGGTCATCGGGGTCGAGCGGAAGCAATCGCTCGTCCTGACGCGAGGCGTTCCAGCGCACGCCAGGTATGAACGACGCGGCCGCCCGTCAGGGCGGCCGCGTTCGTATTGGCGCGGGGCGCCGGGCGAAGCCGCTCCCGTTCGCTGGCGACGCCTAGTGCTTCGCCAGCTCGTCGCGCCGCAGCACGGCCACGCGCAGGTGCTCGAAGGTGACCGTCGTGCGCGGGCCGACGCCGAGCATCACGCCCCCGCCCACGTCGTCGGGTGCTTCCGCGACCCCGACAGTGCGCCCGTTCACGACGACGGTCAGCAGCCGCCCGCGGACGTCCACGCGCACGACGTCGCGCCCCGATGGCGTGGCCCCGATGCCGCTGGCGAAGCGGTCGAGGAGGGTGCGCGACGCGGCCGCCCCGTTCCACGACAGACGCACGCGCTGGTCGCGCCCGATGCTGAGGAGGTAATGGATCGCGAGCCCCGACGGGTGGCCGAAGCCGAGCACCGCGACCCGGTCGTACGAGGAGTCGAGCCCGGCGACGGTGAGCTCCAGCGAGACGTCGCCGGGAATCGAGTCCGACGGATAATCGATGAGACAGGCGGCGTCGCGCCGACGGTTCGCGAAGCGGAGCCCGCCCGCCGCGAAGGTGGCGGCGCACAATCCGTCGGGCGAGGTCGACCCGGGCAACCCGTGCGCCGCCGCGAAGTCGACGTCGAGGAGGGTCCCCGCGGTGCGCCGGGTGAGCGGGGCGTCCGTCGTGCACGTGGTGCGCAGCCCCTCCAGGAGCTCGTGGTCCGCGCCGGCCGCGCGCAGCCGCTGCTCGATGCTGTCCGACATCGCGAACGCGACGCAGTACGCACTCGCGTAATGGAGGATCTGGTGCGTCGACACCCCGCGCTGCTGCAGCCCGAGCACATCGTCCACCGACAGCGCGTCCGTCTGCGCGCGCGCGGGTCGTGCCGCGAGGACGAGGAGCGCGCCGATTCCGCAGACCGTCGTCAGGCGCATGGCTTCTCCGACGCGCCGCGACGGCGCAGAAGGTCGTTCTCCGCGCCACAGGCGGCTCGCGCCTGCGCGTCGGCCCGTTGGATCTCGTCGCGCAGCGAAGTGAGCGCGGGCGACGTGACGTACTTCTGCAGCACGCTGTCCGTCCGCACCAGCAGCTCGTGGAAGATGCGCCGCCCCGCCGCGTAGTCGCCGTCGTCGACGTGCTTCGCGCCGGCGTCGAAGCGGTCGCGCAGGGCGAGCAGGAGCGCGGGCGGAGCGGAGACCAACTCCAACCCGCCGCCAGGCACCGGGATCGGTCCGAGGTGCACCACGGGCGCGATGATGGCCGGCGCCGTCGATGCGACCGAAGGCGTGCCAGACGATGCCTGCTCACGACCAGCGGATGGTGGCGCGCCCGGAGTCCTCGTCTCCTCGCGAGACTTCGCCGCCGCCATGGACCGCGCGCGCTCGGGGAGGCGCGACCGCGACGCGATCGGCTGGAAGGTGCGCTGACTGGACGTCAGGATGCCCGTGGCGGCACCGCTGATGACTGCGCCCGCCGTCGTCGTCGACGGCGAGATGCGCATGGCGACGGTGTCCTTGCTCGTTGCCGGCGATGGCGTCGACTGCGTGGGCTGCGCTGGCGGTTGCGACATCGCGACGGGCGGCGCGGAGGTCGTCGCGATCGGGCGCGTAGTCGCCGTCGTGGTCACAGCGGGAGCTGGCGTGGTCCGTTCGGCGCGGAGCACGCCCCGCCAGAGGGGGAGCCCCACCGCGAGCATCGCCGTCACGACCGCGGAGACGACGATCCACAGCATCCGGCGATGGCCCCTGGCGCTGGCAACGGGCTTCGCGCGAGCCAGTCGTGCCGTGACCAGGGTGCGAAGCCGACGCAGGGGCGCGATGAGGCTGAACCGCCCGTGTCGTTCCGCGGGAAGCGCGTACCAGCCGAAATCGCTGTCCACCACTACGAGCTCGCCCTTCTCTCCATCGGGTGCCGCCGGGGGCACGAGCGCCATCGGCAGCCCGGCGAGAGGAGCGGAAGATCCCCCTGAGCCGTCGGCGCCGGCAGCGGCATACGATGGCCGCGGCTTCGTGCCGCCCAGGGCGAGGAGCCGACGACGGAATTCCCCGGCGGAATGCGGACGCTGTTCCGGCGACTGCGCGAGCGCGTTGAGCATCAGCATCGACAGCTCCGGCGCGAGCCCGGGGACGGCGACGGCTGGAGCGACGAGTGGCGTGCCCGCCGCCCGCTCCGTGGCCGTGGGCGGTGCCGATCCGGTGATCAGTCGGTAGAGGACGGCGGCGCAGCCATGCACGTCCGTCCACGGCCCGAGGCCGCGGGCGCCGTACTGCTCGATCGCCATCCATGGCGACGCCAGCGCATGCGCGCCGGGCACGTGCCGCGCGGCCGAGAAGCCGACGAGACGCGGCGTGCCGGCTGCGGAGACCGTGATCGCCTCCGGCGAGATCGCGCGGTGCAGGATGCCCTCCGCGTGGACGGCGTCGAGCGCGTCGAGGATGCACAGCATCGTCTCGATGGCCCGCCCGGCCGGAAGCACGCCGCCGGCCGATGCGAGCGTCGTCGCGAGAGTTTCGCCCTCGTGCGGCTCCATGACGACGTAGGCCGTCCCGTTCTCCTCGACGACGTCGATCACGCGCACGAGGTGCTCGTGCACGATGTCGCGCAGCAGCTCCGACTCGAGCGCGAATCGCCGCATGGCGCGCGTGAACTCACGCTCCTCCATCGGCGAATGCGGCCGGACGTGGCCGTCCTCCCGGCGACCGGCGAGGGCGCGCGGAAGGAACTCCTCGACGAGCACCGGCGCGCCGGAGCGATCGTCGTGCGCGAGGTACATGACCGAGGCCGTGCTCCCGCCCTCCAGCGGGTGGAGCAGCTCGTAGCCGCCGGCGAGGCGAGTGCGCGCCGGGAGCGCGAGCGTGAACTCGCGTGGCTCGTCCGAATGGGAATCCACTGCCGATCCCGGGTAGGCGTCCGGCATCCACACGGAATGCCGCCGCTGACCGCGCGGCCATGAGCGGCGGGCGTGGGGCGGCGCCACTCCCCACGCAAGCCACGCTCCGGATGCGGAAGCCGCTTCCCCCGCAGGCTTTGCCACCGCGCGACCCGCGGGAACTGTGGGACGCACGCCACACCTGCAACACTCCTGCCTCACCTCACCGGTGCGTGGTGACCTCCACCTGCCGGCGGTAGGAGAGCACCGGACACGTCGAGCACCGCGGCAGCCGCCCGGTGCAGACGTGCTTCCCGAAGGGCACGAGCAGCCGGTTGATCTCGATCCAGTAGCGCCTGGGCAGCTTGCGCTCCAGCGCGACCATCGTCCCCTCGGGCGTGGCGGTGTCCTTGAACGACGTCAGCACGTCGACGTCGCACGGCAGCTCGCCGCCGAACTCGGCGACGGTGCGCCGCGCGATCTCGCGGATGGTGCGCGCCTTCGCCTCGTGGAAGGTGCACGCGCGGATCAGCGCATCGATCCTGCTCGCCGGGAGCGCGGCCACGGCGGGGTCAGGCCGGCGACGGCGGCGCGGATGGCCTTCAGGACGAGGTCGATGTCGAAGCGCCTCTTCCGCGGCACCGCGCGCCCGGTCACCCCGCGTGGCGCAGCGCCAGCGTGAAGGCGGAGCCCTGCCCCACCGCGCTCGCCACGGTCAGCTCGCCATCCATCGCCCGCGCCAGGTCACGGCTGATCGCCAGACCGAGCCCGGTGCCGTCGTGCGTGCGCGTGCGCCCCGAATCGAGCTGCACGAAGGGCTCGAAGATCCGATCGAGCTTGTCCGCCGGGATGCCCGGACCCGAATCTGCCACGGTGATGCGCACCCAGTCGGCATCGGCGCCGCACCGCACCTCGATCCGTCCCCCCGCGGCGGTGAACTTGATCGCGTTCGACAGGAGGTTGAGCAGGATCTGCCGCGTCTTCTCGATGTCCGCGTACGCGGTGATCGCGGGATCGCACCCGTCGTACACGTACGCGAGGTGCTTGGCGCTGACCTGCGGCGCGACGAGCGCCTCGAGGCCGACGAGCGCGTCGTGGACCGGAATCGCCCCGAGCTCGAGCTCGAGGTGTCCGGCGTCGATCCGCACGAAGTTCAGGACGTCGTTGATGAGGCCAAGGAGGTGGCGCTGGCTGCGCTGGATGCGCAGGATCGCGTCGCGCTGCGCGTCGGCAAGCTGCCCGTGGATGCCCATCTCGAGCAGCTCGGCGTAGCCGCCGATGGCGTTGAGGGGCGTGCGGAGCTCGTGGCTCATCACGGCGAGGAACTCCGTCTTCGCGCGGTTCGCCTCGTCGGCGCGCACGCGCGCCTGCTCGGCCTCGCGCCGCGCCTCCTGCTCCGCCTCGAAGAGACGTGCGCGCTCCAGCGCCTGCGAGCACTGCCGGGCGATGGCCTCGAGGAGCGCGCGGTCGTCGCGGTGAAACTCCCGCGGACAATCGTAGGTCCACAGCAGCGCTCCGTGCGGCTGGCCGGCGATGGCGAGCGGAATCGCCGCCCACGCCGCGCTGGGACTGCCCTTCGGGGCGTAGCCGCCGGGGTAGCGGCGCGCCCACGCGTCGGGCGACTCGACGAAGACGGGATCGCCCGAGAGCGCGGCCTCCACGATCGGGATGCGCGCCGTGAGGGGCCAGCGCCGACCCGCCGACATGCACGCTTCGGCGGGGTAGCCGACCGAGCTCTCGAGCTCGAGCTCGCCGCCGTCCGGCGTGCGGAGGGCGAGCACGCCGGCGTAGGCGCCGAGCGCCGTCACGCCGTGCCGCATGACGACCGTCCCGACGGCATCGCGCGTGACCGCCTCCGACAGGGCGGCGGTGAGCGCCTGGAGTCGTTCGGCGGCCGCGCGCGCCCGGCGCTCGGAGTCGAGCAGCCGGGCGCGCTCGAGCGCCTGCGTGCACTGCTGGGCGAGGGCGATGCCCAGCGCGCGGTCCTCGGCGCTGAAGCTGCGCGCGTCGGCGAAGCCGAAGGAGAGGCCGCCGACGACCGTGTGCTCCGCGACCAGCGGCAGCGAGATCCACGACTCCGTCGCCGCCCGCCGGTTCGCCTCCCGCAGCGCGGGATAGCGCGACTGCACCGCCGCCTTGCTCTCGAGGAAGAGCGGCTCGCGCCGGCGCACCGCGTCGGAGAGCGGGAAGGGCGCGTCGAGCGCGAAGCGACGGAACTGCCGCTCCGTCTCCGCCGGCAGGCCGAGGGCGCGGACGATCTCCAGCCACTGGCCATCGTCGCTCATCAGGCACAGGATGCCCTCGCTGGACTGGAACGCGGCCATCCCCTCCCGCACGACGGTGTCGGCCACCTCCTCGGGCGTGAAGGCGCGGGCGAGCCCCGCCGTGACGGCCTGCAGCCGCGCGGTCCGGTCGGCCGCCGTGCGCGCCTCGGCGATCAGCCGGACGGTATCGAGCGCCGGCGCGTCGTGCCTGGGCTCCGTGTCCTCGGCGACGATGCCGACGATCGCCAGCAGTCGTCCGTCCTCGTCGCGGATGGGCGCGGCCGATACGCTGCAGGGGATGACCTGCCCATCCGCGCGGCGATGATGAAGGACGACGTGCGCCTGCGATGCCCCGGCCGCGAGGCGCGCGCGCAGGCCGTCGAACTCGTCTCGCGCGTCGTCAGGCACCACGCGCTGGGAATGGCCCAACGCCTCCCCGGCACGCCAGCCGGTGAGCCGCTCCGCGGCAGGATTCCAGAGGAGGACGCGCCCGTCGAGGTCGACGACCCAGATCGCGAGGGGCGAGGCGGCGACGACGGCGCGGAAGACCTGCTCGTCGTCGGCGCCGCCGCCGGCGCGGCGATCGAGCAGCGGCGCGAGGTCGCCCCCGGCGGTCGCGCCAAACGAGGACCGCCCGCCCCCATCGGCTGCGTCTTCCCGGTCGACGCCATCCGCCCCGATCCGCTCCGGTTCCGCCATCCACGCTCCGGACGAGGGTCGCGCTCCGGACCGACGACGCCGGAGCGGCGTGCGGCCGGCGACGCTCGCCGGCGCGGCTCGCAGCCCTGAAAATATCGCGTCGCTGCGCGCGCGGCCACGCCGATGCACCCGAGCGGCGCTTCAGCCCGGTCTGCGCTCGGATGCCGACGGCGCCGAGGATCGCACGGGCATCGGCACGGCGAGTGCAACCGGCGTGCATCGTCAGGGAACGGAGGCTCACGATGGCCGGCAGGACTCGCTGCTCGGCGGCAGTGTTCGGACTCGGCGCACCGCTCGCGATGGCCATGCTGGCCGCGTGCGGACCATTTCATCTCGGCGGCGGGCAGGGGCCCGCGCGCATCTTCTTCACCAACGAGTCGCTGGACCAGGCCGACGTGTACGGGGTGACCGCGGCCGGCCAGGCGATCCGGATCGGCACCGTGATGGCCGGCCGCACCGACACGCTGGTCGTGCCCACGGACCTCCTCGCGCCGCAGGCCACGGTGAACATCGTGGCGCGCATCCTCGCCCGGGGCGTCGCGCCGCGCACGGGCTCCGTCTCGCTCACCGCGGGCGAGGACTACCAGGTCCGGCTGCCGCCCGACGAGAAGCTCCTCTCGTTCCTGCCGGCGCAGTAGCCAAACGAGCGCGAGCCGGCCCGCGCCGCGTGAGCAGGCGGCGGCTCGTGGCCGCTCACGATCGCGGCGGGCGGCGCCGCTGCGTCGCCACGGAGCCGACGACGCCCACCGCGCCGAACATCATGATGCCGAGCAGGCCGAAGCGAAGACGGCCCGAGTCGCGCGCGGCCGCGGGAGCGCCGGCGCGGCGCGCGGCCCGGACCCGCTCCGCCGCACGCGCGGCCGCAAGGCGCGCACCCACGACAGCCGCGACGGAGTCTTCTCTTGCCGCCCAGGCGCGGACCGCCTCGGGAAAGACGGCGACGTGGAGGTGCGGCGGATGGTGCTCGCGCGTCACGTCCACGACCCCCGCCTGCTCCAGCGAGAGGAGCTCGTGCTCGAGCCAGGCGAGGGCGCTGTCGTTCGCCGGCACGCGCAGGTCGACCGCCATCCCCGCCGGATGCACCGAGAGCGGGCTCGCGTTCCCCGGCTGCTTCGAGATCGGGCGCGTGAGGCTCGTGACGACGAGCGGCGAGCCGGTGACGCTGTCGTACTTCGCCGCGAGCCGCTCGACGAAGTCCCGCGTCTCCGGCCGCGCGTAGGGATAGGAGACGCCGCTCAGCCTGAGGTGCGCATTCGGCGTCACCTGCACGAGCGCGCTGTCCGCCACGAGCTTCTTCACCTGCGCGGGCGTGTGCACGAAGCTGAAGTCGAGATGGACGGCCACGGCGTGCTGGTGCACCATCGACTCGTGCGAGCCTTTGAGTCCGCCCGCGCGCGCGGGGCGCACCCCGGCGATGGCGAGAAGCGCCAGCGCGCCGATGACCACCTCGATTCCTCTCATCAATACCTCCTTCCGTCCCGGCCGGCACGACGCCGCGCGCGGCGCCGGTCGGCACGTCGCGCGGCTTCTACGACCGCGATCGATTCGATTTGTTCCGTGTCCGTGGATGTCGGCTCGTCGTTTGGCACCGCGGGGCGGGCGACGGTGGTGCCGGCAACGAAAGAGCCCCATACCAGTGACGTCGGGATGGGGCTCGCGGCGCGGGCCGAAGGCGGCCAGCCGGAGGCGGACGGCTTCGATGTGCCCTGCGTGAATACCCGGGACGAGACTCGAACTCGTATACCCCGAAGGGTGGGGGATTTTGAGTCCCCTGCGTCTACCGATTCCGCCACCCGGGCGCGATCCGCAATGTATCGAGCCCGGCCAGGCCGCTCAACGTCCGCCGACCAGCCCCGCGTCCCTCAGCGGCGCCCCGTGTCCGGCGCCGCCCCGAACGGATCCGTCCCGCCCCGTCGCAGCGCCTGGCGTTGCCGCAGCTCCTCCACCCGCCGACGAAGCTGCTCCTGCAAGGCGCGGTACTTCGCCACCTGGAGCGGCGTCATGAAGCTCGAGAGCTCCTTCTGCTCCGCCTCCACGACATCGAGCCGCTTGCGCTGGAGCTCGATCAGCTGGTTCTGGTACGCCGCGATCTTCCCCTGGTCCGGGCTCGCGGTGTCCATCATCGCGCTGCGCAGCGCCATGCGCACGTCGCGCTCCTGCTGCGCCAGCTCGCGCCGCTGCCGTGCGTACTTCTGGTTCACGGGCGCCAGCTTCCGCATCTGCTTCTCGTCGAGACCCACCTTCTCGCGGACGGCGCGCGCCATCGCCTGACGAATCCGGCGCTCGATCGCCTGCCGCTGCTCCGGCGGCAGCTGCTGCCCCCGCTGCGCCTCGAGCCGGGCGCTGCCGCGCGGCGGCCGAGCGGGCCGCCCCTGCGCCGACACGCTCGCGGCGGTGGCCAGCACGGCGGCGAGCGCCGTGATCAGCATGCGTCGCATCAGTTCTCCTCCATGAGCCCGACGTCGGGGCTGGTGACCACGACCGTGTCCGGCTCGGCTGGCGGAAGCGCCTGCATCTGCTCGATGTCCGCCAGCAGCGCCCGGAGCTGTCCGTCGTTCATATCGCTCAGGCCGTCGCCCGTGGCCAGCTCGGTCACGACCGCCGCGTGCGTAGCCACGGCGGCGCTCGCGCCGGCCGTGTTTGCCGCGACCTCTACCGTGCCTGCCGTCGAGCCAGGCGCGACCGCGCTGTCCACCTTCGCGATCACGCTGCGCGGTGCTCCGAGCGATGTGCCGACGGCGGCTTCGTGCACGTTCCGTCCGATGGTCGCGTAGGTGCCGATGGACACGCCACCCACGACGAGCGCGGCGATCGACGCCGCCACGCGCCAGTCGAACCAGCGCGAGCGCGTCGGCATGCGCACGACCCGCACGGCCGAGGGGCTCGGCAGCGCCCGAACGATGCGGCCGACGTCGACCCGCGGCTCGGCCACGAGGAGCGCCTGGACGCTCCGCAGCAACGCGAGCTCGGCCCTGCACTCGGCGCACCGCTCGACGTGCGTCAGCACCTCCGCGCGCGCGCCGGCGTCCAGGCGCTCGTGCAGCAGGTCAGGCAGTCTGTCGCGGATCTCCGCGTTCGGGCAGTCATTCATTGAGAAACTCCTTCACGGCACGCATCGCATTGTGGTAGTGCACCCGCGCCGCCCCTTC
>CAMLIT010000130.1 GCA_946480295.1 uncultured Gemmatimonadota bacterium
TCTGCTCCGCCATCGCGCGGCCGCGCAGGGAGAGCACGCCGCTGTTGAACAGCTCCTGCGAGCGCTCCTTGTCGAAGGTGAGGTCGTGGTAGATCTCGCGGATCCGTCGCCGCGACACGTTCTTGCGCGAGGCGTCGCGGTAGTCGGCCGCCATCTCGTGCAGGAGCTGCTCGTCGTCGTCGGTCAGCTCGGGGAGGGGCCGCTCCTCGTGCGACTCGACGTCGATGACCTTGATGAGGAGCAGGGCGTGGTGCGCGGTGAGCGCGCGCCCCGACTCGCTGATCAGGTGCGGCATCGGCAGCTCGTACTCGCGGCACGCCTCGGCGAGCGTGTAGACGACGTCGTTCGCGTACTCCTGCAGGGAGTAGTTGACGCTCGAGTCGAAGGTGGAGTTCGTGCCGTCGTAGTCCACCCCGAGCCCGCCGCCCACGTCGACGTGGCTGATGTCGATCCCCATCTGCCGCAGCTCGACGTAGAAGCGCGTGATCTCCTGCAGGCCGAGCTTGATGAAGCGGATGTCGGTGACCTGCGAGCCGAGATGGAAGTGGATCAGCTTGAGAATGTGCAGCTTGCCCGCCGCACGCAGCTTCTCGATCGCGGTGACGAGGTCCGCCGAGTTGAGGCCGAACTTCGACTTCTCCCCGCCGCTCTCCTTCCAGCGGCCGAAGCCGCGCGAGGCGAGCTTGATGCGCACCCCGGCCGTCGGCTCGATGCCCATCTCCTCGGCCACCTGGAGCAGCACGTCGATCTCGCTGAGCTGCTCGATGACGATGAAGACGTTGTGGCCGAGCTTCTGGCCCATGAGGGCGAGGCGCATGAACTCCTCGTCCTTGTAGCCGTTGCAGACGATCATGTGCTCGGCGGTCTCGGCGAGGCCGAGCACCGCCTGGAGCTCCGGCTTGCTGCCGCACTCGAGCCCCACGCCCTGCCGGCGCCCGAACTCGACGATCTCCTCGACGACGTGCCGCTGCTGGTTGACCTTGATCGGGTAGACCGTCGTGTACTCGCCGGTGTAGCCGAACTCCTGGCGCGCCTGCTCGAAGCGCGTGGCGAGCGCCTCGATGCGCGAGCGCAGGATGTCGGAGAAGCGGAGGAGCACGGGGAGCTGGATTCCCTGCTCCTCGAGGTCGAGGGCGATCTCGAACAGGTCGAGCGCGTGCTCCGGCTGGTCCTTGGCGGGGCGCACGATGACGTGGCCCCGCTCGTTGACGTCGAAGAAGCCGGCGCCCCAGCCTTCGATGTTGTAGAGCGCGCGGGCGGCGTCGATGGTCCAGCCGGAGGGAACGTCGGCGGGCGCGGAGTCGGCGATGCGTGTGGCCATGGCGGAATGGAAACTAATCAGATCGATCGCGCACCGGACGCCCTGACCCGCCCCGGCGCTTCCGTCAGGGGTAGAGCCGCTCGACGCACCAGCCGTCGCCCTCGCGCGTGTAGACGTCGCGCTCGTGCAGGCGGCTGGGCATCCCCTTCCAGAACTCCAGGCACTCGGGGGCGAGGCGAAATCCGGACCAGTAGGGCGGGCGCGGGACGGGCTCGCCGGCGAACTGTCGCTCGAACTCCGCCACGCGCGCCGGGAGGTCGCCCGGGTGGTCCATGCGGCGGCTCTGCCGCGAGGCCCAGGCGCCGATCTGGCTGCCGCGCGCGCGCGAGGCGAAGTAGGCGTCGGCCTCGGCGTCGCTCACCGGCGCGACGGGCCCCTCGACGCGCACCTGCAGCTCCAGCGGCTGCCAGTGGAAGCACATCGCGGCGACGCGCGTGGCGAGCAGCTCCTCGCCCTTGCGGCTCTCGTAGTTGGTGTAGAAGACGAAGCCGCGCTCGTCGACGCCCTTGAGGAGGAGCATGCGCACGGCGGGGCGGCCGCTGCGCGACACGGTGCCGAGCGCGAAGGCGGTGGGCTCCGGCAGCCGCTCCGGGCCGACGGCGCGGGCCTCGTCGAGCAGCGCGACGAAGCGCTCGAAGGGTTCGCGCAAGGGATGGATCATGATGAGGGTCGAGGGTGGAGGGTCGAGGGTCGAGCGCGCGGGAGGCGGGAGGCGGGACGAGGGACGACGTCGTTGGTTGTTTGTTCCTGGTCATTGGCGAGCCGCTCGGGACGAATCCGGTGGCGTCCCGAGGTCGGCCAACGACCAACGACCAATCACGCAGTTGCTCGCCCCTCGTCCCTCGTCCCCGCGCCTCCCGCCTACCGATCCCCTTCCAGAATCGCGCCGAGCGCGCCGAGGCCGATGGCGCCGAGGCCGCTCGCCTCCTCGGTGCGGCTGCCGTTCTCGCGCGGCGCGGCGGCGATGATGCGGTCGGCGAGGCGCGAGAAGGGGAGCGTCTGCAGGATCACGCGCCCGGGGCCGGTGAGCCGGGCGAAGAAGAGCCCCTCCCCGCCGAAGAGCGCGGCCTTGAAGCCGGGCACCATCTCGATGTCGAAGTCCACGCCCTCGTCCATCGCGACGACGCAGCCGGTGTCGACGCGCAGCACCTCGCCGGCGGCGAGCTGCATCTCGTGCAGGGTGCCGCAGGCATGGAGGTACGCCATCCCGTCGCCGTGGACGCGCTGGAGGATGAATCCCTCCCCGCCGAAGAAGCCGGCGCCGAGCCGGCGCGTGAAGGTCACGGTGACGTTCACGCCGCGGTCGGCGCAGAGGAAGGCGTTGCGCTGGGCGACGATGCTCCCGCCCCACTCGCGCAGGGCGATCTCGCGGATCTTCCCGGGATACGGGGCGGCGAAGGCGACGTCCTGCGGCACGCCGGCGCGGTTGGTGAAGGTGGTCATGAAGAAGGAGTCGCCGGAGATCGCGCGTTTGGCGCCGGCGACGAGCTTGCCGAGCAGTCCCCCGCCCTGCGCATTCGGATCGAGGGTCGTCTCCATCGCGATGCCGGCCTGCATGTACATCATGACGCCGGCTTCCGCGATGACCGTCTCGCCGCGGTCGAGGGTGACGATCACGGCCTGCATGTCGGAGCCGATGAGGCGATGGGAGGGCATGGGGGCAGGGTCGAGGGGTGAGGCGCGGACGCCGAACAACGTGATTGGTCGTTGGTCGTTGGCGGGCCGCTCGGGATGCCGCAAGAAGCATCCCGAGCGGCTGGCCAACTACCAAAAACTTACCACCAACTACGCGCTTCCTGTTTCAGTGCACACGACATCCGACGGGAGGCGAACACCGGACCCCTATCTCTTCCCCCCCGCCTGCACCGCTGGTCCCGCCAGCTGGTCCCGTCCCTTCAACCTGTACGGAACGCCGTGCAGCATCCAGTCCGGCTCCGGGTACCCGCGCAGGTGGTAGTCGAAGAACTGCTGCATCTTGAGCGCGACGTCCTTCTGGTTCGCCCGCTTGGTGGGGTTGTGCACGTCGCCGTTGTAGACGAGCAGGTACGCTTCCTTTCGCAGCCGGCGCATCGCGACGAACATCTCGATCCCCTGATACCAGGGCACCGCGTCGTCGGCGTCGTTCGCCATCATGAGGAGCGGCGTCGTGATCTTGTCGGCCCAGAAGAGGGGCGAGTTCTCGAGATAGCGCATCGGGTACTGCCAGAGCGAGCCGCCGATGCGGCTCTGCCCCTTCTCGTACTGGAAGTCGCGCGCGAGGCCGGAACCCCAACGGATCCCGCCGAAGGCGCTCGTCATGTTCGCCACCGGCGCGCCGGCCATCGCCGCCCGGAACATGTGCGTCTGCGTGACGAGGAACGCCGTCTCGTAGCCGCCCCACGACTGCCCCTGCAGGCCGAGCGCGTTCGGGTCGACGAAGCCGCGGGCGACGATGCTCTTCACCCCGGGCACGATCGACTTCACCGCGCTCGGCCCGGGATAGCCGATCTCGTAATGGATGTCCGGCTCGAAGACGAGATACCCGTTGGAGACGTAGTGCGTCGGGTTGATCACGTTCCGTCCGCCGGGCGGGATGTAGCTGTGCAGGTTGTCGCTCAGCCGCTCGTAGAAGTACGCGATCATCGGGTACTTCCGGTGCGGATCGAAGTCCTCCGGCTTGTACAGCAGCCCCTGGAGGGGCACGCCGTCGGCGCTCGTGAAGCTCACGAGCTCCACCGTGCCCCACCGGAACTCCCGCTGCTGCGGGTTCGCGTCGGAGATCGGCGTGAGGGTCGCGAAGTCGCGCCCCGTCCAGAGGTTCGGGAACTCGACGAAGGTGCCGCGCGTGAGAAGGAGCTGATTCGCGTGGCGCGCCTTCGCCGGCGGCCCGAAGGAGGCATCGGCCATCACCAGCCGCACCGGCGTCCGTCGCACGTCGGCGCGCGCATCGTAGAAGCCGCTCGCCTTGCTCGAGTCGTCGAACGCGTGCAGGAGCAGCGGCTGCGACGGGTCGATCGCGCGCGCCTCCGGGTCGAGCTGCACGACCCGGAAGACGAGGTGCCGCCGCCTGCCGAGCGAGTCGGTGACGACGCGCGGCGGCTGACCGCCGGCGGGATCCATCTCCCAGACGTCGTACCGGTCGTAGAGCAGGACCGAACGGTCGCCCTTCGTGAACCCGGCCACGCCCCACGCGGCCGGCGTGGACGGCGTGTCCCACGTCTCCTCCTCGAAGTGCACGCCCGTCGCCGGCCCGGTGAGGTCGACGGTGCGGCCGCTCGCCACGGCGTAGGCGTACCAGCGGCCGGCGTCGAAGAAGAGCACGTACCTGCCCTCGGGGGAGAGCCGCGACTGGCCGCTGATCTTCGACCGGATGAGCCGCCGCGCGCCGGTGGTCGCGTCGATCAGCCAGAGGTCGTCTCCCTCCTCCCCCCACGTGCGCTCGATGGCGTAGCGCTCGCTCGTGGCGGCGAGCGCGGTGCGCCCGTCGTCGGAGACGGTGACGTTCGGCATCGAGTCGTTGGCGAGCTGCACGAAGCGGCCGCTGGCGACGTGGTAGATCGCCGCGAACGAACGCATGCGGTCGCGCGCGGCCTCCGCCTTCTGCTCCGGCTGGATGCGCGCGTCGGTCCAGCTCCAGACGTCCACGACGGCCCTGTCGTACAGCGAATCCGTGGGGATGGAGTCGAGGGGCGGCGGCGCGACGCCGAAGAGCACCGCGCTGCCATCGCGCGTGAAGGCGACGCGGCCGTGCTCGAAGACGACCTCGCTGTCCCCGAGCGCGCCGGGTGGCACGACGACCCTCGCCTGGCGATTCACGGTCAGCGACGCGTAGTACAGCGCGTAGCGCGGCTTCGCCGCGGTCGCCTCGTCGCGGTCGGAGAGGAACGCGGCCTGCACGCCCGCGCGGTCGAAGGCGAGCTGCCGGTAGTTCCCACGCCCGCTGGCGAGGGCGATCTCGCGCCCCTCGCTCGGCGCGACCACCCACGCCCCGTCCCGCTCCGGTGAGCGCGACGAGGTCGTGAAGCCGAGCCACTTCGCGCTGTCGTCGAACGCGTAGCTCACGACGTCGGCGAAGCGCCGCTCGGCGCCGGTGGCGAGGTCGCGGAGGACGAGGGTGCTCCCGTACTCGCGCCTGGCCCCGCGCTGCGCCGAGTCGGCGTGCGCGCCGTTCGCCCCGCTGTCGCTCGGCTCCAGCAGGTACGCGACCCAGCCGCCGGCGTCCTTCGGCAGCCGGAACGACTTCACGCGCGCGATCGACGCGACGTTCCCGTCGGCGAGACGGACGATCGCCAGCGCCGCCTTCGGCTGCTGCGCGGCGCGGCGATGCTCGCGGCGCGCGCGCTCGAACTCCGCCATCGGCGCATAGGTGAGCGCCACGGCGAAGTGGCTGTCGGCGGTGATCTGGCCGGCGGGAAGCCCGGCGGTGTCGCGCATCCCGGCGACGACCTGCGGGCGGCCGATGAAGCCGCGCGGGACGCGATACTCCGTCGGGCCGCTCGTGGCGCGCACGACGAGCTCCCCGTCGCCGACCTGCGGCACGAGCGAGTAGATCGCCCAGTGCCCGTCGGGCGAGAGCGCGGCGCCGGCGATGGAGCGCCAGTGGTCCCAGTCGGCGGGGGTGAGGGCGCGCTTCCGCGCCTGCGCACCGGCGGCGAGCGGCGCGGCCGCGAGGAGCGCGAGGAGGGCGATGCGAGACAGTCGCATGGGGAGGGGGGAGAGGTCGTTTGAAGGTACGTGCGGGCGCCGCGGAGCGCTGGGGTGTGCGGATGCACGCGGATCGCCTGGCGGGAACCGGGGTCGCGTCACGCGCCCGCTCGTGTAGATTGGCCCGCGACGCTCTGGGCGGCCTCGCCCCTCGTCCTCGTCCCTCGTCCCCGCCGCCTCCCGCCTCCCGCCTCCCGCGATGCGCCTGACCCCACTCCTCGCGTCCCTCGTCGCCCTCCCCGCCGCCGCCCAGCAGCGCCCGCCCCTCGCCACGCGCGCCACGCTCCTCGTCCCCGCCCGCGTCTGGGACGGCACCGCGACCGCGCCTCACGAGGGGTGGGCCGTCGTCGTGCAGGGCGAGAAGATCCTCGCCGTGGGTCCGCGCGCGAGCCTCGACGTGCCCGCGGGCGCGAACACGATCCAGCTTCCCGGCACGACCCTCCTCCCCGGGCTCATCGACGCGCACTCGCACATCCTGCTGCACCCGTACAACGAAACGTCGTGGAACGACCAGGTGCTGCACGAGGCCGACGCGCTCCGCGTCGCGCGCGCGGTGAACCACGTCCGCGCCACGCTCCTCGCCGGCTTCACCACGCTGCGCGACCTCGGCACCGAGGGCGCGAGCTACTCCGACGTCGGCGTGAAGCAGGCGATAGAGCAGGGGATCATCCCCGGCCCGCGAATGTTCGTCGCCACGCGCGCGATCGTCGCCACCGGGAGCTACGGCCCGAGCCCGCGGAGCTTCGATCCCGAGATCGCCGACGACATCCCGCAGGGGGCGCAGGAGGCGAGCGGGATCGACGGCGTGACCCGCGTCGTGCGCGAGCAGATCAAGCACGGCGCCGACTGGGTGAAGTTCTACGCCGACTACCGCTGGGGTCCGCAGGGCGAGGCCGAGCCGACGTTCACCGAGGCGGAGATGAAGCAGATCGTCGACGTCGCCCACAGCTCCGGCCGCCCCGTGGCCGCGCACTCCGCCACCGCCGAGGGGATGCGCCGCGCCATCCTCGCCGGCGTGAACTCGATCGAGCACGGCGACGCGGGCACGCCCGAGGTCTTCCGCCTCATGAAGGAGCACGGCGTCTGCTACGTGCCGACGGTGGCGGCGACGAACGCGATCATGCGGTACAGCGGCTGGAAGCCGGGCGCGCCGGAGCCGCCGGCGATCCGGCAGAAGCGCGCGAGCATGAAGGCGGCGATCGACGCGGGCGTCACCTTCTGCAACGGCAGCGACGTCGGCGTCTTCACCCACGGCGAGAACTACCGCGAGCTGGAGCTGCTCGTGGACTACGGCCTCACCCCCACCCAGGCGCTCGTCGCCGCGACCTCCAACGACGCGAAGCTGCTGCGCTGGGACGACCGCATCGGGATGGTGAAGCCCGGGCTCTACGCCGATCTCATCGCCGTGCCGGGCGACCCGACGAAGGACATCACCGCGGTCAGCCGCGTCGAGTTCGTGATGAAGGGCGGGACGATCTACAAGCAGCCGTGAGTCACGCGAAGCGCTTGAGCGTCGACGAGCCGCTCGACGCTCACCGCGCCTCCTGCGACGCCGTCGACGCGCGGCGCTCTCCGCGGTAGCGCGCGGCCGCCCACCAGCAGATCGGACCGAGGGCCATGGCGGCCGCGGAGCCGATCACCGCCGGCAGGCCGTAGTCGCCGTCGCGAAACGACGCGCCGATCACGAACAGCAGCACGCACATCGGCATCGACGCGAGCACGGTCACCCCCTTCGCGCCGAGCGGGATGCGGAACGATCCGCGCAGCGCCGGCTCGGCGGTGCGCAGCCGGATGAGCGACGCGAACTCCAGCGCGAGGGCGAGCGAGTAGAGCAGCACGTCGGCGACGACGAGGCGCCCGAAGGGGACGAGGACGAAGATCGAGTACGCGACCGCCGACACGAGCACCGCGTTGCGCGGCGTGCCGCGGCGGTCGGTGCGCGCCAGCGGCGCGGGCAGGTAGCCGTCGTCGGCCATCACGAGCGGGATGCGCGAGTACGAGAGGAGCAGCGCGTTGAACAGCGAGAGCGCGCTCACCATCCCGCCGATGGCGACCCACAGCGCGAGCCAGCGGCCGAACGCGCCGGCGGAGGCGACGGCGATCTCCGGCCACCCGCCGTCGGTCCACGAGCGCCAGTCGGAGGCGCCGAGAGTCGTGAGCAGCGGCAGCAGGTAGCCGATGGCGACGAGCGGCAGCGCGACCGCCAGGGCGCGCGGGTAGCTGCGCCCCGCGTCGCGCACCTCGCCCTGCACCGTGGAGGCGTTGTCCCAACCGATGTAGTTCCAGAGGGCGATCGAGAGGCCGACGGCGATCCCCTTGAAGCCGTTCGTCCCCGGCGCCACGAGCGGCACCCAGGGCGTGTGCGACACGTGCGGCACCGCGGCGATGGCGAGCGCGAGGAATCCGGCGAAGATGAAGCTCCCGGTGATCACCGACGTCTCGCCGACGCGCAACGAGCCGAGGAGGTTGATCGCCGTCGCCCCCCAGATGACGGCGAGCGCGACCTCCCAGCGCGCGGTGGCGCCGAGGTGCGGGAAGAACCAGGCGAGGTACTGGTTGAACAGCTCGGGATAGATCGCCATGTCCACGAGCGAATACATCCACGTCAGCCAGCCGTTCTGGAACGCCCAGAAGGGGCCGAAGGCGCGCTGCACCCAGCGATAGTAGCCGCCCTCCTCGGGGAGCATGCTCGCCAGCTCGCCGACGATCAGCACCTCGGGGATGGACCAGACGAGGGGGACGAGGACGAGGATGAGGAGCGCCAGCCCGGGTCCCACCGACGCCACCAGCGTCTCCGTCGTGTACGGCCCGCCGGAGGTGGTGAAGTAGAGGATGAAGACGAGGGAGAGGGTGCCGAGCGAGCGGCGGAGGCGCATCGCGGGAGGAGGGAGGCGGGAGGGGGGAGGCGGCGGGGGACGAGGGACGAGGGACGAGTGGTGGCGTGAGGGCGTTCGCGGGAGCGGCTCGGCGTGAGTTTGTGATCCTGAGGCGTAGCCGAAGGATCTGGCCGTGGCGCGACGGAGCCAGATCCGCGGCGTGCGTCGCCGGTGGTGGCAGAGGGGACGACGTCATTGGTTCTTCGTTCCTGGCGAGCCGCTCGGGACGCCACGTGAGGGTTCCCGGGCGGCTCGCCAGGAACGAACGACCAACGACCAATCACGTCCTTTCACCTCCCGCGTCCCGCCTCCCGCGTCTCCCGCCGCGCCTCAACCTACGCCCCCACCCCACTCCCGCAAACCCGTCCCCCTGCCAGCTTTCAGGCATGACCGCCCCGCCCGTCCCCGGCCGCCCGCGCACGCGTCTCCAGCCCGACGAGAAGCCCCCCACCTGGCGGGAGCGGATCGCGGCGCTGCGCTACGTGCCGCCCCTCCTGCGGCTCGTGTGGGGGACGCACGCGGGGTACACGGTGGCGATGATCGTCCTGCGGATCGTGCGCGCGTTCGTGCCCCTCGCCACGCTCTGGATCGGGAAGCTCATCATCGACGCCGTCGTGCGCGCGCTGCGCTACGGGCCCGACTACCCGCGCATCTGGCGGCTGGTCGCCCTCGAGTTCGCGATCGTCGTCGCCGGCGAGCTGCTCGCCCGCGCGTCGTCGCTCGTCGAGAGCCTCCTCGGCGACCTGTTCACGAACCGGATCAGCGTGCGGATCATGGAGCACGCCGCCACCCTCGACCTGCACCAGTTCGAGGACCCCGAGTTCTACGACCACCTCGAGCGGGCGCGCCGCGGGACCACCGGGCGCATCGGGCTGCTGGCGCAGCTCGTGACGATGGGGCAGAACGCGCTGACCCTCGTCTCGTTAGGCACGGCGCTCGTCGTCTACAACCCCTGGCTCCTCCTCCTCCTCGCCGTCGCCGTCGTCCCCAGCTTCGTCGGCGAGACGCACTTCGCCGCGCTCTCCTATTCCCTGCTCTTCCGCTGGACGCCGGAGCGGCGCGAGCTGGACTACATCCGCTTCGTCGGCGCGAGCGACCGCGCGGCCAAGGAAGTCCAGATGTTCGGCCTCGCCCCCTGGCTCATCGAGCGCTATCGCGACCTCTCCGACCGCTACTACCTGGAGAACGCGCGCCTCTCCGTGCGGAAGGGGCTCGCCAGCGCCGGGCTCTCCCTCTTCGGCACCCTCGGCTACTACGGCGCCTACGTCACCATCATCCTGCGCGCCGTGCAGGGGACGATCACCATCGGCTCGCTCACCTTCCTCGCGTCGTCCTTCTCGCGCAGCCGCGACCTCATCCAGGGGCTGCTCCTCTCGGCGAGCGACATCTACGAGCAGAGCCTCTATCTCAAGGACCTCTTCGACTTCCTCGCCATCGAGCCGACCATCCGCTCGAAGCCGGAGGCGCGGCCCGTGCCGCTCCCCATCCGCGAGGGCTTCGTGTTCGAGGACGTCGGCTTCCGCTATCCCGGCAGCGAGCGCTGGGCGGTCCGCCACGTCACCTTCACCCTGCGTCCCGGCGAACGCCTCGCCCTCGTCGGCGAGAACGGCGCCGGCAAGACGACCATCACCAAGCTCCTCGCCCGCCTCTACGACCCGACGGAAGGGCGCATCCTCCTCGACGGCGTCGACCTGCGCGACTACGACCTCGCCTCGGTGCGCCAGGCGATCGGCGTCATCTTCCAGGACTTCGTCCGCTACGACATGCGCTTCGACGAGAACATCGGCGTGGGGGAGATCGAGCGGGTGCGCGAGTATCTCGACGCCGAACGCGCTCCGCTCTCCGCCCTCCGCTCTCCGCAACCCTCGGGAGGCATGACGGAGGTTCCGGAGCGGCCCGCGGAAGGCGGCGAGCGGAAGGCGGATGGCGCGGTGTCAGGCGGCGCCGGCAGCATCCCCGCCCCCATTACCACCGCCGCCGAGAAGTCCCTCGCCGCGTCGCTGCTCCCGCGCTTCCCCGGCGGCTACCGCCAGATGCTCGGCCGCCGCTTCGAGGGCGGCGTCGACCTGTCGGGCGGCGAGTGGCAGAAAGTCGCGCTGGCGCGCGCGTACATGCGCGATGCGCAGGTCCTCATCCTCGACGAGCCGACCGCGGCGCTCGACGCGCGCGCCGAGTACGAGGTCTTTCTCCGCTTCTCCGAGCTGATCGCCGGGCGCATGGCGGTGCTCATCTCGCACCGCTTCTCCACCGTGCGCATGGCCGACCGCATCGTCGTGCTGCGGCAGGGGGAGGTGGTGGAGGAAGGGACGCACGACGCGTTGGTGGCGCGCGGCGGGTTGTACGCGGAGCTGTTCCAGTTGCAGGCGATGGGGTACCGATAGGCCCGTCGAGCGGCCCGTACGCGGGACAAGAGAAGAGGGCCGGCCCGCAGGGGGCGGCCCACGTCTCACCTGAAGGGCACCGATCAGCCGTCCGCCGAGCGACAACAGTTCATGGTTCAGCGCCATGCCGGAGAGATGCGCGCCGACGGCGACGATGGCGACTTCATCCATGCCCGGCTGTTTCGCGACAGGCGCGAGCGGCGGCTGAGCGACGCCCATTGCGCCGGTCTTGAGTTTGGTGTCGGCATGAAACACGCGGCCGATGCTGGCGAGTTTTGCGTCCCGTCCGGCGGGCGCGAGCAGAGTGATTCCAAACGGAATGCCGTCGGCGCGCATCGCTGCGGGGAC